>CAYOBW010000416.1:0-4998 GCA_964402115.1 uncultured Victivallales bacterium
AGCGGGGACGCCGCGCCGCCGTCGGCCAGCGCCAGCGACCGCGGCAGGCGGTCCGCCAGCTCGCGCAGCCGCTTGACGCGCTCCGCCACCCCGGCTTCCACCTGCCGCGCCGCGCCGGCCAGGCAGGCCCGCCCGAACGGATCTCCCCGCAGGAACGGGGCGCGCGCGTCGCGATACCAGGCCCGCAGCGCGTGCAGGTTTCCGATGTACAGCACGTTGTTGCGCAGGACACGCGCGAGGCTGCCGTAGGCGCCGGGCACGAACGGCCGCTCCACGGCCCGCGCCACCCCCGGCGCGGCCACGAGACGCCCCGGCGCCAGTTGGTCGCGCCGCCAGACGGTGCCGGCCGCGATCACCGTGCCGTACGCGATGCGCACCGGCCCCACCAGCCCGCCCTGGCCGCCCAGGAAGACCGGGGGTTGGTCGAGCAGCACGCCGTCAGGCACATCGCCGATGAGCGAGGCCGTGGCCTTGTCCTGGTTGGGCGTGAAGTTGAAGTGGATGTAGGACGAGCCCACCTCGCCGTGGTTCTTCCGGTCCGTGCCGCCGGCCATCAGGCAGTCGCAGAAGTTGATCAGGCTGCCGAGCGTGACGAACGGAAAAAGGATCGTCTGCTTCAGCCCCACGGCATGCGCGACGGAGGCCTGCTCCTCGAGCAGCGTGCCGGGGCGTACGTGCGCGCCGGACCCGCCGCTGGCGCCGTCCAGGCAGGTGGCGCCGGACCAGTAACCGCCCTTGAGCTCAACGCCCGCGCCAAGCTGGCAGCCGTCGAGCGTGACCGGCGCCTCCTCGCCCAGCACGCAGCCCGGCCCGATGCTCGTCTCCGCGCCGGTCAGGCGGCAGCCGGCGTGCAGCACGACGCCGGGAGCGATCCGCTCCGGCGCCACGGCCGGATCCACCCACACGCTCGCCGGGGCGGGCAGCACGACGCCGCGCGCCAGAAGCTCTTTCACCTGCGCATCCATGACCCGCATGCCTCCTTCCGCCGCCTACTCCACCGTCACGGACTTCGCCAGGTTGCGGGGCTGGTCGATGGCGCAGCCGCGCGCCCTGGCAACGTAGTAGGCGAACAGCTGCTCGGCGATCACGACCGGGATCGGCGCCATGAACTCCGCGCATGGCGGCACACGGATCACGTCGTCGCAGTGGCCCGCGATGTCCGCGTCGCCCTCCGTCGCAATGGCGATGACCGGCGCGTGGCGCGCCCGGCACTCCTGCATGTTGCCGATGGTCTTGTGCTTGCCGGGCGCGTCGGGCACGCACGCCACGACGGGGCAGGCCGGCTCCAGCAGCGCGATCGGCCCGTGCTTCAGCTCCGCGGCGTGGTAGCCCTCGGCGTGGATGTAGGAGATCTCCTTCAGCTTCAGGGCCCCTTCGAGCGCGACGGGGTACATGTAGCCGCGGCCGATGAAGAAGAAATCCTTCGCCGCCGCGTACTTCTCCGCCAGCGCCCGGATCTCGTCCGCCTGGGCGAGCACCGCCGCGGCCAGCGCGGGCGCCTGCTGCAGGGCGCGCACGAACTCCCGGCCCGCCTTGCCGGAGAGCCGCCGCGTACGGCCGAAGGCCAGCGCCATCATGGCCAGCACGGCCACCTGGCAGGTGAAGGCCTTCGTGGAAGCCACCCCTATCTCGGGTCCGGCGTGCAGGTAGACCCCGCGCCCCGCCTCGCGCGCGATGGTCGAGCCCACGACGTTGCAGAGCGCCAGCACGCTCGCGCCCTTGCGCAGCGCCTCCCGCACCGCCGCCAGCGTATCCGCCGTCTCGCCCGACTGGCTGATGGCCACCACGCACATGTCCGGGTCGATGATCGGGTTGCGGTAGCGGAATTCCGCCGCCTGCTCGATGTCCGCCGGCAGCCCGGCGAACTCCTCGAAGTAGTACTTGCCGACCATGCCGGCGTGCAGCGACGTGCCGCAGGCCGTGATCACCATGCGGGTGACGCGCGCCATGTCGCGCGGCTCCATCTGCAGCCCGGTGAGCTTGCTCATGCCGTCCGCCTCCAGCAGGCGGCCGCGGATCGCGTTGCCCAGGGCCAGGGGCTGGTCGTGGATCTCCTTGAGCATGAAGTGCTCGAAGCCGCCCTTCTCGATCTGGTCGATGTCCCAGTCCACGTGCGTGAGCTCGCGGGCCACGGGCACGTTCTGGATCGAGGTGATGTCCACGTTGCCGGCCGAGGCGCGCAGCACGTCGCCATCCTGGAGGAAGATCACCCGCTTGGAGTAGCTGACGATGGCGCTGACGTCGGACGCGACGATCGTCTCGTGCTCGCAGATGCCCACGGCGATGGGGCTGCCCCTGCGGGCGGCAATCAGCAGGTCGGGGTGCCGGCTGGAGATGACCGCGATGCCGTAGGTGCCTTCGACCTGTTCGAGCGCGGCCGCGACGGCGGCGCGCAGGTCGCCTTCGTAGCACGCCTCGATCAGGTGGGCGAGCACCTCCGTGTCGGTCTCGCTGGCGAAGGTGTAGCCGCGCGCCTGCAGCCGCGCCTTGAGCGCGACGTAGTTCTCGATGATGCCATTGTGCACGACGGCGAAGGCGCCGTTGCGGCTCAGGTGCGGGTGCGCATTCGCATCCGAGGGGGGACCGTGCGTCGCCCAGCGGGTATGGCCGATCCCGGGCGCTCTGACCGTCGCGGCCTGATCCGGCCACGCCTGGCGTACGCACCGTTCCAGATCATCCACCTTGCCCTTGGTCTTGACCACCTGCAAAGCGCCGTCCGCCGCCGCGCAGGCCGCGATGCCAGCCGAATCGTAACCGCGGTATTCCAACCGCCGCAAACCGGACAGGATGATCTCCACCGCGTCGCGCGGACCGATATACCCGACAATGCCGCACATACTTGCTGCCTCCCCACGAGTGCTTCCAGACCCTTCGCAGCCTGCACTGTACAGACCGCCCGCCGCGTTTGTCACGGGGATTCATCCCAAAGTCCGCTGGTTCAAGCAGTTCCACCTGGCCCGCGTCGCATATGTGCAGGGCGGGACGGCGAAAGAATCGGCCTGAAGGCACGTACGCGGAGATTGAACGGCGCCGTTAGTGGGGCCGTCACCTAACGGCCGGTACGGCCGTCTCCAGCGCGTGGGCAGGTGACGAGGCGTGGAGACGGCGGTCGCCGCCGTTATCCCCCGCAACCTCTACCGGCCGGGGACGGCCGGCTCCAAGGCGGCCTTGCTCCCTGGAGACGGCGGTCCCCGCCGTTAGCGCGATCCCCCTTGCATCACAAGCCGGAAGTGTGCGCCCGTGCCTCAGCCGGGCGCGGCGGCCTGAAGGCCCGCCGCCAGTTTCCGGCTTGTCTGCGACTTCAGTCAAAGGCAACTGGTAGAGCGGGCTCCTTTCATCCCGCTAGCAAACGGTTTCGTAACCTCATACGTTACTTTTCTGGCGTACAAGGAAGTTCAGGGCACGAGGCACAGGTATCAATGTGCCGGGCCGCTGCGCACTTGAGGATGTCACATCCTTGGACGTGTGGAGCCTGAACACTACAACCCGAGCATTGTCCTCTATCGAACAGCCCGCATATTCCGCAGTACAGCCCGCATGGCGCGGCGAGTCTCTTGTCAGTTGCGTTCATTCTATCTCCTTTGCCCCAACGACGGCGTTGAAGATGCGAGGCCCGCCGCGGGCCGAAGCACTCTCCCCCCGATGGTTGGGCGTCGCGGAAGTTCTGAGAAGTCTCAATTCCGTCATGGCGACTGTCTCTTGAGGCGAACCGCTACGGACTCGATGAACTCCGGGAGAACAACCCGGATGCGTCCATCTCGAGTGACTAGCCGCGCCTCGCGAATGGACTTGCCTGTCACAGAGTCGAAGAACTCGGCCATCCAAGCCTCCCCTGGAGCCTCCACAGTGACGGTTTGTTCTCTCACGGGCCTCGTTGGCCAATCGGGTGCTATACACCGCGCGTCTCGGAACCATCCCAGGCGGGAATCGTCGTTGCCGATGACGGCTCCCTGCAAACCATCCGATAGCACGCAGGGGACCGGCGCAAATCCAGTGTAGTCAACCCCGCGCACGAACGCAGCGGCGGTCGCGGCGGCTTTGTGGTAGTGGCGGCAGAGGTCGCTTTTCTCGAACTGGTCGTAGCCGTCCTGCCACCAGAGCGCGCGTCCGTTCATCGCGCCGCTCACCATCGCTGCCCAGATGGCGTGTCGGATCCCAACCTCAGCGCGCGGCGCGACATCCAGCGTGCCGCGCGGTGGCCCGGAGTTCAGGCCGGATTCGCCGATGAGGACGGGCTTGCCGTATTTAGTGAGCCGCGCGCGGACTGTCGTCAGAATCAAGTCGTCCAGTCGTCCGCCGAAAGAACCGTCGGTGTAAGGGTGAATCTCGATGAAGTCGAGCGCAGTGCTCCGCAGCAGCTTCGGCCACTCGCCGATTCCTGCCTGTGAGGCGGTGAGTGGCCGCTTCCACGGGTCGGCTGCGCGGGTGATGGTGGCGGCACGCTCGATGAACTCGACGGCACGCTCCTCAGTCGCCCCGGTTACGAGGTCGAGTTCCGAGAACAACTCCCAGCCCACGATAACGCGGCGGTGCGACCAGCGCCGGACAAAGGTCTCCAACCGTTGCAGCCAGAGCTTGCGACAAGGGGTGTCGTCAAACAACTCGCAGGGTCGTTTCGCCGGGCCGCCGCGGGCCGTGTTGAAGGGGTTCTTGTCCCAAGTGTGCCAGGGCTCTTTGTTGCTGCCGTCGTTCCAGTCGGCCCACACGCCCAGCACCGGCAGCACGGCGAGTTCGTGCTGCTCGGCGGCATCCAGAATGGCATCCCACGATTGCAGCATCCTTGTGTCAATCTCACCGGCTTTTTCGTTCGGCGGAATGAACGTGAAATGGAGGCGCATGAAGCGCTCGCCAGCCGCCGCCGCGTGGCGGAAGTGGTCAGCATACTCCTTCGGGCTCAGCCCCGCTGGATTGCGTCCGAGCACGAACACGGGGCCACCTTCGTCGCGGAAGTAATGCTCGCCAGGGCGTAGCTCAAGCAGGGGTTTCGCGGGTGTGGCC
>CAYOBW010000417.1:0-4974 GCA_964402115.1 uncultured Victivallales bacterium
GGCGCGGCGGTCAGCTCGGCCTCCAGCGCCACGCCCCCGGCCGGGAGCCGGGCCACCCGCGGCGGCGCGGCGAGCCGGAAGGCGGAGGCCGGCAGGTCGAGCGCCGGGTAGCTGCCGAGGTGCGCCCCCGTGATCCGCTCGCCTTCGGCCGTGGTGAGGTTGAACACGGGGTTCTTCTCGCGCAGGCCGACGAGCAGGAACTTCTGCCCATCCTCCCAGATCAGGGCGAGGGCGGGCGCCCAGGACATGCCCTGGTCCGTGCCCCGGTCGATGCGGCACGCAACCCGCGTGGCGCCCGCGGGGAACGGGTACTCGCGCACGGCTGCCTGGTTCGCCCGCGCCTGGATGACGAACCGGTCCGCGTCCGGAGCGGCGGGCGGCGGCGCGAGGGCGGTGATGAGACACGCGCCTTCGGCGCCCGGGTCGCCATGGTTGCGGGCCTGCGCCTTGAGGTCCATCTTGCCGATGCGGATCAGGCGGGGCTCGCCTGGAAAGGCCGCGCGCGGGAAGGAGCCGATTTCGCCCCAGGCCAGGCCGTCGCGCGACGCGAGCGCGATCACCCGGTCGGCCTTCAGGCAGACGGCCACCGTGCAGCCCTCCGGCGCCGGGGCTTCGGGCTTCGTCGCCAGGCGAAAGAGCTCCGTGCCGTCCTGGGCGAAGCGGGCCCCGGTCAGCCGGTTCACGAGGGCGACCGGCCGCAGCGTACCGCTGTCCTCCCGCCAGGAGGCGGCCAGCACCGCGTTCTCCAGCGTCAGCACGCCGTCGCGCTGGCGGCTCTCCGCCCGGCCCGGCTGCGGGCCGGGGAACTCGACGGCCAGCGCGGCGGGCACGGCCGCCGCGAGCAGCACCGTCCACAGCGTTTTTACTCCACGACAAACCATGTGCACCCCCTGGCCGGAACCGCCACCGGCAAGCTGACGCGACTGGCGCGGTCGAGTTCGATCTTCCGCGCGGCGCCCTCCTGCTCGCGGATGCGCGCGGTGTCAACCAGGCCGGTGTAGTAGAGCGGGATGGTCAGCGTCGTGCGCACCTCGCGCTCCAGCGGATTGTAGACCATCAGCAGCCCCTTCTCCTGCAGCGCCGGGTTCACGTGCAGGATGTAGTCGAGCGCGCGGCCGTCGGCGCGGCGCAAGTGGATGATGTCGCTGTCGAGAATGGCGCGGTGGCGCTTGTAGAAGTCCACCCACTTCTGCACCACGGCCTTCGTCTCGTCGGTGTCGTAGAGGCGCGGGCCGCGGTAGCAGGCCTGCACGCCGGCGCCGAAGAGGTTCGCGAGGCGCTGCTCGTAGTGCGGGAGGTGCTCCTTCAGCGGCTCGATCGTTGCCGCCGCGCCGCCGCCGTGGTACTCGGTCAGGGGCACGAACATCCAGCCCATGCTCGGCGTCTTCTCCCAGGTGCCGTCGAAGATGTTCTGGCGCTCGACGATCTCCTGGTAGGCGCGGGGCAGCGACCAGTTCGTTTCGCGGTACCCCATGTAGGTCTTCGTCGCGCCGCCGAGGATGTACCAGTCCGGGATGTTCATGTACACGCCGTTGGCCAGGCACCAGCGGTAGAGGTCGGTGATGGCCCGCCACATCACCCACTGCGAGTCGTCGAGCCCGCGGTGGCCCGGGTGCGTCGTGGCCGCGCACGCGTCGCCGGGGTAGGAGCCGTCGTGTTCCAGCACGCCCAGCCCCGCCGTGGCGATGAAGTCCCGCAGCTGGGCGAGGTAGTCCATGCCCCAGCGCGCCCCGAGGCAGGGCATGACCCCGAAGGACGTCGGCGCGCCCTGCGTGTTGTCGGCGCCCGTGGCCGCGCCGCGGCTGGCGAGCAGCGAGTAGCTGCCGAGCGCGACGCCCTTCGCGCGGCCGTAGTCCGCGAGCTCCTTGTACCGCGCCTGGTAGGCCTTGTCCCGGCTCTCGAAGTTGAACCCGCTGCCGAAGGTCATGATCACCATCTGAAATCCGACTTCGGCGCACTGGTCGATGGCGGTGCGCACCGCCGCCGGGTCCGCGCTGCGCACGTGCATGAGGATGGGGTTCTGCGTGGCATAGGGCGCGACGGTCCGGTAGAAGCGGCGCTGCGCGAGGGTGTTGCGCTCGCGGTCGCCGGCGTCGAGCAGCAGCTCGAACACGCGGAAGGACTCGAACGTGGCCCCGGGCGCGAGCTCCTGGTCGGGCCCGCGCTCGAGCCGGCACTCGAGCAGGCACGGCGTCTGGCGATCGTAGTGCACCTGCGTGCCGTACAGCGGATCGGGATTCCAGTGCGCCACGCGGTTGGCCACGCGCGCGTTGCCGTCGCCGGCCATGGCGTAGTCCGACTCCACGTACAGGTCGGGGCGCGGGACCATCCAGGAGATGGGGCGGCCGACGAAGGACTCCGGCTCGACGGCGGCAAGGATCTCGGTCGTGAGCGTGTTCAGGCGCACGGCCTTGCGGCTGGTGTTGGTGACGGTCAGCCATTTGCAGAGCAGCGGGATGCCGTCGTAGATCTCGTAGTGCACCTGCACGAGCGGCAGGTCGTCGCGGGGCACGGGCTGCGCGGCCGGCTCGGCGCCCCGCACCACGACCCGCGCGATGTGGCAGCGCGGCGGCAGCGCAGTCGCGTCGACGGCGGCCTGCGGGGCGTAGTCCTGGCCCTCGCCGCGTTTGCCGACCTTGCCGACGCGAAGGCGGTCCGGCTGCTTCGCGAGCGGCGCGTCGCCGAGGGCGAGGTAGGTCTTGCCGTCCTGCGAGGCTTCGAAGCGGACGCGGTTCCCGTCGAGCCGCAGCCGGAGCGTGGCCGCCTTCGCCCGGTCGAAACGCTCCGCCTGCCGTTCGCCGCCGGCCGGCGTCCAGAGCTCATATTGCTGGGAGTGCGGGCGCAGGACCAGGCTTGCCACGGCCTGGCCGCCGGCCAGCAGCGCCAGGCCGGGCCCCCAGGAGTTGGCGTACGTGTCGTCGCCCGTGTCGGCCGTCACCTCGACGCTGACCGCGCCCGCCGGCAGGGGCTGATCGGCGAAGACGCAGGTGTCGGACAGGGCCATGATCTCGCCGGCCTTGCCCTCGTTCGCGAACGAGGCGCGCGGGTGGGTCGGGCTGGCCGTCACCTTCCAGGCCGGCTTCAGCGCGCCCTGGAAATCGTCCTGCAGCAGCACGGGCCCCGCGAGGGCCGCCGCGGGGCCGGCGGGCGGGCGGAAGTGCAGCGTCACCGCCCGGCCCGGCGGCGGCCACGGCAGGTCCTGCGGCAGCCACTCCAGGCGCTTCTTCCACGGGAACCGCTCCCGCGTGGGGCCCGTCTCCGCGCGGTCGAAGACGTAGGCGCCCGGGGTCGGTCGCATCGTCTGCAGCCACGCCGGATCGAGGTAGTTGTGGACCGGCTGCCCGTCCAGGCCGCCGACGGGATAGGACGTGCCGTCCACCGTGACCAGCGCCTCCGGCCGCACCGAACGCAGCAGCGAGCGCGTGGTGGTGAGGTTGTCGAACGCGATGGTCGCGCAGCCCTCGCGGGTGCGGATCACGCGCCGCGCCAGCCCGTTCTCGAGCACGACGTCGCCGGTGTCGGGCTGCACGGCGGCCGCGGCCTTGAAAGGCGCCGGGTCGAGCAGCCAGTCCGCGGCGCGGCTCGCGCAGGGCTGGGCCGCGCTCGCGACAAGGATGCCCAGCACGGGGGACAGGTGGCTTCGCATGTTGCTCCTCATGACCGGCCGGACCCCGCCAGCGCGCAGGCGGCGGCCTGGAAGGCGCGCATGTTGGCGATGCTCGTGCCGGGTGTGATCTCGCAGCCAGCGGAGACGATGACGCGGCCGCCGGCCTGCGCGTGGCAGGCGCGCACGCTGGCGGCGATCTGCTCCGGCGTGCCGTCCTGGATGACGCTGACGGGGTCGGTCTTGCCGCACAGGACCTGGCGCGGCCCCAGCAGGGGGGCGTACGCCGCCATGCCGGGCACGAGGTGGTCCACGTCCACGATGTCCGCCCCGGTCGCGAGCATGTCGGGCAGGATGCTGGCGGTGTTGCCGCAGATGTGCAGCTTGGCGAGGGCGCCGCAGCGGTGGATCTGCTCGATCATGCGCCGCTCGCGCTCGAACGCGAACTGCCGGTACAGCGCGGGGCCGATCTGCGAGCCGAACGCGTCGCCGATCCCGACGCAGTGCGCGCCGGCCTCCACCTGCGCGGCGATGAAGGCGCAGGCGCAGTCGGTGATGACGTCCATGGCGCCCGCCGCGGCGTCCGGATCGTCAAGCAGGTCCAGGGCCGCGTTGGTCAGGCCGCGGAGGTCGGCGTACTCGGCGATCGGTCCCTCGACCCAGCCGACGATGAAGAGCCGCTCTCCGCAGCGCCGCCGGTACTCGCGGAGCTCCTCCAGCCGGTTGCGCGTTCGCACGTGGTCCGCCACGCGGTAGGGCTGCAGCCGCCGCACCGCGTCCAGGTCGGCCAGGTGCCCGCCCCGGTCCAGCGGCAGGCTGTCCTCGGGATACTCGACCTGGATGCCGAACGCCGACGCCTCGGCGTAGGGGTCGGACATCACCGTGACCCAGTCGCCGCCGAAATCCTCGGCGCAGCGGATCATCGCCCCGCACTTCGCGGCCGGCTCCAGGCAGAAGTCGCGGTACTTCACCCCGCCGTATTGCGCCGCCCAGCGCATCACGATCGGGTGAAAGGGGGGATGGTCAACCGCTTCGCCCCGGATGAAACGCAGTGTCCGCTCGAGTCCCGTCAGGTTCGTCGTGCTCATGGTGTAGCCTCCTGTTCCGTGGCCGGCAATCTAGCCGAACGCCCGACCGCATGCCAGACAAAGCAGAAAGGTGCGCGGGGAGCCCGAATCCCCAGCGAAGCCGGGGAAACCGCGACCAAGGGTTAGCCCACGTCCCCTATCCACGGCGGCCTGGTCATCTCATCGCACCCGCAGCGCACCGCCGTTTTTCACGGCTCGGCAGGAGCCTCGCCCTCCCTCGCGTTGGCATACAGGTTGCAGGGAATCGCAGCGGGAGGGCGAACGTCCTCGTGAGCCGTGCGC
>CAYOBW010000418.1:0-4960 GCA_964402115.1 uncultured Victivallales bacterium
CGCCGGCTCCCCATCCCTCGCCTCTCTCGCATTCTTGCCAAAAGAATCAGCCATAGAGAAATTACTTCCAAGTTGCTTTCTGGGCCACAGTCGTGCATGATCCGGGTGCAATGAAAACTTCCGATTACTTCCTCATGGTTCTTGTTGCGACAGGACTCCTTGCGGCCAACAGCACGCTTTGCGCTGCGGAATATCCGCCCGCAATCACACAGGCCCTTCAGCGAGCAGGTACCAATCGGCCCCAGATTGAAGCCGCCATGAACCGCGTTCAGGCGAGTCGCCGCGAGGGCCTTGAATTTCTCATCGCCAACATGCCTGAGCGCGATCTCGTGTCGCTGAGCGCGGACTTCCTCCTTGAGGACACGGACGGCGCGTACCAGGTGATGGAGAAAGTGCTGTGGGGTAAGCAAGTGCCGAAAGACATTTTCCTCAACGACGTACTTCCATATTCCTGTGTGAATGAGCGGCGTGATAACTGGCGGCGCGATTTCATGACACGCTTCCTGCCGCTTGTGGCGGTCTGCAAAACCCCGGCTGAGGCGGCGACACGGCTGAACGGCGAGATTTTCCGCATGCTTGGCGTACGCTATTCAACACAGCGGAGCAAGCCGGACATGAGCCCGTACGAAAGCATTGAAGAAAAGAAGGCATCCTGCACTGGGCTGTCCATTCTGCTTGTGGCAGCGTGCAGGTCCGTAGGAGTACCAGCCCGCTTTGCCGGCATTCCGATGTGGCCGAACAAGAGCGGGAATCACTCCTGGGTAGAGGTGTGGGACAATGGCTGGCATTTCACCGGCGCAGCAGAACCGGCCGACAGCAAGCTGGACCAGGCGTGGTTCGGCAACCAGGCAAAGACAGCCAAAGCGGACGAGCCTCCGCATGCCATTTACGCAAGCAGTTTTCGCAGAACACAAGTCTCCTTCCCGCTCGGATGGGCTCCCGGCGTGAGCTATGTCCCGGCCACCAACGTGACGAGCCGCTACGCCGAGCCGCCCGGGGTATCCGGCAGTGCGGCTGCAAGAAACGCCACCTCGCCCGAAAAGGTCCTCGAAGCTCAGCTTGCGGAGTATTTCAACGCCGATCCGGCGAACCGCCAGTCATTCCGTTTCGATCAATCCCTGGACCGGCTGCTTGTGGAAAAGCCTGCGGCAGTCCGGACGGCCGCCTGGCAGGCCTACCGTGCCGGGTGGGACCGGGGCCGATTCGCCGCCGACGTCGCCACCAATCGTGTCACGCACGGAAGCCTGAGCTGTGCCTACGTAATTCGCACGGTGGGCACAATGCCTGATGGCGGCTGGCCGCTGGTCATCGCCATGCATGGCGGCGGCGGCGCGCCTGAAACCTGGAGCGAAATGCCCGCAAAGCAGTCGCAAAAGGAGTCACCATGAAACCAGCCACATCTCAAACCGAACCATCACCCTCAACCCAACTCCGAAGTAATTTCCGGAGGTTTCCTTATGAATGTCCGATCCGCCTTATTCACATTGGTGTTGCCTTTCGTCTGCGTTACCTCAACACACGCGGCCTATGAGCTGACGAACGGCAGTTTCGAGTCTTATGGCACTGGGAATCCGGCGGCCTACCCGTATCCGAAGGTGACGGGCTGGACGAACGTCGGCACACCGTTGGTCGACAATCTCGCGGGGGCGATCAGCGAGACGCTCCCAACGATCCCCGATACGCCCGCTGGAAACAACTGGCTCCTCCTGGACGAGAGGATGCTCGGGCAGTCTCTCTATCAAGCCGTCGGGACCATTTCCCTGGGGGACCAACTGACCCTCAGTGCGCTGATCGGCCGCCCGACCAACACCGCCTTGTCCGACTTCGAAGTGGCGCTGTATCGTTCCAATGGCGGGGGCGGGACGCCAGACCAGTTCTTGACGCGCATTGGCAAGTCGGATGTGGCCGGCCTGGGCTTGGGAGACACGACCGAGATGAGCAAGAATTACACTGCCACGGCGGCGGACGCGGGGCAAACTCTCTTCGTGCGCCTCGGAATGCTCACAGGTGACAACGCCGGCTCCGCGCTTCAAGCCGTGGTGGACAATGTGACGGTTTCCGCCGTTCCCGCCCCCGGGGTCGCCTCCGCCTCGGGAAACCTGAGCCTTGTGTTCGACCAGGCCAGCGGCGAGATCTGCGGGATCACGCTGGGCGGCAGCGACGGCGGTCCCGCGTTCCAACGCGCCGCCCTCGGCCGCTCGATCTTCGCCGGCACCACCACCGGAAACCTCGACATGGAGGAGACCGGCGACGGTTTGCGCTTCGTCCGCACAATCCGGAACTCACAAGGGCGCGAGGCCACGGTGACCGAAAGTTACAGTCCGGGCAGCGAACCCGACAGCATCGCGTGGGATCTGGTGATCGAGGGCGCGGGCGACCCGTGGACCGCTTCCATCCAGACCTACCTCCAGATCGCCCCGGTCGGCGGCGACCTGCGTTTCTGGTCGGCGGGGACCCGGTCCGACCTGCCGCTGTTCAACGGCTACAGCGACCCGCTCGCGCCAATGCCGTTCAGCGAAATCCACCTCGCGCTCGGCGGCGGAAGCTCGCCGACAAGCTCCACTGGGGGGATCTCGGTGCCGATCGCGAGCTGGTTGAACGAAGGTGCCGACCGCGCTCTCAGCCTGGTCCAGTCGCCCTTCGACTTCATCCAGGACATGCAGTTGCACAGCAACGCCGGCGGGGCGGTCAACTTCGAGCGCACCCGTCTGCGGATCGGCGGCGGCAACACGATCCGGCTCCACATGCAGCTCGTCGCCCATCCGTCCGACTGGCGGGCCGGTCTCGGCTTCATGACCCGCGCCTGGCCCGCCGCCTTCGATCCGCCGAACCCGGAGGCCCACTTGGTCGGCGGCGGCGGAACCTACGCCGACTACCGGGGCGAGCCTCTCGATGCCCAGCGTTTCCGCGCCATGGGCTTCACGATGAACTGGAGTGCCCGCTTCCCATGGCCCTACATCGGCATGAGCCTGCCACCGGTCGCGACCGATGACGAGCAGTGGATGTCAATCGGCGGCACCGAGGCCAGCGGCCACGTCATTGTCCCCAGCCCGGAGAGCGTCAACTCGATGAACGGCTACGCCGAGGTGCTGCGCCAGCAGGGTTTCCACCAACTCGAATACTTCACCGTCACCGAGGCCGGCAATTTCATCGCCGCCAGCGCGCCACCCCGACAAGCCGAGGACGATGCCGACCTGTGGAAAGACGCCAACGATTTCATCTACTACCAGATCCCCAACGCCAACCTCGGGATTTCGAGCTGGCTCGGTTGCCGGCTCGTTGATCCCGGCGATCCCGCCTGGCAGTCGGAAATCCTCCGCCAGATCACCGGTATCTCGAACAAGCTGCCGTCATGCTCGGGAATCTGCATCGACCGGCTCGACCATCTGGCACGATTCAACCCCGCGGCCGACGACGGTGTCACCTGGACCGGCGCGCCGGCCCGCTCGCTGATCCACTCGTGGCACAAGGTCATGGAAAAACTGGTCCCGATCGCCACCTCCCGCAACAAGGTGGTGTTCGCCAATTCCCACATCATGCGCCGCGTCGACGTGCTGCGACACCTCGACGGATTCTACAGCGAATTCCGCCATTCCGGCATCCACAACCTCCTGGCGCTCGCCGGCGCGCGCAAGCCGGTGGTGATCTGGGGCTCGCCCACCAATGACGCCTCCTTCCAGGAATCCCTCTACCTCGGCATCTTCCCCTCGGTTCCATTTCCCAAAGCGAACCACAACACCACGCCCAATGCCGCGATCGAAGAGTGGTTCCTCGACTACGGCCCGTTGTTCAACGCCATGCGTGGCAAGAAATGGGTGCTGATCCCGCATGTCATCGAGGTCGCCAGCGGCAACGCCCTGGCCAACCTCTTCGAGGTGAAATCCGGCTTCGTCATGCCGGTGATGTTCGGCGGCTCCGCGACCACCGCCACCGTTGAACTTGGCCCGCTGCCGATCGCCCAACTCCACTCGGTCGAGGTCCTCCACCCCGGCGTTGCATCCGCCACCCCGATCACTCCCACCCAACAGGGGGGGCGGATCGTGCTCGAGGTGCCGCTTGTGCGCGGCTGCGCCATGGTCCGGATGGAAGCCGATAAGACGACCGGCGCAGTGTCATCATCCACCCCGGAGCTCTCTCTCCACCTCACGCCCGACTCGTGGCACCTCGAATGGCAGGCCGGCGAGCGGCTTACCTACTTCGTCCAGCAGTCCCACAATCTCGAAGACTGGGCCTATCTCCCGGTCATCAAGAGCGGAGCCGATTCCCTGCTGACTTTCGGCGGCGAAGTTGATCCCGCCGCCCGCAGCGGATTCTTCCGCCTGGCGGTCGTCGATGGATCGACCTTAGATCCCTACCTCGATGATTTCGACGACGACGGAATCGGAAACTGGGCTGAAATCACATCGCGTGGCGATCCACTTCGTGCCGAGTGAGAGTCAGACGCTTTTCTGAAGACGCCGGGTATGGGGGTCACGTCTGAATGGCGCTAAGATAGGAGCGCATCGGGGACGTTCTAGATAACTACTTCCCGCGCAATTTGTAGTAGCGTAATTCACACACTTCAGGCTCAGTGTCGCGCTTTCTCCGCGTAGTGATCAGGGACGGTCCTACGGACCGAACGGCGCGGGGAAGTCCACCGTCCTGAAGGTCGCCCACGTACTGCTTCCGCTCCGGCAATCAGGATTACGGGTAGAAGCGCACTTGCAATAGGGTAACAACGTAGATATATTACCCCATTATCTTTGTTCGTTACCGCATTCAACGGGGCACTGAATGAAATCACTATCGGTCAGCTACCTATCAGCCCTTCAGTTCTCATCCGAGCAGGTTTCTACGCTCCGCGCCATCGGGGAATGCCGGGGGCGCCAAGACCTGTTCACCCGCCAGACCCCGGAAACCCTTGAACCTAGAAACGTAAGTTGATCCCATTCTTCTTCTGCAATCGGCTTCCGATTTCGCG
>CAYOBW010000419.1:0-4957 GCA_964402115.1 uncultured Victivallales bacterium
TCGATGCCCCGGTGAGGATGCCACGGAAAACCCTTCGTGTAGTCGGCCGGATTGCGCGAGTCGAACGCATCCAGCATGAGAAACGGGGCGAAGTCCCCGGTCGTTGCGTGGCCCAGCACGCGGACCAGTTTGACGCCCGCGCCGTCCACCTGGCTGGCCCCGGTCACGATTCGACGGATTCCCCTTATCTGAGTCATGGGCTTTACTCCTTTCAAACTCGAAACGGCAGGTGCACGACGAAACACGGAAGAAGCGCGTACGGGAAGAGTCGTTGACCGACGTCTGTACTCACCCTTTGCCCGCGACCGCCTGGAAACGTCATACAGTATGCTTCAGGCACACATTCGCACAGCGGCGCCGGAATGGAAAGGCTGGAGGCCGGCGAATCCCTCCTTCCAGCCGCGGCGGGCGATGTGCTACGCTGCATGGATCGTTAAACCATCAATGCGGAGGCGGCATGCGGCGCTGCGGGATCCTGGCGGGAGTGTGGCTGGCGTGGTGGCAGGCCTGGGCGGCGGGCGGACCGGGGCCGGCGGAGGAGGGGACGCTGGCTACCTCGCCGCTGGCGGAGGCGGTCGCGCGTGCCGGCTGGGCCCAGGAAGGGGCGCGCGGCAGGCCGGCGACCAACTACGTGGCCATCATCAACAACGGCTACGATGCGCTGCTCCTGCGCGTGCATCTCATCCGCCAGGCCCGGCGCAGCGTCGCCATCCAGACCTTCATCTGGACGAATGACGAATGCGGCCGGTTGCTTATCTGCGAGCTGATCGAGGCCGCCCGCCGCGGCGTGCGCGTGCGGGTCCTGGCCGATCACCTGGTGTCCGAGCGGGATCCCGGAACCATGGCCTTTCTCGCCACGGCCCACCCGAACCTCGAAGTGCGCCACTACCGCCCGGCCGCCTCCCGCATCAAGCCCTCGGCGCTGCACACGGCCCTCAGCGGGCTGCGGTCGTTCAAGGGCGTGAACCAGCGCATGCACAACAAGGTGGTGATCGTGGACGACGTGGCGCTGGTCACGGGGGGCCGGAACGTCGAGAACACGTATTACAATCACTCCACCGAGATGAACTTCAAGGACCGCGACGCACTGGCGATCGGTCCGGTGGTCCGTGAGGCTGTGGCGTCCTTCGAGGCCTTTTGGTCGCACGAGCTATCCGTCGCCAGCCGGGACTTGATCGACGTGCGGGAGGCGCTTGCCGGCGGGACCTTCCGGCGTTTTGAACAGCGCGCGGACTACGCGTTCGGTCCCTTCTTCAAGACGCTCGACGCCGAGGAGGCCTCGGCCGGGGAGCTTGCGTGTCGCTTCGTGAGCAGGCTGCGGCCGGTGACGCGCGTGCGTTTCGTGGCGGATGCGCCTGGCAAGAACCGGAGCTTCTTCTTCTGGGGGCGGGGCGAGACGACGCGCGAGTTGTCCGCGGTGCTGGCTTCGGCCACGAACACGGTCTTCATCCAGTCCCCGTACCTGGTCGTCAGCCCGCGCGCCGCGGAGCTCCTGCGCGACCTGCGCAAGCGCTGGCCGCGGCTGCGCGTGGCGGTCAGCTCCAACAGTTTTGGCTCGACGGACAACATCCTCGCGTATTCCGCGAACTACCGGCTGCGGGCGAACTACGTCGAAGGGCTGGGCCTCGAGATCCATGAGTACATGCCGCAGCCCGGCGACCTCGCGCGGGTGCTGCCCCAGTACCCCGCGCTGTTGGAGCTGGCCAGGCAGGGCCTGGCGGCCGGCCGCCAGGAGCGGCTGCCGTTCCTCTGTATTCACGCGAAATCGCTCGTTGTAGACGGGCGGATCGCCTTCATCGGGTCGTTCAATCTCGACCCGCGCTCCGAGAACCTCAACACCGAGGTCGGGCTGCTGATCGAAGACGCCGCGGTGGCGCGGGAATTGCAGGCCGACATCGAGAACGACATGGTCGCCCGCAACAGCTGGGTGATTGCGCGGCGGGCCATCCCGCTGCACCTCGACAAGGTCAATGCCCTGCTGGACGGCGTGCTCGGCAGGGTGCCGCTCGATATCTGGCCGCTGCAGAACACAACGAGTTTCGCCCTGCAGCCGGGGCGGGCCGAAGTGCCGCCGGGGCACGCGGATTTCTACTGGAACTACCGCGAGGCCGGGGATTTTCCCGGCGCGGTGGGAACCTTGTCGAACAAGGAAATCCTGACCCGGCTGTACAAGGTCGTCGGCACGGTGATCACGCCCGTGATGTGACGCGCAGCCTCCCCATTCCGCGGGCAAGCCGTTGATCTACACGCAGTCCGATCAGGATCATCCCGTTCACGACGGCTCGCGGGGCCGCTCGCCCTTGGTGTTCTGTCAAGCCGGAGGTGCGGTGACGGAATTGGGGGGCGAGCGTCCTCGCGAGCCGCTGGTGGCTGGAAAGCACCGATTGGGCCGCACGTAGACGAGCACGCCCGCGGGAGAGGGACCTCGTCTGCGGGCTTCCCAAGCGGGGAGGGGTTGTTCTATAGTCCGGCTGCGCGTGCGGCGGGGAGCCTGCGTGCGACAGGAAGACATGCGGTTGCTGCTGTACAACATTCGCTACGGGACCGGGGGGCGCGAGCTCGTGCTGCCGTGGAGCGGCTACCTGCGCAGAACCACGGACAACATCCGGGCCATCACGGCTTTCATCCAGACGCTCAGCCCCGACATTGTCGGGCTCGTGGAGGTGGATGCCGGGTCGTTCCGCCATGGCCGCAAGTGCCAGGCCGAGACGATGGCCGCCGCGCTGGGGCACTACCACACGTACCGTTCGAAGTACGGCCACGGCTCGCTGGCACAGTTGCTGCCGGTGTTGAACAAGCAGGGAAACGCTTTCCTGACGCGCGACAGCATCACCAGCGAGCAGTTTCATTACTTCGACAAGGGCGTCAAACGGCTGGTGATCGAGCTCGAACTCGAGGAGCTCACGGTCTTCCTGGTGCATCTGGCCCTGAGCCCGCGCGTGCGCCACCACCAGCTGTGCGACCTCTACGCCATGGTCAAGGATACGACCAAGCCGCACATCGTCGCGGGGGATTTCAACATGCTGTGGGGCGACAGGGAGATCGACCTGTTCCTGGCGGCCACGGGGCTGGCCACGGCGAACACGGCCGGCCTGCCGTCGTTCCCGAGCTGGCTGCCGCGACGGCAGCTCGACTTCATCCTTTGCAGCCCCCAGATCGAAGTAGACGCCTTCGCCATGCCTTCTGTCACCTACTCCGATCACCTGCCGCTCGTGTGCGACTTCACGATCAAGCGTGGCGGCGGGTGAGCCTGCTCAGGGGGTCGGTGGGTACGGTACGCCGTCGGGCAGTTCCTCGGTTTGGATGCCCCACGTTTCCGCCAGCCACTGAAGCATGGCGGACTGACCGTGGACCGTGGCCGGCGTCGACATGACCTCGGCGAGCACGGTGCCGAAGATCAAATCGCGTTCCTCCGCGTTGGTTATGTTCTGCAAGTAGGCCTTGAGAGCCTGGAGGTCGGGGAACATGCGCTCCGCCTCGTCAAGCAGGCCGCGGTAGGCTTCGTCGCCCAGCGCGGTTGCCAGCCTGTTGATCGTATCCGACTCGCCTTCGGAGATGTTGCCATCGGCCATGGCCACGGCCTCGACGAGCGCCACGGTCGCCACCTTGTGTTTTTCGGAAAGCCCTGTCAGTTCCATAACGTCCCTCCTTGTGCCCTCACTGTAGCGTCTTGCACGGCGCTCGTAAACGTGATTCCGTCGCGGTCGCGCACGCGTGTCCAAGGCCCGCCAAAGCCGCAAGAAGGCGCGAAATAGGCGCGAAATAGTTGTTGCCAGTGCCGGGAGGCATCGGCTATATATCGCCCCAACACGGGACCAATTTGGAACCCATAAATAGAGGAGTCTGGAAATGGCAAAGAGTACCCCGACGACGAAGACGCAGGTCATTGCGGCGATAGCCGAAGCGGCTGGTGTGACAAAGGCGCAGGCCAAGCAGGCCGTTGAGGCGCTGGTTGAGCTGGCGTACAAGGGCGCGAAGACGACGGCGACCGGTTTCGTGATCCCCGGCCTGGGCAAGCTTGTGAAGGTGAAGCGCGCCGCGCGCATGGGCCGCAACCCGGCCACTGGCGAAGCGATCAAGATCAAGGCCAAGACGGTGCTGAAGTTCCGCATCGCCAAGGCTGCCAAGGATGCGATCCTGGCGTAAGGTTTGACGCAGGTTCCCGTACAATGGCCGTAGCACACGATGTGCTGCGGCCATTGTGTTTCGGGACAGCCACGGCAGGCGTGGCGGAGGAACGGGCATGAGCGAGACGCCTCCGGACGACGAACAGAAGCGGCGGGTGGAGGTGCAACTACGCGAGCTTCTGGAGCGGGCCAATCTGGCTTTCCGCCAGGGGACTCCCGCTGCCGGCGGAGCGCAGCGCCAAGAGTCGCCGCCGGCCGCAGCGGCAGCGGCCGAGGACCGGCTTGCAGCGATCCGTGCCTTCAACCTGAAGCCGCGCGATATCCGCGACCACCTGGACCGCTTCGTCGTGCGCCAGGACGAGGCCAAGCGCGTGCTGAGCGTGGCCATCTGCGACCATTACAACCACGTGCGACGCTGTCTCGAACGTCCGGCCCTGCGCGAGGCCGAGTACGCCAAGTACAACATCCTGCTGCTGGGCCCCACGGGCGTGGGCAAGACCTACCTGATGCGCTGCATCGCGCGGCTCATCGGCGTGCCCTTCGTCAAGGCCGATGCCACGAAATTCTCCGAGACGGGATATGTCGGTCACGACGTCGAAGAGCTGGCGCGCGACCTCGTCAAGGCCGCCGGCGGCGACGTGGAGCTGGCCCAGTACGGTATCATCTACCTCGACGAAATTGACAAGATCGCGGCGCAGCCCACGGCCGGCAAGGACGTGTCCGGCCGCGGCGTGCAGATCAACCTCCTCAAGTTGATGGAGGAGACAGACGTCAGCCTCTTCAGCCAGACCGACCTGATCGGCCAGATGCAGGCCATGATGGAGATGCAG
>CAYOBW010000420.1:0-4955 GCA_964402115.1 uncultured Victivallales bacterium
ATAGGCCTTTTTCGGCCATTCCCGACCGATAACGCAGTGAAATTATTTTTCTGAATGTCTATATTTCAGAGCTTCTGTCGGACTGGGGAACTCATTGAAAATTAGCTTTCATCAGAAAAAAGTTTATAGCATCGGCGCTTTTATTGCTTACGCTGTTTTCTCTGCGTTTCTTCTGATTCCCGGTGACGATATCATCGGAAGCCCGTATTATCTGATTGGATCGGTCGGCATGTTCTTATGCATGCTCGGGATCATGAGGTACTGGCCTGGTAAGCAGATGCTTGTCTTTGTTCTGCTGCTGGCTCTTCTGGTCAGAGTTATTGCGGTATTTCAGTTTCCGGAAAACAGCGATATCAATCGGTATATCTGGGAAGGAGAAATTCAGATCGCTGGGTATAACCCGTATCTTCTGGCGCCGGAATCCGAGACGCTGAAACACCTCAGGAATGAAAACTGGCAGGATATCAATTTTAAATATATTCCTGCGATTTATTGGCCTTTTGCACAGATACTGTTTAAACTGGGAGCCGCCATTTCACCCAGTCACAATTTTTTTAAAGCAATCCTGCTTACCTTCGATATTGGAACGCTGGTTGTGCTGCTGTTGATCCTGCGCCCGGTTACCCGCGATTTCAGGGAAATCGTCCTGTATGCACTAAATCCCATAACAATTATCTCTGTGGCAGGGGAAGGCCATCTGGAAAGCATCCTGGTGTTCTGGATCATGCTATCCCTTTATGGGTTCAGACAGAAAAAGCCATGGTTGATGTACCTGTCGCTTGGGCTTGCCGCCATGACAAAACTGACGCCTGTCATCTTTCTGCCCCTGCTTGTCGAGCGTGGCAACCTCAAGTACTTTCCCTTTTTTCTGCTGCCTTTCGGATTGATGCTGCATTATTATGATCCGGGAATGGATTTTTTGTCCACACTCGATATTTTCCTATCCAGCTTCAACCATAATGGCCTGTTCTATTATGTCAGTCTGTCCACAATCGGCGTGCTGCCGACGGCCTGGGTGTCTATGCTTTTTGCCGCAAGTATCTGCGGGTTCATATTTTTTCTGACACCAGACAGACCCCGATCTGTTTTTCTGGTATCTGCCATTTTACTGGTTTTTGCTCCGACATTTCACACATGGTACTTGCTGCTGGTTACACCTTTTCTGGTGCTGTACCGATCCCCGCCCTGGATCATTCTCCATCTGACCATGCTGCCGCTGGTTTTCTTTTTTCATCCATGGGCCACGCACCCGTTATGGCATAACTGGCCAGTGCTTCAGGCATCCGAATTTCTTCCCTTTATCGCTGCCAGCCTGTGGTGTTTCTGGAAAAACATCCAGTACTGGCCGGCCTGGTTTCCGCAGCCTGATACTGTATCCGTGGTTATACCACTGGACAGATCAGAGCCAGATGTTGTCGGATGCATTCAATCCATCAGCAAGCTTGAATGTCCGGTTGAAATTATTGTTGTTGGCAGCGAGCCGTTCAACGATGCCCCGATGATTGCCAAAATGTTTCCGGATATCAATCTCCTTTCATCCGGGCCTGGAAGGGGGTTGCAAATCAGCAGCGGGGTCAGCACGGCCCAGAACGATGTGATCGTTGTTCTTTCAGCAAAATCCAGACTGTTGCCAGGCGCAATTTCCCGCATGATGAAAGCGCTTCAAGAAAATGAAAACGCTGTCGGCGGATACTTAGGCTCGAATCACCCTTCACGGCAGGGTACGTTTTTCAACCGGCTGATGCCGGTTTTAAACCGGATATGGGTGAATGCTTCCGGTATCAGTTCAGGAAATCAGAGCAAATTTTTCAGACGCGGCTCGTTTCAGGTTGATTTTCCTGCAACCGAGATGCTGGTGGACATCGAGCTGTCACTTCTCATGAAAGAGACCGGTGCGCTCATATTTATCCCGGATAGCGAGACCGGCTTTATCCGAAAGCCAAAGCCCGACAGGAATTGGGTTGAATCCGCCATGGGATTTTATATGACAATGCGGTACCTGACATTGAGAAGATTCGGGATGGCGGGCGACTGCTTCACGGGTTGTCATGCTGCCATGCCGACAGATCCGGCAAAAAAACAAGCTACCTGATGCTCACCCTGAATGTTTCTCAGCACCGGTTCTTGCCTGCTGCACTCTTCTTGGGTATATAAGCACCGGGTGTGAAACCGGCAACCAGACGGCGGATCGATCGGGCTGGGAACATCGCCTTTCAAGAGGATGCGATGTCGCCTCAAGGTGGGGTCCGGCAGGGGAGATGCAGAGAGCAACGCCTGTGTGTAGGGATGCAGGGGCTGGCTGTAAAGTTCGCTGCTTTCGGCGATTTCAACGATCTTTCCCAGATACATCACCGCCACCCGGTCGCTGATGTATTCCACAACGCTCAAGTCATGTGAAATAAAGAGATACGTCAATCCGAATTCATTTTGCAGATCCTTTAACAGATTGATCACCTGAGCCTGAATGGAGACATCCAGCGCGGATACGGCTTCATCGCAGACCACCAGCTTGGGATTCAGAGCAAGCGCTCTGGCAATACCGATTCTCTGGCGCTGACCTCCTGAAAACTGGTGAGGATAGCGCCGCATGTGTTCCTGCCTGAGGCCAACGACCTCAAGCAGATTCAGAACCCGATTGTTCCTTTCATCCCGGCTTTTGACGCCATGAATCAGCAGGGGCTCACCGATGATCTGGGATACGGTTTTCCGGGGATTCAGGGATGAAAACGGATCTTGAAAAATGATCTGCATCTGCTTTCGAAGCTCCCGCACCTGCTTCGGAGAATATGTCAGAATATTCTCGCCCTCAAAAAAGACCTCGCCGGACGTGGGTTCTTCCAGGCGGAGAATCGCACGCCCCAGCGTGGATTTGCCGCAACCCGACTCTCCCACAAGTCCCAGGGTTTCACCCTGCCGAATCGATAAGGAAACGCCGTCCACAGCCTTCACAGCGGCAATCTGCTTGAGAAAAATCCCGCCATGAATGGGATAGTGTTTGACGATATTGTGGGCTCGAACAAGGGGAGGAGACCCGGATATATTCGACTGGTCGATTTCAGACATATTTCAAGCACCGTGCCTTGTGATGAGGTACTGCGGCAACCATTTCCGATTCGATTATGCCGGCAGTCGGAAAACGCATCCGGACATCTGTCGTTGAACATACATCCGGATGGCAGATTCAACAAAGAGGGAACTGTACCCTTTATCGTATTCAAAGGAAAGTAAGGATTATGCCCTTTCGCAGTATATCTGCACCGATCAGTTTCTCACCGGCATCGTTGCAGAACACCACCCGGACTGTCGTATCGATGGCGATGATGGAATTGTGGAGAGAATCGAGCAGCACCGTGACATCGGCGCCGATATTCCGTGGGAAATCCGCCTGGTCCGTTTCAGCCGGGGTGGGTTTCTTCATCATGTTCTCCCAAGTGTTAAAAATCTGATCATTCCATTCTTTCCCACTGTTTTTGAAAATGTCCGATCTGATCATTTTTATCGGTGATGATTGCCATGATAACCGATAATGCATTGCTGAAGGCTGAGGATTCATCGCCACCGAACATGTGCGCCATTTCATGCAGATAAGTACTCAAAGCCTCACCAAACAGTCCTTTTTTCAACAGTCTGCTTTTGATGGCAATATAGGGCAGGCGGTACCGGATTTTCAGACCGGCCCGTGTGTGGATCGGTTTATTGAGCCGGATACAGGATGCCATGCCCTGCCATACAGCCCGGTTTCCCTGAATGGTTTTGCAGGCTGGCAGATCGACACTGCCAAATATGTCTGCCATCAGGGTTAAGATCAGCGTCTCTAACAGGTTGATATAAATGGCTTCATTTTCCGTTGGAACGCGCGCGACCGTGAATCCATCATATTCGTCGCATAAATCTTCCAGAACCGGGTAGTTGAAAGCGATAAAAGCATCTTGCACCAACTGATATTTGATGCCGGAACTCTTGATCCACGCCAGGGCCTGTCTTCGTCGGTTAAATTTGTGAAGATCGCTTTTTTTGACAAACGGAGTAACAATCAATTCAGGATATTTTTGCTTCCATGCAGTCAACTGTGAATCCGATTGGCTGATGGTTCTTGCCAATTGCCTGACGATATGGTGCCATGTTTCAAAATCATATTTTCCTTCCGGATACGCATACCATTGATCCTTGATGACTTCCAATACGGCTGCTGCAGGCTCCGGGGGTAACAAGGAAACTGTTTGGGTAATGATAGTGATGACATCCATCATATACAGTCCGGATCTTTCTCTGTCATTCAGGCGAAAGTTGTTCAGGCAGAAAATCAATGGGTATTTGAAAGAGCCCAGCGCCTGATAGCATGCGAAAATGATTCCGCTTCCACGTTGTTCATAAGTGGTCGGATAATCAGCGGGTTTGGAACGATCTGAACGAAAATAGACAGCAGCGGTCCGGCTGGACCATATTTTGGCGCCGAAAAGGGGATTTTCCGAATAGTAAAAACTTAGAAAGACCGTTTGAAGCGTAGAAACATCGGACTGAAAAAATGGGTAAATGCAAAGGATGGTGTCCGAGCGGATGTCACGGGTTTCCCACACCTGATAGGAAAGGGAGGTCAACTCATTCCCGTCGATTTTCAATTTGTCTGTACCAACCAGCAGTTCCCAGTTTCGGGAAGCCATTTCGATGTTCCATTCAAAGTCCCGTAAGGCACAAAGGGATGCAATTTTGAATCCTTCACCAAAATAGCCTGCATATTTGCCTGTTTCCTGGCGTTTGGTCGATGCGCCAATATGGACAAGCCAGTCGTAGGAAAATTGGATATCGGCCACCCTGAACGTCAGCACATCTTTTTTCAGCTCGTAAGAAAAACGGTTTTGCCATTCTTCATATCCGACCGCATCGAAAAAATTTTGAAGGAAATCCCGCAACACCTTGTATTTCGACCATTTGACAGGGTAATCATAAATCAGGTT
>CAYOBW010000421.1:0-4945 GCA_964402115.1 uncultured Victivallales bacterium
GATGATTCCGCTCCTCGTCCCTCAAACGAACCCCTACGGAGGTGGAATGCGCCCGGGCGCTTGGTCGTGTTTCTTGCCCTCTCCACCCCAGCTTTGATACTCTCCCCCCATGAAAGCGCTCATTCAGGCCGGTCACAACGGGTGCGTGCCCATGCCGCCTGAAAAGAGATTTCTTATCACGCGGAGAGTGAATGACCACAAAAGCCGAACATCTGTATGCCTTAAGGGTTGCCTTTGTTGTTGCGTCAACGGCTGGAGAGATTTTCGCGCAGGGCGACTTAACCCCTCCGCCTGGAACGCCCGTGCCTTCGATGCGGACGCTGAGCCAGGTGGAGCCGCGCAAGCCGATCAGCGCGTACAACCAGTTGATCCAGGACAACGGCAGTTACTATCTCACCGGCAACCTGTATGTCCCCGACGGGTGCGAGGGCATCGCGTTTGCGACGGGGAACATCACGCTGGACCTGAACGGCTTTTCCATCATCTATGTCGGCGAGGGCGCCGACACGGATTTGGACGGCATCGTCGGCCCCAGCTCAATCACGGTGAAGAACGGGCAGATCCTGAATTTCCCCGGGGTCGGCCTTTCGCTGGGTGACGCCGCCGTGGTCGAAGACGTCCGCGTGGAGAACTGCGGCTCGGGCGGGATCAGCGTGGGCGAGCAGTCCCGCGTGACCCGCAGCCGGGTGAGCGGCTGCCGCGATGTCATCGGCATTCAGGCCGGCGAAAACAGCGTCTTGGAGGCCGACCTGGCGACGTCGTGTGGTTCCGGCGTCCATTTAGGCGCGGGCGGCCAGCTCCGGAAGAGCACGGTTTCACTTAACACGGGCCACGGTATCGTGGTGCGGAGCCGGTGCGTCGTGAGCGACAACCTCTGTATGCAGAACGGCAACGGCGGCACGGGTGCCGGGATCTTGGTGAGCGGAAACGAAAGCCGCATCGAGCGGAACCACCTGACCCTCGCGGACAACGGACTGCAAGTCACGGGCAATAAGAATTTCGTGAATGAGAACACGGTGCTCGGCAACACGGAGAACTATGCGATCTCGGGGACCGAGAATCAATTGAACCTGCTGCTTTGCGAGGTCCCGCAGGCGCTCAACTGGCCGTGTTCCGTAAAGCTCGCGGGCACGCTGACCTGCTCGCAGGCGAACACCAACGGCATCACCGTCAACGCGGACGACGTGACCATCGACCTGGCGGGTCATGCGCTGGTCGGATCCGGCAGCGTGAGCGGCAGCGGTATCTATCAGAAAAGTACCTACCGGAACCTGCGAGTGCTCAACGGTAAAGTTGTGAACTGGCGGGGAAATTCACAAGCCGGCATCTATGCGTACGGTTCCACCGCCAGCCTGTCCGCCGTACAGGCCTCTACGAACTATTTCGGTTTTTTGTCGGGTTCAGGGTGTGTGCTCGCCGGGTGTACGGCGAATGGGAACACAGATGTCGGCATCTTTGCGTCCGTCGGGAACAGGCTGTCTGATTGCTCGGCGTCTTTGAACCGTGGTGTTGGCATCTTCACTTTTGCCGGTTGCTCAATTTCCGGATGCACGGCGTATAGTAACGGCGGCCGCGGCATCTCCACGGCCGGCAGCACGCTCTCGGGTTGCACGGCGTCTTATAACGGGAGTGACGGCTTCTATCTTGAGGGGGGTTGCACGCTCGTTGATTCCTCCGCGAACGGCAACTACAATAACGGAATTATGCTATACAGCGAGTGCAAGGTCTACGGGTGCAACGCTCGCAATAATGGACACTTTGACGGTGACGGCGCGGGAATATTTGCCATATCTAATCACAACCGGATTGAGGGCAACAACGTCTCCAATAACGACCGCGGCATCGACGTGGATGGAACCGGCAACTTCATCGCGCGTAACACGGCTAACGGCAGCGCCAGAAACTGGGAGGTCGCGGCCGGGAACGTTTGCCTGGTCGTTCAGGCGACGGTTACAACCGGGGCCATTTCCGGCAATTCGGGCGGCACGGCACCCGGTTCAACGGACCCGAATGCGAATTTCACCCAGTGAGAGGGATGCACATGAAAGTCACTCTGATGTCTCTTGCGGCGCTGCTGTGCGGGTTGGTCCGCGCCGACTCGACGGTTGACCCGGCCCAGAGTTACGCCTACGCCGCAAACGCGGGGTGGATCAACGCGTATGTGGACGGCACCAACGGCGCGATCATCGGCCAGTCGTTCTGCTCGGGCTATCTGTACGGAGCAAACCTCGGCTGGATCACGCTGGGCGACGGCGCGCCCAATAACGGGTACGCTTACGGAAACAGGGATGGCTCAGATTCCGGCGTGAACCACGATGGCGCGGGCCGGCTGCGCGGACTGGCGTGGAGCGCGAATGCGGGCTGGCTGGTCTTTGAGGACACGGGCGATCCGCAGGTGGATCTGGCCTCCGGCAACCTGAGCGGTTACGCGTGGGGCTCGAACCTCGGCTGGATCAATCTCGGCGGAGTCCGGACGACCGTCCTGCGTGCGGGAGCGGACAGCGACGGCGACGGCATTCCCGATTCTTGGGAATATCGCCAAGGGGGCAGCCTGAGAGTCTTGAGAGGCGGGGGTCACGACGCGGATGGCGATGGCGTTCCCGATGTTGAGGAATATGGCGCAGACACCGATCCACTGGATAAGACCTCGCTTCTGGCTTTCACCGAGTTCTCACCGTTCGGAACGACCAATCGTTTGACGTGGACTGTGCAGCCGACCCGGCTGTACGATCTCTGGCAGACGACCGAGCTTGGTGCGGGGGCGTTTTGGTCGCAGAGCACCTTGGGGGTGATGACCCCTGACGCCGGAACGACCATGTCGCGTGACGTGAGCACGGCCTCGCCTCTTGGGCCTGTGTCCGCCCCGCACATGTTCTACCGGGTTAAGGCCGTGCTTCCGCTCGCTGAATGAACGGTGTAAGACTGCCTGAACGCCCAACGTTCCCGGATGAAGGCGCCAACACTTCAGCGTTGAGCGTTAAACATTGAGCGTTCCTTTTCTCACTTCAGCAGCAGGTCCATCAGTCCCGAGCCCCAGAGGCGGCCGATGTCGCCCTTGAGCGCGGAGGCCTCGTCAAAGGTCGTGACGCCGTCGGGCGGCACGCCCGGCTGGTAGACCGACACCGGCACCGGGGTGCGGGTGTGCTTGCCGAGCGCCAGCGGCACCGGATGATCCGGCCGCACGCAGTAGGCGACCTCCGGGCCCGCGGCCATCATTACGCGGCCGACAACCCGCTCGTCGAAATCCTCGATAGCCTGCAGCTTCAGGTCCTGCGCGTGCGACACCTCGTCGATGGCTTCGAGGTGGACGTAGAACAGATGTGACCTTTTCACCATCTGTATTAGACGGCTCGATGTCGTAAATACTGCCAGCCGCCATTTTCTGCTGTACTTTGCCCTGGCGACAACGGAGCCGACGGTAATCTATGGGCAATGTAGCCGTGCACGCATGCGGTCGCAAGCAAGATGCGGCGTGCACGAGGGTTCTGATGACGGGTCTGGCAGCGGATGCCTGCCGTGGTTGCCGCCGTCGGGCTAGCTCAACCGGAGCGTTCGATCGGGCGGCTCCAGGCGAGAAACCGGCCGGTGATGAGCGTCTTGCCTGGTGAAATGCCTGGTTGCATCCGGCCGATGCGCCGGTACAATGGACGGTCATGGCCTCCAAACGGCAATGTCTCACGTCCGCTGCGGCGCCCGCCGGTGCGGGGCCGGTGTACCGCGAGCATGGCGTGACGTACCGGGCGGACACCTGCCGGCCGCTCGTCGCGGCCGCCGCGGGCGGGCAGTTGCGGCTGGCGGCACGCTCGCGCGGGGGCTATCCGGGTGAGCGGCTGCAGGGCGACGAGCTGCCGGGCATGCGCAGCGTCGGCATGTGGGACGCCGACCACCCGCAGGACTGGGGGCTGCCCCTGCACCGCAACGAGGGCATCGAGCTGACCTACCTGGCGACGGGGAGCCTGCCGGTCACGATTGTCGACCGCGCGCAGACACTGCAGCACGGGGAGTTCATGATTACGCGCCCGTGGCAGCCGCACCGGCTCGGCGATCCGCACATCGGCGTCGGCAAGCTGGTCTGGCTCATTCTCGACGTCGGGGTGCGCCGCCCGCACCAGGAGTGGCGGTGGCCGCCGTGGATCGTGCTGTCGCGCGCGGACCTCGCCGCGCTCACGCGCTGCCTGCGGCAGAACGAGCAGTACATCTGGCCCGGCTCGGAGGCGCTCCGCCGCGGCTTCCTCGGCCTGGCCGACATCCTTGTGCGCGGCGGGCCGCACGTCTGCTCGGAGCTGGCGGTGACCGTCAACGAGCTGCTCCTGCACCTGCTGCGCGTGTTTCGCGAGCGCAATATCCCGCTGCGCGTGGCGCTGACGAGCGCGGAGCGCAGCGTCGCCCTGTTTTTCGACGAGCTGCGCGAAGCGCTGGGCGAGCCGTGGACGCTGCCGGCGATGGCGGAGAGCTGCGGGCTGGGCGTGACCCGCTTCGCCTATCACTGCCGCACGCTGCACAACCTCTCGCCCATGCAGTACCTGGCGCGCCTGCGCGTGGCGCGTGCCGCCGTGCTGCTGCGCGAAGAGCCCCGCCGGTCCATCACCGACATCGCGCTGACCTGCGGTTTCTCGTCCAGCCAGTACTTCACGAACGTCTTCCGCAAGGCCACGGACCAGGCGCCCCGCGACTACCGCCGGCACGGCGGTTGCTAACCGTCTCGGAATTGTCGCTGCCTGCGCGCCGATACGGCGGAGACCGCCGTCTCCAGCGCAGGTGGAGCCGGCCGTCCTCGGCCGGTAGAGCGCAGATCGCGACAACCATGAGACGGTCAGTCACGCCGGCCCGCCAGGCGGCGGCACAGCCGTCCGACAGAGGCGGCGATGGCGGTGCTCTCGGGCAGCCGCAGGGCCAGGCCGGCGGCGGCGAAGGCCGCGGCCCCCGCGCCGAGTCCGGCGGCCAG
>CAYOBW010000422.1:0-4943 GCA_964402115.1 uncultured Victivallales bacterium
TCGGAGCAGTCGGCCAGCTTGCCGGGGAGGGCGGCCGAATCCAGCGCGCCCTTGCGGCGCGTGAGGTCGCGGGCCTTGCGCGCCGCTGCCCGCGCGCGCGCGGCCAGCATGGCCTTGTCGATGATGCCCCGCGCCACCTTCGGGTTCTCCTCGAAGAAGTTGCCCAGCTCCTCGTTGACCACCGACTCGACGATGCCCTGCACCTCGCCCGTGCCGAGCTTGGTCTTGGTCTGCCCTTCGAACTGCGGCCCCGGGACCTTGACGCTGACGATGGCCGTCAGCCCCTCCCGGATGTCGTCGCCGCCCATCGCCTCGGTTTCGGCCTTCAGCAGCTTGTTCGCCTTGGCGTAGTTGTTGACCGTGCGGGTGAGCGCCGCGCGGAAGCCGCTGAGGTGCGTGCCGCCCTCGATCGTGTTGATGTTGTTGCAGAACGAGTAAACCATCTCGTTATAGGTATCGGTGTACTGCAGGGCGATCTCGACCTGGATGTTGTCGCGCATCCGGTCGGCGAAGAAGATGCGCTCGTGCACGGGCGTCTTGTTGCGGTTCAGGTACTGCACGAACTCGACGATGCCGCCGTCGAACTTGAACACTTCGCGGCGGTCGTGCTCGTCGTCGCTGAGGGAAATCTCGATGCCGCGGTTCAGGAACGCCAGCTCGCGCAGCCGGGTGGCCAGGATGTCCCACTCGAACTGGGTCACGGAGAAGATGGTCGCGTCCGGCAGGAAGGTCAGCTTCGTGCCGACGCTCGTGGTCTTGCCGATGACCTCGAGCTTCGAGGCGGTGTGGCCGCGCTCGTAGCGCTGGTGGTAGACCTGCCCGTCGCGGCGCACCTCGACCTCCAGCCACGTGCTCAGCGCGTTCACGCAGGACGCGCCCACGCCGTGCAGGCCGCCGGACACCTTGTAGCTGTCGTTGTCGAACTTGCCGCCCGCGTGCAGCGTGGTCAGGACGACCTCGATCGCCGGCTTGTGCTCCGTCGCGTGCATGTCAACCGGGATGCCGCGGCCGTTGTCGTTCACCGTGACCGACCCGTCGGCATTCACCGAGACCTGGATGCGCGTGCAGTACCCCGCCAGCGCCTCGTCGATGCTGTTGTCCACGATCTCGTAAACGAGGTGATGCAGGCCGCGCATGCCGGTGTCGCCGATGTACATCGCCGGACGCTTGCGGACGGCCTCTATCCCTTCGAGCACCGTGATATTCGTCGCGTCGTATTTGTGGGCATCCTGACCTTCAGGCATAGGCTTTCCAGACCCTCTCTTTGAAATGTGAACTATACCCTGGAACGGTTCCGGAAAGCAAGCTCCGGACAGGAAAAAACATGGCCGGCAGGGCGCGTTAGCGTATGGCGGAATACATTGCAATAGAACATGTTACATGAAGTCCGAGATGCCTGCTCGCTGGCGCTTGTGCGGAAGCGCGCAAGACCCCTTGTCCACAGCGTGCCGTCCGCCCGCCCGACGTCGTCCAAAGACGACGGAAAAGGGGCGAGGTTCCCTGGATGTCACGACCCGGTGGGGCCTTGCCGCGGCGCTCGTCATGGTCTGGCTTGGCCTGATCCGAGGTGCGGTGTCAAACCGCAGCCTCCGCTCCCGATCGGGTCTGCGCCGGTCGGATACCGGCGCCACGCGGAAGGTGGACGCAGGCAACTACGTGGCGCGGGTATCCGACCCGCGCACGATCAGGCCGAGCAGGTTGTAGAGCAGGCGGGCGACGGCGAAGTCGGAGACGTACGAGTCCGCGCGCGGGGCAAGTTCGACGACGTCGAGGCCGACGACCGTGCGCCCCGCCACGATGCGCGCCAGCAGGTCGAGCGTCTGGTACCACTGCAGCCCGCCAGGCTCCGGCGTGCCCGTGGCCGGAACGATGGAGGGGTCGAGCGCGTCCACGTCGAACGTCAGGTAGATCCGCTCCGGAAAGCCCGGCGGCAGCACCTCCGCGGGCACGCCCGCGCGCGCCAGGCGGGCGGCGTCGAGGTGGCCGATGCCGGCCAGGAGGCGGAAGTCGTCCTCCTCCCGCGTCAGGCTGCGCACGCCGAGCTGGAAGAGCGGGACGCCGGCTTCCACGACCCGGCGCATGACGCACGCGTGGCTGTATGGCGTCCCCTCGTAGCTCTCGCGCAGGTCGGCGTGGGCGTCGAACTGGACGACCCCGAACGGCGCGCCGGGAATCAGCGCCCGGATCGCGCCGAACGTCACCGTGTGCTCGCCCCCCAGGAGGACGGGGACGTGGCCGCCCGCCACCGTGGCCCGCACCGCCTCGGCGATGCGGCCCAGCGCCTCTTCGGCGGCGCCGCCGCAGTCTATCGGGTCGGCCGTGTGGATCCCCGCCTCGGCGGGCACGCCGCAGCCGTCGTAGGCTTCGAGCTGCAGCGAGGCGCGCAGGATGGCGGAGGGCCCCTGCGCCGTGCCCGTGCCGTACGAGACCGTCTTCTCGTAAGGCGCGGAGAGGATGTGGAAGCGCGCCTGGGCCGCGGGCGGCGGGGCGACGTCCAGTTCCAGGAACGAGGGGTACAGCTGCCGGTCGCGCATGGGGGGCTCCTTACGAGAGGCGGGCTTTGAAGTCCGCGTAGCCAAAACGCCGCACCACCTCCAGCGCGCCCGTCTGTGCGCGGCGCAGCACGATGGCGGGCAACTGGATGCCGTTGAAGGTCGTGGTCTTGACCATCGAGTAGTGGGCCATGTCGAGGAAGACCAGCCGGTCGCCCGGCCGCAGGGGGGCGTCGAAGGAGTAGTCGCCGATGACGTCGCCGGCCAGGCACGAGAGGCCGGCCAGCCGGTACGTGTGCGCCCGCTCGCCGGGCTCCCCCGCGCCCACGATGGCCGGGCGGTAGGGCATCTCCAGCACATCGGGCATGTGGCACGTGGCGGAGACGTCGAGCACGGCGATGTCGAGCTCGTTGCGCACGACGTCGAGCACGGTGGCCGCCAGGACGCCGGCGTTGAGCGCCACGGCCTCGCCCGGCTCCAGGTAGACCGGGATGCCGTTGTGCCGGGCGCGGAAGCCGGCGATCAGCGCGCAGAGCAGGTCCAGGTCGTAGTCGTCGCGCGTGATGTGGTGGCCACCGCCGAAGTTCATCCAGCGCATAGCCGGCAGCAGGTCCCCGAAGCGGGTTTCGACGGCCGCCAGCGTGCGCTGCAGGGCGTCGGCATTCTGCTCGCAGAGCGTGTGGAAGTGCAGCCCCGTGAGGCCGTCCAGCGACTCCCCGGCGAAGTCCTGCCGCCGGATGCCCAGCCGCGAGGCGCGGGCGCAGGGATCGTACAGCGGGCGCGGCGCCTCGGAGTGCTCGGGGTTGATGCGCAGCCCGCAGACGATGGGGCGGGGCGCCGCCCGGACCGCGTCCCTGAAGCGCCGCCACTGGTTGAAGGAGTTGAACGTGAGGTGGTCGCAGGTGGTGAGCAGGTCGGCGATGTCCGCCGCGCTGAAGGCCGCGGCAAAGGCGTGCACCTCGCCGCCGAACTCCTCGCGGCCCAGCCGCGCCTCGTGCGGCGAACTGGCGCAGGCGCCGTCCAGCGCGGCGCGGAGCTGCGGGAAGACGCGGAACATGGCGAAGCCCTTGAGCGCCAGCAGCACGCGGCAGCCCGTGCGCTGCTTCACGGCCGCCAGCTTCGCCAGGTTGCGCGCCAGGGCCGCCTCGTCCACCACGAAGCAGGGGGACGGGACCGCGGCCAGCGCGGCGGGATCCAAGGTTAGCGCAGTGGTGGCCACGGGTTCCTTTCCGCGGGGACAGTGTCAGGGGTTCCCGCATCGCTCATAGGGGGCGCCTCATTCGGCTCCACGACGGCGAGCAGGCCATCGAGTATCTCCCGCACGCGGACGGGAGACAGAGCCCCGATCCGCTGGACCAACTGGCTGCGGTCAACGGTGTGGATTTGGGACACGTTGACGACGCTGGGTTTCGGCAGACCGGCTTCGCCCTTTCGCAGCAGCACATTGCCTGGCGCCGCGGCGCGCGACAGGTTGGAGGTCAGTGCGAGCACCACGGCGGTGCCGATCCGGCTGCTGTTGAAGACGTTGTTCTGGATGACGACATGGGGATGCCGGTATCCCGGCGCGGACCCCACCGGCTCTCCGAGTTCCACCCAGAAGACGTCCCCCTGCCGGATTACCATGTACCCTCCACCTGTCGGCGGTGGGCCGCTCGCCGCAGTCTGGCCACCGTTAGCGGCGCGCCATCATGGGTGCCGGCATACGCGGCGTTGAGTTGGTCCAGCATGGCCCGAGTGTGGCGGTGGCGGATGAACTCGTCCAACGCGAGGCCGATCAGCCGGCTGCGCGAAACCTTCATCCGTTCGGCCAAGGTCTCCGCCTGCGCGAAGAGATCGGCATCCATCGAGATCGCGGTCTTCACTGTCATGACGCATTACTCCCCGTCAGCATGCATCCATGGTATAACCAACGGTATAATCCATGCAAGCGCGATTCAGCTTGGAAAGGTGTTTAGGCTGCAGGCTGTCAGCACTTGACTTGCAGTAGTTTGCGCCACATCGTCGGAGATGCGCCCCGCTCCGCCCGCCTCAGAACGCCACGTCCGGGAACTCTTCCTGCCAGGGCAGGCCGCGGCGGTTCAGCTCCTGCATGAAGGGGGCGGGATCGAACTGCTCCATGTTGAACACGCCCTGGCCGCGCCAGGCGCCGGTCAGCATCAGCAGGCCGCCGATCATGGCCGGCACCCCCGTCGTGTAGGAGATCGCCTGGGAGCCCACCTCGCGGTAGCAGGCCTCGTGGTCGCAGATGTTGTACACCCAGTAGGTGCGCGCCCGGCCGTCCTTCCGACCGCGCACGAGGCAGCCGATGCAGGTCTTGCCCTTCGTCAGCGGGCCGAGCGAGCCGGGGTCGGGCAGCAGGGCCTTGAGGAACTTCAGCGGCACCACCGGGTGCCCGTCGTACATGACCGGGTCGATCCGCGTCATGCCCACGTTCTGCAGCACGCGCAGGTG
>CAYOBW010000423.1:0-4900 GCA_964402115.1 uncultured Victivallales bacterium
GCCGTGCGCCATCATCCACCGCCGCCACAGGTTCTGCGAGCGGAGCCGGTCGCCTTGCCAGAACTGCAGCACCATCAGCGGCGAGCGGATCTCTTCTCCGGGGAACAGCTTGGTCCGCACTCCTTCCTGCCCGCCGCGGATTCGCAGGCCGCGGTCGGCATCGCGTGCAAACTCCGCCGCCCACTGGCCCGGCCAACCCACGACGACGATCGCGCCCCGATCGCCCGACTGTAAGTTGAAATACGACCAGTCGACGTTGGTCGGTCGGCCGCCGGCGCCCGCGAAGCGTGCCGTGGATTGGGGCAATAATGGCGTTTCGCGCGGACCATAGTCGGAACGATTGGCTTGCGAACCAGCAGCGTGGTGCAACAGGTACTCCTGGTCGCTCTCGCGCTGCCAGGTCACGTCCAGGGCTTGGACGTTTTCCAACAGCGGCGAGTCGGCCCCGGCCGTGTTGCGAAAGTACAGCGTCCACTCGACGACGGGAAACTCCTGGTACTCGACGGCAGTGCAACGAACCTGGAGCCCCGTTTGCGGATCCGTGTACGTCACCGTCCGCTGCGTGCGGGACGCGTCCAAGATTTCGTTTTGTTCCTGACGCGTCCAGGCCGGCAGCAACTCGCTCGACGGCCGTCCTCCGTACACGAACGAGTAAGGCAGGTTCGCCGCCTGCATGCTTGACAGGTGTTCGATCGCGAAACCTCTGGCGCTCGCCATTTCACCGGCCGTCGGCGAGACCGCGCGAGCCTGGACGGCAAGCCCAAGGATCAGGCAAGCGGCGAGCACGGAGGCGGGGCGTAATCGGCGTGGAGAAAGCGTGGAGCCGAGGTACATATTGATTCTCCCTGGGGTGAGAGGCTGGCTGGTTCGGATGTCCACGTGCGTTTAGTATACTACTTCAAGGAGGCAATGTGTGATGCAAACAACCCGCTTGTGTGTGTTCCTGATCAGCTTTCTACTTCCCGCGATCGGTCTGGCGGCCGCGGGCGGCGGACCGCCGGTCCAACCGTGGTTTCCCACAGCCCCGCCGCTGGCCAATCCGACCGGGCCGGTCGTTCGTGTGGCGAGTGCGGACGAGTTGTATGCGGCAGCCGAGAGCATCCCACCAGGCGGCACGATCCTGGTGGCGGATGGGCACTACCTGCTGCCTCGCTATTTTGAGCTGCATGCAGACAACGTCACGCTCCGGAGCGAATCCGGCCAACGCGACCGGGTGATCCTCGACGGCCAAGGCCGCCTGGGCGAGCTGGTCGGGATCACCCGCTGCTCCGGCGTGACGATCGCCGATCTGACGGTCCAGAATGTCAAGTGGAACGGCATCAAATTGAACTCGGACCGCGGCGTCAATCGGGTCACGATTTACAACTGTGTGATCCACAACGTTTGGCAGCGGGGCGTCAAGGGCGTGATGGTGCCCCAGGAGGACCGCCAGCGACTGCGTCCCTCGGACTGCCGCGTGCAGTATTGCCTGTTCTACAACGATCGGCCCAAGCAGTTCGAGGATGACGAGGCCGATCGGCCCGACAATTACGGCGGGAACTACATCGGCGGGATCGACGTCATGTATGCCCAACGCTGGACGATCTCCGACAACGTGTTCGTCGGCATCAAGGGCCGCACGGGGGAAGCACGCGGAGCGATCTTCCTGTGGGTCGATGCGCGGGACTGCGTCGTCGAGCGGAATACCGTCATTGATTGCGACAGCGGCATCTGCCTGGGCAATTCGCATCGCGGGCCGGATACTCCGGTGCACTGCACCCGTTGCGTCGTCCGCAACAACTTCGTTACCCGTTGTCCGGAAAACGGCATCCTGGCCGACTACACCCGCGACTGCCGGATCCTCCACAACACGATCCACGATCCCAATTCGCGGTTGCGGCGGCTGATCCGGCTGGTCCACGACAACGACGGCTTGGTGGCGGCCAGCAATTTACTGAGCGGTCCGGAGATGCGAGTGGAGACGTCCAGCCCGGTGCGGATCGAGGGCAACGAGACCCGCGACGCCCGCGATTGGTTCGAGCATGCCGACCGGGGAGACCTGCACTTGAAGACGGCCGCCCGATCCGTCATCCCGCGGGTGACTCGCTGGGATGACGTTCTGGAGGACATCGACGGCCAGCGGCGCGCCGAGCGAACGGCGGTGGGGGCCGATCAACCGACACCGTGAACATCTTACGATCGATCCGTGCCTGCAACCGGTCCCTGCCGCCGGAACCATCAGCATCGGGCCGTACAGCGTGCTCGTGTTTTCGCAGGAAAGGCCGTCGTACAAGTTGCCCATCAAGGAAATCTTTTTGCCTTCCCCGATCAGCTTCCTATAATATAGGCGGAGTGGAGCGGTGGGGAACTTAAAAGCTCCTCCGCCAAGAGATTAATTAGAATTCGTCGGATGACTAGATAAACAGCAACCCGGCCGTGCCGGAAGGCTGGTTAACGAGTAAGCCGACGTGATCGAACGCCTGCGGGTGTTCCATCACGTCGGCTTTTTTCGTGTCTCGTGCAGCGGAAACGCTGTAACGACCAAGCGTGAACGTTGGGCAATTTCAAAAAAACAGGAGCTGAGGGAGACATACGATGCAAGCTGCCGTGGAATTGCCGAAAGCATTCTCCGTACGCGACGATTGTGAGCTTCCGCTCGTTCAAGACCTGATGGCACGGATGAATCCAAGGCTGTTGGTCGCTCAAGTGGCGACGGGCTTGCACGTCAACAGCGGCTGCACCGTCAATTGGGGTTTGGTCTACTTGGACGGCCAGCCGCTCACTGACGAAGACGTACAGGCCGCGTTGGAGGAGGCCGGGCTGGATACCCAACACAACGCCGAACTCCAGCCATCACGCATTTGGATCAACAATCAATCGGAGGAGATTGAGAAATCGCCCGAGTGAGCGTCCCTGCCCGGGCGAATCAACCGACGACCACCGAGACGAACAGGTAGTCCCATGGGTAACGAAGTGGAACTGACCAAGTCTTTGAGCGAACTTGCGGGCAGGATCTGGGTTCCTCGGGCGATCGCGGATGCCCTTGCGGTTCCTTGGGTGCCGGTGCTCTTGCTGGGCGTCGTGGGCAAGGGTTGCACGGTCCTTCCAAAACCTGTATAATTGCGTGTGTGTGGTCGGATGACTAGCTGAAGAGCAACTCGGCGGTGCTGGGAGGCTCGTTGAAAAGTAAGCCGACGTGGTCGAATGCCTGCGGGTGTTCAGCCACGTCGGCTTTTTTTTGCGCTCGGTGGTGAGCGGGGGCGAGGTAATCAATGGGCAGGGTCGCAACGAACACGTTTGGCCTTCGCGACCGTTAGCCATTTGCCAGTTGCTCCAGATCGCCTATCGTGTCGCGGCTGAGATCTGTATCGGGCTTTACCAAGGAGACAAGGATCATGAGCGATTGTCGTGTTTCGCGGCGGTGCTTGGCCACCGACCAAGTGACCATGACAGCGTTGTGCGGTCTCGTAGGACAAGCGGAATTCCGTGCGTTGCTGGCGGAACGCGATACGCTCACCTATCCGCGAATCTGGAGACTATTGCGCGGTCATTTGCACGGGCCGCTGGCGGTAGACGCGGTCTTCCCTTTCGTGCCGTGCGGTGCATTGCGAAGGAATGCTTGCGAGAAAGGGAGCGACTGATGGAGATGGAAAGAGTGACCTGCCCTTGGTGTCATCGAGAAGTGCGTGTGGAATCGCGGCGAAAACGCCGCTACTCATGTTCCTTCTGCAAAGAAGAATTCAGCTTCACCCCCAATGACGCTCTGTTGGACGGTAAGCGACAAACCCAGCCAACTGGTGTGGGCTCCGTTCCAGCATCGGAATTTGTGGAGACACCCTTTGTCAAGGACTTGGTAGGTCGCACCTTCGTCTATCTCCAGGACGGCTTAATGGCATATACCCCACCGCGGCCAAACGCGAATCGACTCGCCAGAAAACCTTGGCCCAAAAAACGCGAAGGCCCGACGCGAAAGTCCGCTCGATCCCAGCGACGTGCTGGAACGTACACTAATCACGAGTGTTCCCGAACTCACCAGTTGGTCCGACTGCTCCGTTCCGCTCACGGGCATGTACTTGAAGGAAAACGAAAACAACCGCTTGCCTTTCTCCGTTGGTCGCCATAGAATCGTTCTAGGGTGGAGCAAGCGGACCTTGAACGCGGCTTCGCCGGAAGGTGAATTGAAGTTCGTCGGATGACTAGATAGACAGCAACCCGGTCGTGCCGGGGGGCTGGTTAACGAGTAAGCCGGCGTGGTGGAATGCCTTCGGGTGTTCCATCACGTCGGCTTTTTTTGTTTTTTGGCGCAGCGGAATTCGCTGCAACGACCAAGCGTGAACCTTGGACAAGGTCAAGAGATTTAGGGAAAGGGTATTACTATGAATCGCGTTCTAACATTGGCTCTGCTTGCCGCACTGGGCGTGTTTACCATCGGCTGCGAAAGCAAGGATAGCACAGAGTACAAGACCCAAACGACGACGACGCAGACCGAGGACGGCAAGGTCACGGGCGCGACCGAGACCACGACGACCGACACGACGGTAACGACCCCCGCGGCGACTCCAGACGCTGGCGGCACGACGACCGAAAGGACGACCGAGACGACCAAAGAAACGACTCGGTAGTACTCTCGCCAGGAGGCAGAAACCATGCAGCAGGAAAATCTAGGCCAAAGCACGTCGTTGTGGATGGCAACCACCACCGTGCCGAATCAGAGCACGCTGGGGGAAGACACGCACGCGGACGTGTGCATCGTGGGTGCGGGCATTGCCGGGATCACGACGGCGTACCTGTTGGCCAAGGCGGGCAAATCGGTCGTCGTGTTGGACGACGGCGCTATCGGCGGGGGCCAGACCCAACGGACGACCGCCCACCTGAGCAATGCCCTGGATGACCGCTACTTGGAAATCGAGCGGCTGCACGG
>CAYOBW010000424.1:0-4893 GCA_964402115.1 uncultured Victivallales bacterium
CTCCGCGCAGGTCTTGACAGCGCCGGGGCGAATCGCCCATAACGGCAGGCAGAGGGAGGCCGGACATGCAACGCAGGCGGCGATTCGTGGCAGGCGCGGGGGCGGCGTGGCTCCTGCTGGCCGCCGTGCCGGCGGCGCTGGGGGACGCGCCGACCGTCTTGACGTTCACACCCCGGCCGGCCCGCTTCGTGCGCGTCGTCATAGCGGCGTCCTCGAGCGGCCAGCCCTGCCTGGACGAGTTGGAAATCTACGGGCCGGCGGGCACGCAGAACCTCGCCCTGGCCAGCCGCGGCGCGCACGCCACGGCCTCCTCCTGCCTGCCGGGCTATGCGATCCACCAGGTCGCGCACCTCAACGACGGCCTCTACGGCAACGCGCACAGCTGGATCGCGGCCGGCGAAGCGGGCGAGTGGGCCCAGATCGAGCTGCCGCAAACCGGAACCGTGGCCCGGGTCGTGTTCTCGCGCGACCGCCCGGGCGCGTTCCAGGACCGGATCGCCGTCGCGTTCGAGGTGCAGGCTTCGCTCGACGGCCGCCAGTGGACGCGCGTCGCCCGCCGCGGCAGCAGCCTGGCCCTGCCGTCGCCGCAGGCCGGCTGGGACGACTTCCTCCGCTACGCGTTTCTCTGCGAGCAGCAGACGTGGGGGCGCCTCGGCCCCGAAGCCCCGGTGGCGCGCGTGCTCCGCCAGACGGCGGGGCTGCTGGCCCGCCTGGCAGCCCGCGGCCTGGACGTGGCGGCGGAGCGCGCCGAGCTCGCCCGGCGGCGCGCGGCGTGGACCGCCGGCGGGGAGCAGGCGGACGAAGAGGCCCGCGAGGCCGCCTATCTCGACGCGCGGCTGGCGAAGCGCCGGCTCTTCCTCCGCGATCCCGACCTCGGCGCGCTGGCGCGCGTGTTGTTCGTGCGGCGGCACCCCTACGAGCCATCGCACAACTACAGCGACATCCTCGACGCGCAATGGCGGCCGGGGGGCGGCGTCTGCGTGCTGGAGCTGCCCCGCCGCGACGGGCGCCTCCTGCCGGAGGAGGCGAGAGTCACGACGCTGTTCGACGCGGGCGCCGGCGTGGCGCGCGATGCGATGGCGGACTTCGCCGCGCGCACCGTCTACTTCGGCTACCGCGACGCCGCGAGCGCGTTCTATCACCTGTACGCCGTGGACGCCGACGGCGGCCCGGCGCGCGCGCTCACCGAGGGGCCTTTTCACGACTACTATCCCTGCCCGCTGCCGGACGGGGGCCTCGCCTTCATTTCGACCCGCTGCAAGGCGCGGTTCCTGTGCTGGCGCCCGCAGGCCTTCGTCCTGTTCCGCATGGACGCCGGCGGCGGGAACATCCGCCCGCTCTCCTACGCCAACCTGAGCGAGTGGGCGCCCACCGTCATGCGTGACGGCCGCATCCTGTGGACGCGCTCGGAGTACCTCGACAAGGGGGCCGACTTCGGCCACACGCTCTGGGCTATCCGCCCGGACGGCGCGCACCCGACGCTGGTGTTCGGCAACAACACGCCCAACTGCTACGTCAACGCGCGCGAGGTGCCTGGCACCAGCGAACTTTGCTGCACGCTCATCTCCCACGGCGGCGACCTCAACGGTCCGATCGGCCTCGTGAACGTGGCCCGCGGCCCGTTCGCCACCGACGCCGTCGTCAACATCACGCCGGACGCGCCGCCGCACTACAACATGGACTGGGCGCGGCGCGAGTGCTTCCGCGACCCCGTGCCGGTGTCGCGCGACCTCTTTCTGTGCGCCCACGCGCCGCAGCAGCACTTCGGCCTGTACGTGCTGGACCGGGAGGGCAACCGCGAGCTGATTCACTGGGATCCCGCGATCGGCAGCATGTGTCCCACGCTGCTGCGACCGGAGCCCGTGCCACCCAACCTGGATGCGAGCACAGCGCTGGCGCCGGCGGGAGCGGCGGCGGGGGAAACGGGCGAGTTCGTGCTCGCGGACGTGTACCGCGGGCTCGCGCCGCAGGTGCAGCCCGGCCGGGTGAAGTACCTGCGCGTCTGCCAGGAGGTCCGGGCCGATCTGGAGAAGCTGCCCGACGGCACCTACCGCAACGACCATCCGCCCTTCCAGGATTTCTACGCCACGCCGATCCACATCGTCAACGGGCCGCATGGCTGGCCCAGCTACGTGGCCAAGACCGCACTGGGCCTGGTGCCGGTGGCACCGGACGGCTCCGCCTGCTTCCGCGCCCCCGCGGGCAAGGTGCTGTATTTCCAGGCGCTCGACGCGGAGCTTAACGAGCTGCAGCGCATGCGCAGCGTCGTGCAGCTCATGCCCGGCGAGCGGCGCGGCTGCATCGGCTGCCACGAGCCGCGGACCGCGGCGCCCGCCGCGCGAACGGCGCCGGCCATGCGCCGGCAGGCGTGCGACCCGGAGCCGCCGTCGTGGGGCGCCGTGCCGTTCGCCTACGAGAAGGTCGTGCAGCCGGTGTGGGACGCGCACTGCGTCAGGTGCCACAACGCCAGCCACCCCCGCAAGCTCAACCTGACCGGCCAGCCCGGCGCCGACCGCGTGCCGACCTCCTACCGCACGCTGATCGCCGGCGGGTGGGTGCACTACTTCGACATGACCTACAGCCTGCGCCACGGCAAGGCCGCGCCCCTGACCTTCGGCACGCTCCGCAGCCGCCTCTGGACCGTGCTCGCCGCCGGCCACCACGACGTGAAGCTCAGCCGCGACGAGCAACAGCGCGTGAAGTGCTGGATAGACCTCAACTGCCCGCTCTGGCCGGATTACATCTACCGCCCCCTGCGTCCCGGCCCGACCACCGCCGCCGTCCAGCAGGTCGGCGCGCGGTGAGGAGCGGGATGCCGGGGCGCAGAAGTCAGGAGTCAGGAGTCAGGGAATTCTGGATGCTGACTCCTGAATTCAGCCCCTGCTCGACAGGCGCGACCGCTGCGGGATCTTGCGCATCCGGATGTTCAGCGGCGTGGCCTCGACCAGCTCGTCGTCGTTGATATAGGCGATGCACTCTTCCAGGCTCATCCGGGTGCAGGGCGTGAGGATGATGTTCTCGTCGCGGCCCGCCGCGCGGATGTTCGTGAGCTGCTTGGCCTTGGCCGGGTTGACGGTCAGGTCGTTGTCGCGACAGTGCTCGCCGACGATCTGCCCCTGGTAGACGCGCACGCCCGGCCCCATGAACAGCTTGCCCCGCTTCTGCAGGTTGAAGAGGGCGAAGGACACCGTCGTGCACGTCTCCATGGAGACCATGACGCCGTTCGAGCGGTTGCGCATCTCGCCGGCGAAGGGGCCGTATTCGTGGAAGATGTACGACAGCACCCCCATGCCCTTCGTGTCCGACATGAACTCGGACCGGAAACCGAGCAGGCCGCGCGTCGGAATGTGGTACTTCAGCCGCACCATGCCGTTATCCTTGTGCATCTCCTGAAGCAGCCCCTTGCGCAGCCCGAGCTTCTCGATCACCGTGCCCATGTACGCCTCGGCCACGTCCACGGTGAGCTCCTCGTAAGGCTCCAGGGTCTTTCCGCTCTGCTCGCGGAAGATGACCTTCGGACAGCTCACCTGGAACTCGTACCCTTCGCGCCGCATCTTCTCGATCAGCACGGAAAGGTGCAGCTCGCCCCGTCCCGATACCTTGTACCCGGCGCCGGCGCCGAGCTCCTCCACATGCAGGGCGACGTCGGTGAGGGCCTCGCGTTCGAGCCGCTCCGCCAGGTGGGTCGAGGTCGAGAACGTGCCTTCCGTGCCGGCCATGGGCGAGGTGTTCACCATGAAGGTCATCGAGAGGGTGGGCGGATCGATCGGCCGGGCGGCCAGAGGCTGGGGGTTCAGGGGGTCGGTGTAGGTATCGCCCACGGTCACGGGCTCGGTGGATGCCACGGCCACGATCTCGCCCAGGCCCGCGTGGTCGGCCTCGACCTTCTGCGTCAGGTTGTAGCGATACAGCTTCGTCACGCGGGACGGCACGCACTTGCCGGAGTCGTTGGCGACGACCACGGACATGCCGGTCTTGATCGTCCCGCCGGTGATCTTGCCGATGCCCAGCCGGCCCAGGAAGGGCGAGTAATCGATGGAGCTTACCTGCAGCTGCAGCGGCCCGTGGCTGTCGCCGGCCGGCCCGGGGATGAACTTGATGATGGCGTCGAGCAGCGGGCGCATGTCCGTGCCCTGCTGATGCGGATCGGCGGAGGCATACCCGCCCGTAGCCGAGGCGTAAAGGGTGTGAAAGTCGAGGATCTCGTGGGGCGCATCGAGCTTGACGAAGAGATCGAAGACCTGGTCCATGGCCCAGTCCGGCCGCGCGTGCGGGCGGTCGATCTTGTTGAGCACGACGATGACCGGCAGCTTCTGCGCCAGGGCCTTCTTCAGCACGAAGTAAGTCTGGGGCATCGGCCCTTCCTGGGCGTCGACGAGGAGCAGCGCGCCGTCGGCCATCTGCAGGACACGCTCCACCTGGCCGCCGAAATCGGCATGCCCGGGCGTGTCGATGATGTTGATCGTATGGTTGTTATAGCGAAAGGTGCCGTTCTTCGCCGAGATCGTGATGCCGCGCTCGCGCTCGAGGTCCATCGAATCCATGAAGCGTTCTTCGACCGCCTGGTTGTCGCGGAACATCCCGCTCTGCTTGAACAGCTGATCCACCAAGGTGGTCTTGCCATGGTCGACGTGGGCAATGATGGCCACGTTGCGGATGCGTCTTGTGTGCGGCATGTCGGCTTTCTGTTGGCTGTTGGTGGCGGAAAGGGGGAAGAACATATCACAGGACGAAGGCGGAGCGCAACAGGAACCGTCGGGCACAGGAACCGTCGGGCGCATTCCACCTCCGTAGGGGTTCGTTTGAGGGACGAGGAGCGGAATCATCGGCCGTCCGGATGGCCTCTGTCGGTGGTGTCGGCGAGGACCCCATCGATAGATCGCAACCGTCCCA
>CAYOBW010000425.1:0-4892 GCA_964402115.1 uncultured Victivallales bacterium
ACACGACCCGGTTGCGGCCGGCGGCCTTGGCCGCGTAGAGGCGGCTGTCGGCGTTCGCGAGCAGCCGTTGCAGGTCCTGCTCCGCGTGGGCGACGAGCGAGCCATCCAGGCCGATGCTGACGGTCACGGGCTGCTCCGTCGCGGTCCCATGGGCGACCCGGTCAAGCACGCGTTCGGCCACGTCAACGGCCTGGGCGACATCCGTGGCGTACATGAAGACAACGAACTCCTCGCCGCCGTAGCGGGCGACCAAATCGCTGGCGCGGACGGCGGCAACGATGGCGTCGGCAACCTTGCGCAGCACCCGGTCGCCCGCCGCGTGTCCCACCGTATCGTTGATGCGTTTGAAGTGGTCGATGTCCGCCATGAGCACAGCCACCGGAAGCTGCTGGCGCACGGCCAGCCGCGCGAGGTGCGTGGCCATCTCCCAGAAGGCCTGCCGGTTCAACAGGTTGGTCAGGCCGTCGTGCGTGGCGCGCACCGTCAGAGCGCGATTCTCCGTCCACAGCCGGTTCAGCGTTTCGCCCAGCAGCGTCAGGGCGGGCGCCTGCGCACCGGCCTGGATGAGCATGTCCGTGAAGCGGGCAAGGTGCCGGTCGTAGGCGTCGGCCGGGCTGGGCAGGTCGGTCAGGTGGCGGAGCACCTGGAAAAGGACCCCAAAAGCCGGATGCAGGGCGTGGAGCTCCAACCGGTAGGCAAGCAGGAACGCCGCCGTGGTGTCGTGGATCTCGTCGGGGTGGGCTGCCAGAACCTGGACTTGCCGGTCAATTTGCTCCAGCTCGGACAGCACGGTGGCCGGATCGTTGAAGACCTGGGGCAGAGGCGTGTCGGCCGAACGTTGCTGTACGCTGCGCCAAAAGGCAACGTGCTGCGCCTCATCGTCAGCCATCTGCTGCCAGAATGTGCGCAGCTCGACTTGGGTCGCCGCCTGGGAGAAGACCCGGTACGTGCGCAGGGCGCACACATCCTGCCTCAAGCAGAGTTCGAGAATCCGCTGTTCCATTTCTAACGACATGTTACCCTGACCGCCCCCGCTGCCCCCCGCAGCGCCTACCCGCCGACTACGCTACGTAACGTTATCATACGCGGGCCGCGGCACGGTGTCCAACCCGATTGCCCACGGCGCCCAAACCAGCGCGATGGCGCCCACGGCCAGGTCCGCTTTGCGGGGGCGGATGCGCAGGATTTCACACGCATAGCGCTCCGGGGCGGATTCCGCCTGCAGCCGGGCCGTCTCTGCCTCCACCTCCGCCTGCAGCGCGGCCAGCTGCGAGCGCACGGACTCCACGCTGTCCGCGGCCCGCGCGACGTCTTCCTGCTCGCGCGTCACCCGGCTGGCGCTGCGCGCGGCGGTGGCGGCGCGACCGACGTTGCTGGCGCTGACCAGCTTGCGGCCGAACAGCGCACCCAGCACCGTGGCGCCGATCGAGATCGCGGTTTGCACCCGCTGTTGGCCGACCTGGGACTGTTCGCGGGCAACGCGCTCCTCGGCCCGGCGCAGGCGGTCCTGCAACGTCAGCAGTTTGGGCGCCATCGTCCGGCGCAGCTTCTCGACTTTCAAGTCCCGCTGCTCGCGGACGGCGAGAGCCAGGCGCGCCCGGAAGTCGCCCTCGCTTTCACCCGGGCGGGCGACGAGCTTGAGCGCGGCGCAGGCCTGCAGGTCGAGCGTGATCTTCTGGTAGAGATGCTCCGCAAAGCCCTTCTGCCAGGCAGCATAGGACTTGAGATTTGCGCAGGCGGCGGGCAGCTCGGCGAAACGCGCGGCCGGCAGCGGGGCCGAGTCGAGCTGCTGCTTCAGGGCTGTCGGACGGGCTGCCTCGTCCCAGAGGGGCTCCGTGCCGACGTCGTTCAGCGCGGCCAACGCGCTGACGTCCAGCCACTCGTCGACGCGGGTGGTGGCGTCCACGAAGTGCATGCGGGCACTGCCGGACAGGCGCGGGTGGTAGATGACGCCGGCGGCGGCCCGTCCGGGCGCGGGGCGCAGGAACTGCTCGGGAACCCCGGCCGGCAGGGGCGGCCGCGCGCCGCCCGTTACCGGGCCCGTGGCAGCCGCCGGCGGCGGGGATGGGGGACAGGACCCTGGCGCCGCGACCGACGCCGCGATCGGAGCTGGGACGGCGTGGGCGGGCGGGGGGGCGCCTGCGTTCGTTCCGCCCCTGCTGAGCTGGCGGATCTGCGGCAGGGTCAGGGGGCCACGCAGGTAGGACAGGGTCCAGCGCGACTGGAACAGCACCGGCTGCTCGTCGTGGACGTTTCTCATCAGGAAGACCCGATTGCCAAGCCCCGCGAGCAGGGTTTCGAGTTTGCCGCGGTCCAGCTCCGTGTCTCCCGCCAGCGCGCCAGCCAGGCCGTCGAGGACGCGCGTGCGGTCGCGCTCGGTCTGCAGGCGGCCGATCAGCCACGTGCCCGCGTTTGCGAGCCCCTTGTAATCGAGGTCCACCGGGTTCTGCGTGGCCAGTACGATGCCCAGCCCATAGGCGCGGGCCTGCTTAAGGAGCGTGAGCATCGGCGGCTTCGAGGGAGGTACCGCCGTGGGCGGGAAGTAGCCGAAGATCTCGTCCATGTACAGGATGGCTCGCAGGCTGCCCGTGCCCGGCTGGGTGCGCATCCAGGCGAGCACCTCGTTGAGCAGCAGGGTCACGAAGAACATGCGCTCCGCGTCGCCCAGGTGGGCGATCGAGAGAATGGCGACCCGCGGACGCCCGGCCGGCGTGTAGAGCAGGCGCTGGATGTCGAGCGGCTCACCTTCCATCCAGGCGGAGAAGCCGGGTGAGGCGAGCAGGTTGTTCAGGGCCATGGCCAGTCCGAGGCGTTCGCGGGCCGGGTAGAAGGACTCGAGGTCGAAGACACCCACCTTGTCGAAAGGCGGCTTCTGCACGGCCTGGATGAGGTCGGGCAGGCCCACGTCACGCCCCTCCCGCCAGGCGCGGTCGAGCAGGGTCGAGAGCAGGATGTGCTCGCGGCTCTGCAGCGGGTCGGCGGCGAGGCCGAGCAGGCCCAGCAGCGCCGACACGGCGCAGAGGATGCGGTCGCGCAGCGCCGTGGCGTCGGCGGCGAGGTCGGGTGCGGGCGCGGCGAGCGAGCGCAGGATGGCCAGGGGGCGGCCGGCGCTGCTGCCCGGCGTGTAGATGGCCAAGTCCGCGGCGGCTCGCAGCCGGGCGATGCGCTCGGGGGACTGGCCCGATGCCGCCAGGCCGTTGCGCCAGGTCTCCGCCGTGCGCGCGGCGGAGGCCTCGACGGAGAGGCCCTGCCGCGCTGCCTCGGCCGGGTCCACCCACGGCTGAAAGTCGGCCGGCGCCAGTTCCGGGAAGGTCAGGAGCAGGTTGCCGAGGTCGCCCTTGGGATCGAGCGCGATCGTCGGCACGCCGTCTATCGCGGCTTCTTCGATCAGGGAGAGGCAGAGCCCGGTCTTGCCGCTGCCCGTCATGCCGACGCACACGGCGTGCGTGGTCAGGTCCCGGGAGTCGTACAGGAGCGGCTCGTCCAGCACCGCCCCGCGCTCCCGGTCATACGGCTTGCCGAGGTAAAACAGCCCGAGTTTCTCGATGTCCTGCATGTCGGGACCCCCTGATTAGCGTGATTGACGGTGTGGCAGCAGAAGCGACAGCGCAAAGCCCGCTACGAGGAAGGCGAGCCCGGCCGCGAACGCGCGACTCGCGGCCAGCGGCCCGCAGTGGTCCTTGCACCAGGCGACGAGCTGCGGACCTACGATGCCGGCAGCCGACCAGGCGGTCAGCAGCGTTCCGTAGATCACGGGCATGCGGCTGCTGCCGAATGTGTCCAGCACGAACGCGGGCAGCGTGCCGAATCCGCCGCCGTAACAGAGCAGCACGTAACAGATCAGCGCGGCCGCGAGCAGCGGCCGCGTCGTGAACAGCAGCGCCGCGAAGACCAGCACCTGTGTGCCCAGCAGCAGCCGGAACGCGGGGAGGCGGCCGACGCGGTCCGACACACCGCCCCAGAACAGCCGTCCGATGCCGTTGAAGAGCGAACTCACGGCCACGAGCGTGGCGCCGTAGCTGGCGAGGGTGACGGCGTCGAGCTCCGGCGTCAGGCGCCGCTGCAGGTCCTGGAAGAGCGGAGACTGGAAACTGATCAGCGCGATGCCGGCGACGATGTTGCAGAAGAACATCAGCCAGATCAGCAGGAACGTGCGCGAGCGCAGCAGGGCGCCGAGGCTCACGGCGACGGCTGGCGCGGGCGCCGCCGGGGCCGGGGCGGGCGCGCCGGCGGGGCGGGGAGGGGCAGGGGGCACCCAGTCCGGCGGAGGATTGCGCAGGCAGGCCGCCGCGGCGGTCGCGAGCACGCCGAGCACGAGACCCAGCGCGGCGAAGACGCGGACGTAGTTGCCATCTGCCCAGGCCACCAGCAGCGGGGCCAGCACCTTGCTCATGAGCAGGGCGCCGAGTCCGAAGCCCATGATGACGAGGCCGGTGACGAGCCCCTTGCGGTCCGGGAACCAGCGCGCGGCGGTAGCGACCGGCGTGACGTAGCCCAGCCCCAGGCCGCAGCCGCCAACCACGCCGTAGCCGAGGTAGAGCAGGGGCAGGGAGCGCAGGTGCAGCGCCAGCGCCGCCAGCAGGTAGCCCGCGCCGAAGAGGATGCCGCCGGCCATGGCGAGCCGGCGCGGGCCGTGGCGGGGCAGCTGCAGCCCGCCCCAGGCGGCGGCCAGGCCGAGGCAGCAGATGGCCAGGCTGAACGCCCAGGCGACCGCTGTGTTGGACCAGTGGTAGGCGTTGACGAGTGGCAGCTGGAAACAGCTCCAGGCATAAACGGTGCCCAGGCACAGTTGCAGCAGCACGCCCATGGCGGCGATGAACCAGCGATTCGGTGCGTTCAAGGTGGGCATGGATCAGGCGCCCTCCACAATTGGCTGACCTCTTGGGGAACGG
>CAYOBW010000426.1:0-2314 GCA_964402115.1 uncultured Victivallales bacterium
AGGCGGGAGGCGCGCCAGGCGGGGTAGAAGCCGAAGAAGATGCCGACGCAGCCGGAGAACGAAAGCGCCAGCAACGCGGCCTGCGGTGACACCATCACGGGCCAGTTGTTGGCGCCGGCCAGCAACTTGGCCGCCGCCGTCCCCAGTCCGACGCCGATCAGCCCCCCCACCCCGGCCAGCACGATGGCTTCGGTCAGAAACTGCCAGAGGATGTCGCGCCGCCGCGCGCCCACCGCCATGCGCAGCCCGATCTCGCGCGTCCGTTCCGTCACGGCCACGAGCATGATGTTCATGATGCCGATCCCGCCCACGACGAGCGAGATCGAGGCGATCACCGTCAGCAGCATCGTCATCAGCGTCGACACCTGCGTGATCATCTGCGTGACTTCCGTCATGTCCGTCACCGTGAAGTCATTATCGGCCTCGGGGCGCAGGCGATGCCGCTGGCGCAGGAGGGCGGTGACCTGCTCGCGCGCCTCGGGCAGCGCCTCCATGGCTGTCAGGCTCAGCATGAGTTGGTTCACGTTGCTGAACACGGCGTTCTGCAGCACGCGGCGCGCCGTTGTCCACGGCACCAGGATCGTGTCGTCCTGGTCCTGACCCCAGGCGGCGCTGCCCTTGACGGCCAGCAAACCGATCACGCGGAACGGCATGTTGCGGATGCGGATGCTCTGGCCCAAGGCCGACTCGCTGCCGAACAGTTGCGCCGCCACCGTGGCCCCCAGCAGGCAGACGCGGGAGCCGCTGCGCACATCGGAATCCGTGAAGAACTCCCCACCCGTCAACTCCCACCGGCGCACGTCAAGGTACTGGCTCCCGACCCCCTGCACGGAGGTGGCCCAGTCGTTCTCGCGGTAGACACACTGGGCGCTCGTTCGCACCATGGGCGACATGGCCCTGATCAGCGAGCATTCGGCGAGGAGCGCGTCGCCATCGTCGGCGGTCAGCGTCTGCTGGGTGCCCGCCCCACCGTGAAAGCCCCCGGCGCGCATGCTGCCGGGGAACACCAGGAGCAGGTTGTCGCCCATGCTGCTGATCTGCTCGCGCATCATCGTGGAGGCGCCCTGCCCGACGGCGACGACGGCGATCACCGCCGCGATCCCGATAATGATGCCGAGTGCGGTCAGCAGCGAGCGCACCTTGTTCCGGAACAGCGCGCGCAGCGCGATGCGCATGACGATCCAGCCGTTCATACGACCTCCCCGTCGCGCATGTGAATGACCCGCTTGGCGAACTGCGCAATGTCCGGCTCGTGCGTGACCATGACCAGGGTCATGCCGTCGCGGTTCAACTGCTGGAAGAGGGCCATGATCTCGTTTCCGACATGGCTATCCAGGTTTCCCGTCGGCTCGTCCGCCAGGATCAGCGGCGGGGCGTTGATGAGGGCGCGGGCGATCGCCACGCGCTGCTGCTGGCCGCCGGAAAGCTGGCTCGGGCTGTGATGCAAGCGGTCAGCCAGCCCCAGCCGGCCCAGGAGGTCTACCGCCTTCTTCCGCCGGGTCGCGCCGCTGAGCCGTGGACCGTAGTAGAGGGGCAACTCCACGTTCTCCAGCGCCGTCGTGCGCGTCAGCAGGTTGAAGTTCTGAAACACGAACCCGACCTTGCGGTTGCGGACCCGGGCCAGGGCGTCGGGGCTCAGCCTGCTCACGTCCTCCCCGTCCAGCTGGTACACGCCGCTGGTGGGCTGGTCGAGGCCGCCCAGCAGGTTCAGCAGCGTGCTCTTGCCGGAGCCGGACGAGCCCATGATGGCCACGAAGTCACCGCGCTCGATATCCAGCGTAACCCCCCGCAAGGCGGGGATCTCGATCTCCCCCACCCGGTAAATCTTCGTAACCTGCCGCAGGCTGATCAGCATGTACACCTCAATGCGGCCGGCGGCTCCCGCCACCCCCGCCGGGGAATTTCGGGGCGAACGGATTCACGACCGCGGTCTGCGTCGCGCCCTTTTCGGCCGTTCCGGCAATGACCTCCTGCCCCTCCACCAGCTCCGCCGGTTCGCAAAGCTCCGTGCAGGTTCCGTCGCTGATGCCCAGCCTGACGTGCACGGGACGGGGGGGCTCAGCGCCGGGACCGGCAATCCAGACACGCGAACCGCCACCCCGCGCCGGTCCAGCGCCCGCGCCCGGCTTCCGGTCCGGCTTGCGCTCGGGCGGCCCCCTGGGTGCGGCGGCGGGGACTCCGCTCTCAGCGGGCTTGTACCGCAGGGCGGCATTGGGGATCTTCAGGACGTTCTCGTGCCGGGCCACCTCGCAGACGATGTTCGCGGTCATGCCGGGGAACAGCCGGCCATCGTTGTTCTCGGCCCGGATGATCA
>CAYOBW010000426.1:2414-4878 GCA_964402115.1 uncultured Victivallales bacterium
TTCGCGGTCATGCCGGGGAACAGCCGGCCATCGTTGTTCTCGGCCCGGATGATCACCGGGTACGTGACCACACTCTGAACCGTCGCCGCCGCCAACCGCACCTGGGCCACCGTCCCCGTAAACTCCTGCTCGTAAGCGTCCACAGTGAAACTCACCCGCTGGTCCGGCCGCACCCTGCCGATGTCCGCTTCGGGAATGCTCGCCTCCACCTGCACCTGCTGGAGGTCCGTGGCGATCTGGAAGAGCACCTGCGCCGACATGCTCGCGACGACGGTCTGGCCCTCGCTGACGTTGCGCGCGATCACCACGCCGTTCACGGGCGAGCGTATCGTCGTGTAGCCGAGGTTTGCCGTGGAGAGCCGCAGCGTGGCCTGGGACTGGTCGACGGCAGCCTGCGCAACCTTCACCTGCGCCGCCAGCGTGTCCCGGTTGGCCACGGCGGCATCGAGTTCCGCCTGCGACAGCATCTCGCGCTTGGCCAGCTGCCGCGCCCGCTCCAGTTCGCGCTCCGCCTGCACCAGCTTGGCCTGCGCCTGCTCCACGGCGGCCATGCTCTGCCCCAGGTTGGCTTTGTCCTGCGCCAGCCGCGCCTCGTACACGATCGGGTCGATCTGCGCCACGAGGTCCCCCGCCTTGACGCGGTCATTGAAGTCCACGTAAAGCTTCTGGATCGGCCCGCTGGCCTGCGTCCCCACCTGCACCACCTTGATTGGCTGCACGATACCCGTGGCGCGCACCGTCGCCACGACGTCGCCGCGCTCCACGCGCGCGAAACGGTACAGCGGGGCCACCGGGCCGCTGCGCCACAAGCGTCCGCCCCAGAAATGGTACGCCGCCCCCAGCAACGCCAGCGTCACACCGGCACCCACGATCCAGCGCTTCATGCCTACTCCTCTCCAACCGCAAACGTGATTTCCGCAACGGCGAGGTGCAGGTCGAACCGGGCCTTGACCTCGTCCGCCCGCGCCCGCGTCAACGCCACCTGCGCGTCCGTCACTTCGATAGCCGAGGCCCCCCCCAGCCGATACCGCTCCTCGATCAAGGACAAGCTCTCGGCCGCCTGGCGCACAATCAGAGCGGCCAGTTTGACACGCTGACGCGCGCCGTCCAACCGGCTCAGCCCGCGACTCACTTCCTGCCACAGCTGTTGCTCGCGCGCGGTCAGCCGGGCGCGCGCCGCCCGCAGGCGGGCCACGCTCTCGTCGATGCGGGCCGTCAGGCGGCCGCCGCTGAACATCTGCCAGGCGCCACGCAACGCACCCGAGATGTTCCACAGCAGGGGCCAGGCGCCGCCGCCGGCGCCGTATTGAGCCTGCAACGACAGCTCCGGGAAGAGCCCGGCAATCGCTGCGTCCACGGCAGCCGAAGCACCGGCCCATTCGGCGCGCAGTGCAACCAGGTCGGGGTGGCGAGCGCGTCCGGCAGCGAGTAGGGAGGCAGCGGACCGCTCAAACGCAGGCAGTGGAGGTGTCGCCACGCGGCTGGCCGGATCCTCGGCGAGCCCCAGGCTGCGCCACAATCCAGCCCGCGCCGTGTTCGCATCGTTACGCGCGCCAATCAACTCCAGCTCCGCATTGCCCAGATCGACCTCGGACTTCGTGACGTCATAGCGCGTGCGCCGCCCCACCGCGACAAAGGCCCGCACCTGCTCCAGGTGCTGCCGGAACTGGCGCACGGACTCTTCCGCAACGGCACAGAGCTCCTCGGCCTTGCCAAGCCCGAGGAAAGCGTTGCGTACGTCGTAGGCCACCGTGACCCGCGCGGCGCGCAGGCCGGCAGCGGCCGCCGCCTCGGCTGCGTAAGCCTGCCGGATCGCCGCGGGTGTCTTGCCAAAATCGTAAAGCAGCAGGCTCAGGTCGGTGGATGCGCCGTAGCGGCCCTGCAGGTCCCAACTGGCAGGGCGTCCGGCGCTGTTCGCCGTGGCGCGCGAATAGTCCAGCCCGCCCTGCACGACGGGACGGCTGCCGGCCAGCGCCTGGCGCACCTGCGCGCTGGCCGCGGCGAGCTCCTGCGTCGCGAGTGCCATGGACGGGTGATACGTCAGGCCGATGTGGATCGCAGCCTCGAGCGTGAGCACCGTATCGGCTCCCAGCCCAACCTCGGCGGCCTTCACGGTACGCTCACCCGGCGCCCGCTGGCTTCCGGACTGCGCCTCACGTGCCCGCTGGACGGTGGCACACCCGCAGGCCAGCGCCAGCAACCATGCCGCCGCCAGTCGCCAGCCCCATGCTACCCTGTCCCGCCTCATGCCCACTCGGCCTCCCGTCCACGCGTCCCTCAAGCCCCTGCGCCGGACGCCTACCATCAAGAACGCAACAGGGGGCCGTTTGTTGCAGAAGAAGGTCGATAAGATACCCTCGGGCAACTGTGGCATCCACAAGAATCCGACACAAGAATCCGTTCTGGGCACATGTCGGCTCCGTAGGGTCTGTGCCTCGCCGACAGCGGGAGCGACCGATTGGAC
>CAYOBW010000427.1:0-4874 GCA_964402115.1 uncultured Victivallales bacterium
TTGCGGAGTTGCGACATGGTGCGCTCCAGCGCGAGATTGGCCTGCACCAGCCGGTTCTCGGCATGCCCGCGCTCCACGATCTCCGCCTGCAGCAGACGGTTGCGGTCCGCGAGTTCGGCCGTACGTTCCTGCACCCGACACTCCAGCTCCGCGTGCGACCGACGCAGCAGGTCCTCCCGCAGCGCCTGGATCGTGATGTCCTCGAACATCACGAGCACCTTGTCGGCCACCTGCACGCCGAAAATGGTGACGGTCTTTACCGTGCCGTCCTTGCTGGTGACACTGTAGTTGTCGCGCGCGATTTCCCGGCCTTCCGCGATGGCCGCCGTGACACGCACCGTCCACCTCTCGATGACTTCGCGCCGGTAGTTGGCGTCCGGATAAGCCAGGTGCCACCACCGCTCCATGGTTGGAATATCCGCGGGGAGGTAGCCAAACGTCTCGATGGCCTTCCGGTTGATGTACTCGATCGTGCCGTCCATGCCGACAATGGCCACGGAAATCGGCGCCTCCTCGATAATCACCCGCAGGCGTTGCTCGCTGTGCTTGCGGGCCTCTTCGGTTTGCCTGTGCCCGTCCACTTCGCGCCGCAGCCGATCGTTGACGGCTTGAAGCTGGTCCCGCGAGGCCGCCAACTCGGCCGTGCGTTGTCGCACTTGTTGTTCCAGCGACTCGCGGTTCACCAGCCGCTCCGGAGCGTTTGCGGGGTTGGTCATGGCGCGGCGTTCTACCTTGGAGTCAGGTGAAACTCAAGCATTCTATGAGGCGGTCGAGTCTTCATCGGATACGGCGACCACGGATGCGACTGAAGGCTCCCCGCGATCGCCCGCCTCCGGCGCTGATTGTCCTGAGCTGGCCCCTCGCAGCACGGGACGCTCCAGCCATGTTTCCTTCGCACCCAGGGTGCTGTAGTCGGAGGGATTGCAGGTCAGCACGATGACCTGCAGGCCGCGCTCTCCCGCACGGTAGAGCATGCGCTGCAGCGAGCGCACACGCTCCGGATCCGAGTTGGCAAAGGCGTCGTCGAGCACAAGCGGCAGTGAGCCGTTGTGGTCCGCGGCGAGAACCTCGGCCATGGCCAGTCGCATCGCAATGCCCACCTGTTCCCGGGCGCCTCCGCTGAGCGCCGCAAAGTCGAAGGTGCCCATGCCTGCGTGCTCGCGATTCACCTGGAACGAGGGCGCTTCCGCGGACTGCAGTCCCCCGGCCAATACCGCCCGGGCGCCGGCGCCGAAAACGCATTCCAGGTAGCCCTGTGCGGCGTCCTCAAGGGGTTTGTTGATCCTTTCTGTCACGCCGCGCTGCACGTCTGCCGCAAGTCCGGCCAGGTGCTTGACCGCCTCCGCCTGCTCGCGGAGTTCGTTGCGCCTGCGCTCCGCGCGTTCAAGCGCCGCACGGGTGTTCTCCTCGTCCGCATGCGGGTCCGTGGTTCCGCTCAACCGCAAGCGCTCCCCGGCCGCCGCCTTGTCCTGCGCAGCCGCATGGATGGCGTCCTGCGCCTGCTGCAGCACGCCTTTCAACCGGGTCACGTCGCTGTGGAGCTGCCCGGGCTGAAGGACATCCAGTTGCCGCTGCAGGTCCGCCCCTTCGGCGCTGGCCTGATCGCGCCGGGCCCTGAGTGCCACCATGCGGGCAGCGCGGCTGTCATCGGCCCCGAACTGATCCTCGATCGTCTTGATGCGGACAACGGCATCCTGCGCCTGCCGGCGGAGTCCTTCGACTCCACTGCTGGCTGCGCTGAAACCGGCATCTGCGGCAGTGGCCTTACCGCGCGCGGCCTTGTAAGCAGACTCAGCGGATCTCTCGGCCACGTCCGCCTGCCGGCACTCCGTCTCGATGTCTCGGAAGGCGCTGCGCGACGACGCGAGGTCCTCTGGCAGCGTACGCCCGCACTCTGCCGCAGCCTGCCCGGCCCGGCGAAAGGCTTCCGCGTGCGCCTGCGCACAGTTCCGCACGGCCTCTTCGTTGCCGTCAGCCTTCAGATGGTCCAGCTCAGCCTGCAGCATCTCGAGCCGGCCCTGCAGCGCCCGCAGCTTCTCGTGCGCGACGCCGGCGGCTTGCAGCGAGGGGACGCCCAGGGCAATGAGCCTGGCGTTGTACAGCTGCCGCGCTGAGTCAACCGTCCGGCGCGCCTCCGCAATGCCCGTGCTGCTGCCCGGCTTGATGCGCAAGGTCGCGACGGACCCGATCGCCACGTCCGCGTCACGGGTAATGACCGCGCTGGCGCCGGCGGCGACGGCCTGCCCGTCCACGCTGATGGGTTCGTGGCTGGCAAGGATCTCGATCCTGGCGCCCAGAGCCGTGCAGGCTGCCTCGGCGGCGGCCAGCTCCTGCGCCAGCTTCTGCAGGATGGCGAGATCCTTCTGCCTCACCGGCGGAGTGCGGGTCATCTCGTCCCGGACTGACGCTTGCTCCGTCCGTTTGACCGCGAGAGCAGCCTGGTCCGCCAGCAGTCCGTCCAGATCCCGTTTCCGCTCCAGCGCCTGCAGGCGCGCGTCCAGGGCGCCCTTCCACACACGGGCAGCGACCGCACCGACGCGGGCGACTTCCCAGGCTGCCTCGGCCTGCTTCAACGCTTCACGGCAGACCCCCTGCTCCATCCGCAGCGCTTCGAGTGCCTGCTCGCGAGGCGCGAGGGCTGCGCGGCCTGCGTCCCGGCTTTGCCGCGCGGCCGACAGGTCCAGCAGGATCTTCTCCTGCTCCGCGATGCCTGCGGACGCTTCCACTTGACTGCGCTTGACCGGGTCAAGGGCCCGGTTCAGATCCTCCACCCGGGCCAACCGCTGCTCGGACTCGGCCAGGCCCAGGCAGGCGGCGGCCTGGGCTCGGGTCTTCTCTTCGATCGTTTCCACCGCTCGGGTGTAGCGAGCGACGGCATCCTCCAGGGATTGCACAACCGCCTGCTTCTCCCGTAGCGCGGCTTGCAGCGCGGCCAGTTCCTCCTCGGCGAGGGCCAGAGCGCTTCCTTTGCGGACATCCCCCCGCTCCGTGAACAAGGCGTCCCGGCGCGCTTGGATGGCATGAAACACGCGCGCATCGAGATCGGACTGCGTGACGGCCGCGCCCCCTTGCGCCTGGAGTCTCTGCACGAGTGCGTTCTGCTGTTCCGCGACGGTTTCGGTGGGCGATATTCCGGCAGCTCCCTGCCACACCCAGAGGTGCGCCCAGCGTTTCGCCAACTGGCCGGCCGCCCCCTTGCCGTCCACCGGTTTCCCAACATGCAGCAACTCCGCCAGCTTCTCCTCGGCCGCATCGTCGTTCAACACCGACTGGCCGGCCAGGGCGAGCGTCGTGCTCCCCCGGGCGCCCCGGAACTCCTTCTGGATCAGGCAATCCTGACCGCCCACGCTCAACGCCAACTCGACGCTGGGGATGCCCCCCTGGACCGACTTCATCTCCTCCAGCGTGGCGCCGCCAACCTTGGCCTTCAGAAACAGGGCACGGTGGATGGCCGAAACCAGGGTGCTCTTCCCGGATTCGTTGGGGCCGACAATCAAAGTGAGACGCGGGTCAAACTCGACCGTGAGCGCGTTGTGGATGCGGTACTTGCGGACCGTGACGGACTTGAGTTTCATTGTCCGCCCCCGCACTGCACCACGGCCGTGTGCAACTCACGCAGTGCCCGTCGGGCGACAGCCGCGGAAGCCCCCGGTTGTCGCGCATCCTCCGCAAGCCGAGCTGCGATAGCGCTGATGAGGGGATCTCCGACACGGCCGCTGAGTTGAGCGATTTCGGAGTCGGAAGGCAGCACTTGAACCCTGTTGTCCCATTTCAGGCGCAGCAACCGGGCCTCCAGGCGCTCGACGATGTCGTGCAGCCGCTCGTCGCCGGCGAAACCCAGCGTGCCCGTCAGCGTCAGCCGCAGCAGGTCCTCCTGCGTGCGCTGTCCAAGGAGCTGGGCCAGGCTCGCTTCCAGGTGCGGCAGGCTGGAATCGTCAACCAAGTGGAACGTCTCAGCGTGCCAACCCAGGCGGGCGGTGGGGATTCGATCGACGGTTGGCGACCGCCCCCTGGCTGAAAGCTCGACCGCCAGCACATTCCCGGGATCATGGTCGCCGCCTTTCACAAACCGGTCCAATTCGGGTGTGCCGCTGTACCAGGCCTGCTCGCCCACCTGTTTGGTGCCGTGCCAGTCGCCAAGGGCGATGTAGTCAACGGACGCCGGGTCCAGCCGCTCGAGCGCAATGAGGTTCGGCTGGCTGGCTGACTCCTCACCATCGGAGACGGAGGTGAAGCCCTGCACGCTGCCGTGTGCCAGGACGATGCGAGGCCCCTCGGCGGCCAAGGCCCCCCAAGCGGCGGCATCGCGCAGCCAGGCGGTTGTATCCGACGACTCGTGTTTGCGGACAAGCGGGCACGGCAGGATGACAACGCCGCTCTGCTCTGTCGGCACGGGAGTGAGGAGCACTTGGAGGTTCGGCGCGAGTTCCTGCCGCTCATGCCGGAAGAACTCCTGCTCCCAGATCGAACCAGGCCCCGCATGGTCATGATTGCCGGGGATTGCCAGAACCGGCACCCCGATGGACCCGATCGCGCTGCAGGCCGCTGAGACCGTGCTCTTGTCGGGCGTGGTGCTGTCGAACAGATCGCCGGCGACTAGCACGAAGGCGGCACCCTTCTCGCGCGCGACGACGCCAATCCGCCGCACGACATCCAAGCGTGCCTGCCTTAACCTGGCGCGCTTCTCCGCATCCGTGACGCGCGCGTAGGGTTTGCCAAGCTGCCAGTCCGCAGTATGGAGAAACAACATATGCCCTCCGCAACGCTGAACACGCCAATGAGATACAGCGACACCCCTGACACCTGAAGAAATACGGCAACCGGGATCGGATGGCAAACGAAATGCAGCGCCACAGGCGCGCGGGGGTGCAGGG
>CAYOBW010000428.1:0-4860 GCA_964402115.1 uncultured Victivallales bacterium
CCGGGCAAATGGCCTTCCGCGTGCCGAATGGCGGCAGGGTCTTCGAGGGCGTCGGCGGCCCGTCGCTCATTGCGCCCGGGCGGCTCACGCTGCCGGCCATGCTCCGGGCCAATGGCTATGCCACGGCGTGCGTCGGCAAGTGGCACGTCGGCCTGACGTTCAGCGACAAGGACGGCCAGCCTATCCGCGGCAACGGCGTGGAAGCGGTCCGGCGCGTGGACTTCTCGCGCCGTATCGAAGGGGGGCCGCTTGACCACGGCTTCGACCGCTTCTTCGGCACGGCGTGCTGCCCCACCACGGACTGGCTCTACGCCTTCATCGTAGGCGACCGCGTACCGGTTCCGCCCACGGGCATGCTCGACAAGACGCCGCTGCCCAAGCATCCCTACGCCGACGACTGCCGGGGAGGCGTCATCGCCACGAATTTTCCGATGGAGGAAGTGGATCTCGTCTTCCTCAGGAAGAGCCGTGAGTTCATCGAGTCGCACATCCGCACCGCGCCGGGCAAGCCCTTCTTTCTCTACCACGCCGCGCAGGCGGTTCATCTGCCGTCGTTCCCCGCGCAACAGTTCAAGGGCAAGACCCGGGCGGGCCCGCACGGCGATTTCATCCATGAACTCGATGATGTCGTCGGGGAACTCCTGGCCACGCTCGACAAGCTCGGCGTCGCCGACAACACGCTGGTCATCTTCACCAGCGACAACGGCCCCGAAACCACGAGCGTCATCCACATGCGCGGCGACTACGATCACGATGGCGCACGACCATGGCGCGGTCTGAAGCGCGACCAATGGGAAGGCGGGCATCGCGTGCCGTTCATTGTCCGCTGGCCCGGCAGAGTCAAGCCCGGCACGACCAGCGTGCAGCTTACCAGCCTGACCGACGTGATGGCTACCGTCGCCGCCATCATCGGCGCCGACCTGCCCAAGGCTGCGGCCGAGGACAGCTTCAACCTGCTTCCCGCACTGCTCGGCCAGGACAGCGGCCCCATCCGGCCCTACCTGCTCGAGCAGGCATTCAGCGGGTCACGCACGCTCTCCATCCGGCGCGGCAACTGGAAATACCTCGACCACACCGGCTCGGGCGGCAACCGCTACGACGACAATCCCGAACTCAAGCCGTTCATGCTCCCCGACACCGCGCCTGACGCGCCGAGCCAGCTTTACGACCTCGAAGCCGACCCCGGAGAGACGAAGAACCTCTACTTCGAGCAGCCGCAGATCGTGAAGGAACTGAAAGCACTGCTCGATCAATCCAAGGCGTCCGGCCGGAGCCGTCCCGCACGCCTCGCCAGCCATCCACAGGAACAGCCATGAAACACACCGTCCCGCTCCTCACGGCCTTGCTGCTGGCCCAACTGACCGCGCTCGACGCCGCCGCGACGGCCCTCACGCTCAGCCTCGACGCTGCTGCCGCAGGGGCGGGGGAATTCGCCGGCGCAGAAATCCGCCGCGAGGCCACCGCGCACGGCATGACCGTTTTCAGCGCCGAGGCAGAAGCGCCTGCGGACGCGGTTCGCATCACGCTCGCTGTCGGTGCGCCCGCGGGAACCAAGGCCGTTGCGCAGAGCTACGCCATCCGCGTGCGTAACGAGAACGGCAGCCGCAGCATTGCGGTGCTCGGTGCTGACACCACTGGTGTGATGTATGGCGGACTTGACGTGGCAGAGGCGATCCGCACCGGCCTGCTCGATTCCTTGAAGGACTCCGACCACACGCCGCACATCGCCCAGCGCGGCATCAAGATCAACATCCCGCTCGATCTGCGCACGCCCACCTACACTGACCCTTCCGACGCCGCACAGGCGAACATCCCCGAGATGTGGAGCATGGATTACTGGCGCGAGCTGTTCGACGACATGGCCAGGCACCGCTACAACGTCATCTCGCTCTGGACGCTCAATCCCTTCCCCAGCATCGTGGAGGTGCCGGAGTTTCCGCACGTCGCGCTCGACGACGTCTGGCGCACCACGGCGAAGCTGGACGCGAACTTCGACGGCAACGGCAGCAACTTCGTGCGTCCGGAGATGCTCGCCAACCATGAGGTCGTCAAGCGGATCACCATGGACGAGAAGATCCAGTTCTGGCGCGACGTCATGCAACTGGCGAAGGACCGCGGCGTGGACGTGTATTGGTTCACCTGGAACGTCTTTCTCTACGGCGCGGAAGGGAAAGACGGGATTACCAGCGACAAATGCGCGCCTCGCACGATCGAGTACTTCCGAGCCAGCGTCCGCGAGACGATCAAGACTTACCCGCTGCTGGCTGGATTCGGCATCACGGCCGGCGAAGGCATGCCGCTGAATGAATTCAAGGCCCTTACCAAGGAGCAATGGCTCTGGAGAACCTACGGCGAAGGCATCCGCGATGGGCTTAAAGGCACTCCGAACCGAAGATTCCGGCTCATCCATCGTTTCCACATGACGGCCCTGAGCGAGATCCAGAGAGAGTTTGCCGCACTGCCCTGCCCGCTGGACCTGAGTTTCAAGTACGCCATCGCCCACATGTATTCCGTGCCCAATCCGCCGTTCATCCAACCGGTGCTGCCGCTGCTCAGTCCCGAACTCCGCTGCTGGCTCACGGTGCGCAACGACGACATCTACAGCTTCCGCTGGGCGGACGTGGACTACGCCCGCGCTTTCATCAAGGCCATCCCGGGCGAGGACAAGATCGCCGGTTTCTACATGGGCTGCGACGGCTACCTCTGGGGACGTGACTTCCTTTCCAAAGACGCCGGCACGCCGCGCCAGACCGTCATGCACAAGCAGTGGCTTTCCTTCGCGCTGTGGGGCCGCCTCGCCTATGAACCCGACCTGCCGGCGGCCACGTTCGAGCGCCTCACCGCCGCCCGTTTCCCCGGCGCCGACGTGCCCGCACTCACCGCGGCATGGGCAGATGCGTCGAAGACCTTCCCCTGCATCACCCGCTTCTTCTGGGGCGACATTGATTTGAAATGGTTTCCCGAAGCCTGCCGTAGAAAGAGCGGTTTCTACACCGTGCGCCATTTCATCGAAGGCGGCACAATGCCTGGCGCGGGCGTGATCAACATCCTTGCATGGCGCGCGAAGTTCCTCGCAGCCCAGAAACCCGATGGCGTCACTCCGCTGGAAATCGCCGCGACCCTCGACGCCAACGCCACGAAGGCGCTCAAAGCGCTGCCGCAACTGCAAGTGCCACAGCCTGCCGTCACTCCGTCCGCCAGCGCCAGGGAATACGCTGCCACGCTGGGTGACATCGAAGCCATGGCGCGCCTCGGCCTGTGCTACGCGGCGAAGATTCGCGGTGCCTGCGACCTCGCGCTCTTCGACAAAACCGGCGACACCCGCCAACAAGCCTCCGCCGTCCGGCACCTCGAAGCCGCCTTGGAACACTGGAAGAACTACGCCACCGCCTACACGCGCCAGTATGTGCAACCGGTGCTCTACAACCGCGCCGGCGTGGTGGACATCCCCAGGCAAACCGCGGACTTCGCCGCCGACGTGCAGATGGCACGCGACTGGAAGCGCGGCACCATTGACGACACCAAGGTCAAGCGCTCGGGGACGGAGGCCGGTTTCAAGACGTGAGCGCCCCACAGAACTGAACGTCCAACCACCATGAAACACATCCTCGCCACCCTGCTGCTGACTCCGCTGTCCGGATGGATGGCAGCCACGGCACCGCTGGAAAGCAACCGTCTCATCCGCCTCGGGGCCGAAGGCTTCGCCACACCCGGGGGCTCGGCCACCGCTGCGCCAGCGCAGAGACCCGACGCGGTCGCTGGCAGGCGCCCCAACTTCGTCTTGATCATGGCGGACGACCTGGGCTACGGATCGCTGGGCTGCTACGGCAGCCAGAGGGTGCGCACCCCGCAGATCGACCAACTGGCCGCCGACGGCCTGCGCTTCACCGACTACCACGCCAATTCCCCCTACTGCTCACCCACGCGCGCGGCCATGCTGACCGGGCGATATCCCGAACGGTGCACGTGGGTTGACGATGCACAGCTCTCGCCGGTGTATCGGCAGCAGCGTCGGGCGAACCTCAAGCAGCGGTTCGCCTGGGGACTGGCTCTCGCTGAAGTCACACTGCCGGGGGTGCTGCGCGGGGCGGGCTACCGCACGGCGCTGATCGGCAAGTGGCACCTGGGCTACGACCGCGCCTTCCACCCGCTCAACTTCGGTTTCGACGAGTTCCGCGGCCACATCGGCGGGGCCGTGGACTATCACACGCATCGCGCCGAGTTCGGCCGGCACGAATTGGACTGGTGGAACGGCAAGATGATCCAGGACGAACCGGGCTACGCCACCGACTTGCTGACCGGCTACGCGGTTGATTTCATCAAGCGCCACCGCGAGCAGCCGTTCCTGTTGTGTTTGATGTACGGTGCGCCCCACGTTCCGCTTCAGGGACGCGACCCTCAAGCCGGGAAGGCCCCTGCCGCAACGTACATCGAGATGATCGGGACCGTGGACGATGGGGTCGGACGGGTTCGCCAAGCCCTGCGGGAGAACGGGCTGGAGCAAAACACTCTGCTGATTTTCTGCTCGGACAACGGCGCCGACAATTTGCGAGGCATCGCCGCCAATGGCCCGCTGCGGGGCCTGAAGGGCGAACTCACCGAGGGCGGACTTCGCGTGCCGTGCATTGCCCGCTGGCCAGGGCGGATCACGCCGGGGTCGCTCTGCGGGCAAACCGTGATGGGCATGGACTGGTTCGCCACCTTCGCGGGACTGGCGGGCGCGACGCTTCCGAAAGGACTCCGACTCGACGGCGTCAATCTTGGCGGCGTGCTGGCCGATCAGGCCAAGTTGGAAAGCCGGGCGGTGCACTGGCTGCTGGAAGACCGCTGGGCCGTGCGTGAAGGACCGTGGAAACTGCT
>CAYOBW010000429.1:0-4856 GCA_964402115.1 uncultured Victivallales bacterium
GGAACACTGAAGAGGAACTGACATGGCACGTCGGGCACTGCCCCGGATGTGGCATTCCGTACAAGCGCGAAGCGATGCAGTGGCTTGAGCTGCTAGGCATTCTGGTTCTCGGATTGTGATATCGCGGTGCGTGTAGTACTGCGCTTCTGATTCGGGGTATCATGCGTACCAATCGAATAGCGGGCCGCGCACTGAGCGGCTAGTCGGCCGGATTAGACGGACCGGGATCGCCCACAGGGGACAACCTCTGCGGGATGGTCCCGGTCCGTTTTGCTTTGTCAGGCTCCAAAAGGAGGAAGCAATGGACGTTCAAGTCGATGGACAGAACCCAGCCAGGCGTCTCCCGGTCATCGTGCAACTGACCCCGAGGCTGGTGGATGCGCTCGACGCGGCCGTCGCGCACCGCGAGGTGATGAGCCGTTCGGAGCTGGTACGTCGCGTGCTGCAAGACTGGCTGGCCGCGCTGGGATACATGCCGGCATGAGCGCGGCGAAGGCGAAGGGCGCCAAGGGTCAGCAGGTGGTCCCGGTGCCGATCTGCTTCACGCCCGACGGGCTGAAGGCGTTGGACGCGGCGGCCAGACGTGCGGGCGTGCTGTCGCGCTCGCAGTTCGTGCGGATCGCTGTTAACGAGTACCTGCAACGGCAGGCGACGGCGCAGGCATGACGGCGCTTCGGCAGGCACGGCACGCGGCGGGGCTGTCACTGGCAGCAGCTGCGCGAGGGGCCGGGGTGACGCCCGGATACCTGGCTGCGTTGGAACGGGCTGGCGGCCCGGCCCTGACGTGGTCCCGCGCCCGCCGCATTGCGGCCATGTACGGATGCGACATGGTCGCGCTATTGGGAGCGGCAGGGCCTCAGGACAGGGGCCAAGAGAACGGCGCCGCCGTATGGCGCGCGGCGAACTGAGCTACCGGGCAACTGCGGCCCGAAACGGCACGCGCTCCACTCCCAAGGCGGGCAAACCATGGGGAGGGAGCGCAGGAGCAAGACATGACCAGTATACCGAGAAGACGGCCGACGCGACCACCGGCGCAACTGGTTCGGCCGTGGAAGGTGCGCGGACGATGCCTCTGCTACGACCTTCCACGCGGCAACGAGTACTACATCGGCCTCCGCGACCTCAGCCCCGGATGGATCGACCACCTGCGCGAGAAGACCTGGGGCACGCCCGACGTGATTCACGGGCTGCGCCGAGCCGTAGCGTGGCGCTTGGGCGTAACCCCCGACGCCCTGCCTCCGAGCCGGACGTGGAGGCTCGGCGATGAGTGAGGCGCCGACGCCGGTCTACGTGGCTGACGACTTCCTGCCGCCGCAAGCCCTCGACATAGAAGCGGCCGTAGTTGGCTCCATCCTCACCGACCCGAAGTACGTACTCCCGGTGGTCACGGGGCTGGAACTGGAACCCGAACACTTCTACCACGTGCCCTACAGGCGACTGTACGCCATTCTGACGGCAATGGGCCGGGCGGGCGACAAGGTGACGCCCAGGGCTGTTGAAGAGCGCCTGCGGGCCAATGGGTTGCTTGACATCTGCGGCGGCCCCGCGTGGCTGGCACAGCTAACAGACATGGTCGACTCAACAAGGGCGGCCGACCAGTACGCGGCCATCGTGATGGACCGCGCGAACCGCCGCCTGCTTGTTGCGAAGCTGCGGGAGGCCCTGCCTCTCGCTCACGACACCGACATGGCGCTGGACTATGTCACCGGGGTGGTAGGCGACGCCCTCGAGACGGTGCGGACCAAGGCGCCGGGCAGGAACCGCCGGCCGGCACTGCGCTGCGCGGTGGATATCGCGGCACGGCCCATCGACTGGATTTGGCCGTGGTACCTCGCACGGGGCGCTATCACGATGCTGGAAGGTGACCCCGGACGCGGTAAGGGCTTCATCACCATCGACCTGGCCGCGCGGATCACCCAGGGCGACGCCATGCCCGACGGGACCGCAGGCGTTCATGGCACGGTCCTGTTCCTCACCGGCGAAGACAGCCCCGAGTACACCGAGAGGCCCCGCCTGGAGGCCGCAGGCGCCGACCTGCGGCGGGTCTACTTCCTGCCGGAGAAGGGGCAGGGGCAACGGTGGGACCTGACGGCCGATGCGGAGACGCTGGAAGCCTACGTGCGGGATGCGAAGGCCGATCTGCTGGTGATCGACCCAATCAGCGAGTTTCTGGAGGGAGTGGACACGAACAAGGACAACGAGGTTCGGCGGGTGTTGGCCGGGCTTCGGGACATCGCCGTGCATACCGGTTGCTCTGTACTGACGGTGCGGCACCTGAACAAGGGCACGGGGGCGGCGGCGATCTACCGTGGAGGCGGGAGTATCGCCTTCACCGGCGCCGCGCGGTTCGTCTTCACGGTCGGGCAAGACCCGGACGACAAGACCAGGAGGGCGCTGGCAACCACCAAGAACAACCTGACCCCGCACGCCCCGACGCTGCTCTACCGGATCACGTCCTGTGGCCCGGTCGGTTGCGTGACGTGGGAGGGCACATCCGACCTGACCGCCGACGATGTACTGCAAATGCCCAGGGAACGCCCCAAGGACGCCGCTGAGGAGTTCCTACGGGAGGCGCTGGCAGAAGGCCCGGTCGGGCAGAAGACCCTTGAGGCGCAGGCGAAGGCGGCAGGGATCAGCCCGCGAACCCTCCAGCGGGCCAAGGAGAACCTCGGGGTGGAAAGCAAGCGGACGGGCACGGTCTGGGAGTGGTGGCTCCAAGATAGCCAGTTCGCGCCCAAGGTTGCCAACCTTGCCAGTCCAGAAAGTGGCAACCTTGACGGCGCGGGGCCGACCGGCTCCAAGGTTGCCAACATTGCCAGTCAGGAAAGTGGCAACCTTGGGGATGAAGTGGCAACCTTGCCAGTCCCGCTAGAGTGGCAACCTTGCCAGTTCCCCGGAAGTGGCAACCTTGACAGCACGGCCGGGCCGACCGGCTCCACGGCGTTCAGTGCCGCTGACGCGGACCCAGGTTTCGACCCGTTCGGTGATGAGTGAGGCCGCCGGGGCGAACCCCGGCACGACCCGGCGCAATGGCGCCAAAGGAGCATCGATCTGATGAACGCTACGGGGATTGGCTCCCTACCTGTCTGGGAGGCCGACGCCCTCCGCGCCCGAGGTGCGGGAGTGCATATGCCAAGCGAGACGCCAAGGACGCCCGCGAGGCCCGAGACGGACGCGCTGCGCGCTGTGGTAGCGCGGGAACGCGCACAACGTGACGACCGCATGGCCTACCTGACCTCCAGGCGCGCTGAACTGACGGAGGATGCGCTCCGCGCCACTCGCGAACAGATCGACATGGCCTATGCCGGCGCCCTGCGTGACAGTGCCGCTCTTCATGCTCGCCTTGCTGCCGCCCGCCACGCCCAGGGCGTCAAGGCGTTGGCCGAAGCCCAGGCCAAGGCCGACTCCTCCCGGAACTGGGCCAAGGTGCAGGCGCTGACCGCCGAAGTGTCTGCACAGCTTGCGACGGCGCCCGAGACCGGCATGGGTTCAGCAGGCAGGACACCCACCGACGTGTTGACCCGTCTCGGTGACACCTACCGGCAGGCAGGCGACCATGACGCGCTGCGCGCACTCCGCACTGCCGGCGCCCAGGTTGCAGCGAAGAACCCCGACCTGTTGGCCGCGTGGCGAGAGGACGAGTGCGCCGCACTGGGTGACGATGGGCGCAAAGCCCTCGAAGCCCAGGCCGATGCCCGACAAGACCTCCACTCTGTCTACACCCTCACAATGACCGCTGCTGCCGAAGTGGCGCCCATAGGCGGGGCCATGGCGTTGGCTGACAGCATCGTCCGTGACTACGTTCACCTGCTGACCCCCGACCTTCCGGGAGACGCGCAGGCATGACGCGCCGGCGTCGCCGTAGCCCTCTCCACGAAGACCACGGCGGCGCCACTTGAATACGTGAATACGGAGAAAGAATCAAGATGAGGCGACAGCATGGAGGCGCCCGACCAGGCGCAGGACGACCGCCCAAGGCGATACGGTATGCCGCGATCACCAACCCGACAGAGCAGAAGCTAGCCGACGCGCTGCCTGGTGTCGTTGACGTACTCATTGCCGAGGCGTTGCGGGGCGACCTCGGCGCCTGCAAGTACATCTGCGACCGCATCCTCGGCCGAGTTCCGGTGCTGGAAGCCGTGCCGGCCGAAGACCGACGCCCCGAGTACACCGAAGCCGAAGCCGAGTTGGACGCGGAGATCTTCTCGGGCCTGCGGGGCTGACGAAACGCCCCATGGAAGCCCTCAGGATGCCCTGTGACGCGAGACGCGCGCCGAAGCCTAGATCAACGCGGACCCCGCAACGCAGGGCAAGCCCTGAGACGACTCGCCCCAAGCGTAACGTGACGCATCAAAGGCCGACACCCATGCCGACACCCAAGCAGCACGCAACCGGAGCTGACCGACAGCGGGCCTACCGCGCCACCAGGTGACACGCTGACGCGCCCCGGCGTCGGTGTAAAGTTTACAGCGACGCCCGCCCGAACCCTGCAGAGGGCGCAGGCTGACGCCGGACAGGATCGGCGATTCACGCTCAAATCTGTACGCAACTGTACGCAAACGCGGCCATGCAGGCCCGCCCCGCAAGCGGGTGAGAACGCCAATCAACGTACGGAATCGTACGGTGAGGGCCACCGCCGGCCCCGGCCACTGGTGACGCCCGCAGGCCCCCCTGCCGGCCCCTGTGCCAAGTTGGCACAGGGTACTCCCGCGACCGCCCGGCCCCGCAACTTCCGGTCAAGTTTACCGGAAGTGACCCCCGCCCTCCCGCCGCTCGAAGCGGCCCCGAACCCCGCCGCCGGCCCCCCGTTAGGGTACAATTATGTAGCGGTTAACCAATGCGGCACGGCCTCCTGT
>CAYOBW010000430.1:0-4810 GCA_964402115.1 uncultured Victivallales bacterium
CGGATCCCCTCCCCTCGTCCTCAAATCACACGGCGGACGGCATCGTCAAGCCGCCGGTCCCCCTCCTCACGTCGGGGGCTACACGCTGCGCGCCTCTTCCCTCCACCGTAGAGATGCGGATCCCGCTTACCCGCGGATTTTGGAAAGTGCAGGGGTTGCGCGGGGGCGAGTTTTGTGCTAAATAATGTGGTTCGAAGCTGCATGGCGGCTGGATGCGCCAGGGCGGGCGGGTGCGAGTTGAATGCCAACGATTGGGAGCAAGGAATGAACACTCAGTGCGAGACACGTAAACAGGCTTGGCGCTTTGCCGTCGTTCTGGCCGTGCTGGTCGGGTTTGCCGGCCAGCTCCACGCCCAGGAGGTCACAGCTACCGGGACACAGCCCGGCGGCGCCAACTGGAACCAGGCGACCTGGACCGGGGGCCAATGGAGCGATGGGTTGGCGCCGAGCCTGGCCAAGACCTACGGCACGGGAGCCTTCACCATTCGCACGGTGGATCCCGGCTCCTCCACCTTCGCCGGCGCCTCGCTGCGGATCACCGCCGGCGGCATGCTGTCGCTCAAGCAGGCCTACCTCAATACGGCCACGGCCAATCTCGTGCTGGACGGTGGCACGTTGTTCTCCGGGGTCGGCACGACAGGGGGGAATCTGCAGTACGTGGCAGGGAATGTCCAAGTGCTTTCTCCCTCGTTTGTGTCGCTCGCCGACGTCGACAGCAGGCGGGTCAGCATGCGCAATGGCGCGATGTCGGGCAGCGGCAGCATCACCATCCAGGGCGGGACCGACGTCAACGACATCATCCAGTTGGAGGGGACCATGACCTCCACGCACACCGGGAACTGGATCATCAACGCCGGCCGCCTGGTGGTGAACCTCGACAGTCACATCGGCGACCGGGCCAGCGTCACGCTGGGCGGGACGACGACCACGGCCTTCCTCGATTTCCGCAGCGCCCAGCGGATCGGCTCGTTGAGCGGCATCGGGGCTGTCAGGACGGGGGTCACCAACAGCTTGACGCTGAACGTCGGCACGAACGGGATGGACACCACCTTTTCCGGCCTCATCGAAAACGGGTCTGGAACCGTGGGCCTGGCCAAGGAAGGCTTTGGCATGCTGACCCTCTCGGGTAACAACACCTTCACGGGCAACGTCAATGCGAGGTACGGTGTGCTCCTGCTGACCCACGGCAACGCCCTCGGAACTACGGCGAAGACCGTCTCCTGCAACACCGCCGCCGGCGCCGGCACGATCCACCTGACCGGCGGCATCACGATTCCCGCGGCCCTCGCGTTCAACGTCTCGGGTGCGGGAGACGGCACGATGGCCCCCCTCGTCAACCTCGCCGGCACCAACACCATCGGCGGCAATCTGACCCTGACCTCGGGCCGCGGCAACACCGAGCTCGTCTCGCGCAGCGGCCTGTTCGCCGTCGGCGGCAACATCACGCCGAACGCGACGTTTCGCCAGCTGATCCTCTCGGGGGCTGGCGACGGCATCCTCCGTGGCGTCGTTGCCAACGGCACGACGGTCAACCTGCCCGTGATCAAGAACGGCGCGGGCACATGGACCCTGTCGGGCGCAAACACCTACAGCGGCACGACCACCGTCAGCGCCGGCACGCTGGCCCTCGCGGGCCAGAATGCGGCGCAGAACAGCACGGTGACGCTGAACGGCGGGCGCCTGGTCTTCAGCGGCAGCGTGGCCGGCAGGGCCTTCACGCTGGGCGGGCTGGCGGCCTCGGGCACGGGCAGCGGCTTCGACGTCGCGCTCGAAAACGATGCCGCCACGCCGGCGGCCGTCAGCCTGACCGTGGGGGGTAACAACGCCAGCACCACCTATGCCGGCGTCCTGAACGGCGCAGGGTCGCTCACCAAGGTTGGCGCCGGCCTGCTGACCCTCACCGGCACGAACGCGTACGCCGGCGTAACGTCCATCGCCGCCGGCACGCTGGTGTTGTCGGGCGGGGCGAACCGCCTGCCTCCGGTCACCGACGTCGCGGTGACCGGCACGCTGGACCTGAACGGCCAGGATCAGGCCATCGACGCCCTGGCCGGCACCGGCTCCGTCCTGACCGGCGGCGGCGCGTTGACCGTCGGCAGCGCGGACGGCACAAGCGTCTTCAGCGGCGTTATCAGCGGAGGCGGCAGCGTCACCAAGGCGGGCGCCGGCACGGTCACCCTCTCCGGCACCAACACCTACACGGGCGCGACGACCGTTCAAGCCGGCCGGCTGACGCTCAAAGGCAGCGCCACGTCGGACATCGCGGTCAACGCCGGCACGCTGGGCGGCGAGGGCAGCACGACGGGCAGCCTGACGCTGAACGGCGGAACCGCGCTGGTTGTCGATCCTGCGACCGAAGGGGCGTTGACGGCGAACGGGGTGACGTTTGCGGGGACCGTGGATATCGCGTTCGATGTCGCGCCGACTTCCGGCGAGTTCACGGTCCTGGACTACGGGGCCGGCGCGCTCTCCGGCATCAGCAACGTGACCGCGACCAGCGCCCGCAGCCCGGTGGTGACGGACGACGCCGCGAATCACCGCGTAAGGCTGGCGGTTGCCACCGGGGCGCGCACCTGGGTCGGCGCGCCGGCGGCGACGTGGGACAACGGTACGTCCACGGCCTGGCAGGAAGGCGACCAGCTCTTCTACAGCGGAGACGCCGTGCGCTTCGACGACACGGCCAGCGGCAGCACGACCGTTACGCTGGCCGGCACGCTTGTCCCCGCCGCGGTCACGTTCACCAACGAAACGCAAGCCTACGCGCTGGAGGGAGCGGGGGCGATCGGCGGGGTGGCTGCGCTGACCAAGGAGGGTGCGGGCATGCTGACGATCGCCGCCGCCCAGGCGTACGCCGGCGGCACGACCCTCCGCGGCGGCCGCCTGCGCATCGGCAACGACAGCGCGCTCGGCACGGGCGCACTGACGATTGATGGCGGCGCCCTGTCCAGTGACAGCGCCACGAATCGTGTGTTCGCGGCGCCGGTGACGCTCAACGGCGCTTTCACGCTGGGCGATGCCGCGGACAGCGGCGCCCTGACCCTGGCGGGGCCGATTGCCCTCGCGACCAACGTCGCGGTCGACGTGCAAGCCGCCGGAGCGGGGAGCCACGCCCTCTCCGGCTCCCTCGGCGACGGAGCAGGTTCGTTCGGTCTGACCAAGTCTGGCGCCGGCACGCTGGTGCTCGGCGGCGTCAATGCTTACGACGGCGGGACCATCGTCGACGGCGGCACGCTGCAGGCGAACGGCGCCGGCGCGCTTCCCGGGGTCGCGCAGGTCAACGGCGGCGGCACCCTGACGCTGTCGAGCGGCGGCGCCACGACCTGGGCCCAGGCAATCACGGGAACCGGGGCGCTCCAAATCCTGCTGTCCGGCACCCCCGCCGCCAACACCTACGTGAGCAACGCCGCCGGCTTCACGGGGCCAATCCGTGTTTCCGCCGGCGGCGCAACCGGGAACAAGTGGAACGTCACGAACCTGGGCACGCTCGGCGGCGCGCTGACCGTCGACAGCGGCGGCCAGATCTTCCTCACCGGGGGCACGGTCACGTTTGGCGGCGGCATCACGGTCGGCGGCGCCGGCAACAACGAGAACCGGGGCGCGATCCGCATCGGCGGCGCAACAGCCGTCCTCAACGGCGCCATCACGCTCCAAAGCAACACGACCATCGGCGGCGAGACCGTCGGCGCCACCATTGCGGGCAACATCACGGGCACGGCGACCGCGGGCAATACCCAGACGCTGACGCAGGGCACCGCCAATTCCACCGCCGGCTGCATCCTGAGCGGCGTGATCGCCGACGGCGCGGGCGGGGGCATGGTGGCTTTGACGCAGAACAACGGCGCCCTGACCCTCTCCGGCCCCAACACCTACACCGGCGGCACGACGGTGAACCTCGGCACCGTGAACGTCGCGGGCAACCAGACTGCCGCCACGGGCGGCTGGACGATCGGCAAAGGCAATGCCACGGCCGGCACGGTCAACGTCCAGGCCGGCGCCAGCCTCGCGGTGGCCTCCGGCCGGAAGATCCAGGTCGGCAGCATCCCCGGCGATGCCGTCACGGCTGGCGCAGGCCAGGCGCTCAATGTGGCCGGCAGCGTGGCCAACGACGGTACGCTCGCGATCGGGCGCGGCGCGACGGTGTCCGTCAACAGCGGGGGGGCGTGGACCCAGAACGGCGACATGTCCCTCGACGGCATCGGCGGCTACACGGCGACGCTGACCGTCGGAGCAGGCGGGACGTTCAACTACGCCGGCAGCAACTCGATCAAGGTCAATCCGGCGGCGGGCAACACCGGCGACGCCTTGCTGACCGTCGGCGGGACGTTCGTCACCGGGCAGGGCTTCGAGCGCACGGCGGTCCCGGCCGCCGGCGGGGTCACAACGCTCACGCTGACCGGCGGCGTGGTGCGGCTTTCCGCGGACGTCGCCGACCTGACGGTCAACTCCGCGGGCAAGCCGTTCACCTTCGCGCTCGGCACGGGCGGCGGCACGCTCGACACGGACGGCCATGCGGGCGGCGTCAGCGGCGTCATCAGCGGGACGGGGGCGCTGACCAAAGCCGGCGCCGGTACGCTGACCCTCTCGGGCGTCAACACTTACACCGGCCTGACGACCATCCTCGGCGGTACGCTCCGGCTGGGCGCAACGGGTGTGCTGAAGGCGGCGAACGCGGTGGTGCTCGACGGCGGCGCGCTCGAGGCCACCGCCGGCGCCAATACCGTCGGCACCCTGCAGGTTCGGAACGGCAACGGCGCGCTCGTCCTGGGCGGCGGCAGCCTGGCCTTTGCCGACAGCCGCGCGCAAGCGTGGG
>CAYOBW010000431.1:0-2986 GCA_964402115.1 uncultured Victivallales bacterium
AGGTTCTTCGGACGTCGACGTCTGCGTGGCTCGTAAACACGGCCAGTTGCTCGTGAACCTGGTCAACACGGCCGGCCCGCATCGCACGCAGTCGATCCTGGAATCCATCCCGCCCGTTGGACCGTTGACCGTGACGATTCGTCAGGCCACCCAACCGGCCAAGGTCACCCTGCAGCCCGCCGGACAATCGCTGGCCTTCGACTACCGTGACGGTAAGATCCTGGTCACCGTCCCGCAGGTCGGGATTCACGAGGTCGTGGTGGTCGAGGCCGAGCCGAAGCCATGACGATGCCTCGCCATCCTGACAGCGCGTCCTCGGCAGTTCAGGAGTACCACCACCCGGGCCTGCGGCCGGTTGATTTACCCAAACGTTGCAGATGTTTCCGTGTAGGACGGATTGCCAATCCGTCCCTCGTGGAAGGGAATGAGGATTGTCACGTCACGACCGAATATCACCGGCGGTGCGATCTAGCCAGCGCAGGCTGCTTCGGCTTCACATCGGTAATTCCGGGACGGATTAGCAATCCGTCCTACTTTCAAGGCAACTATCGGGTTTAGTCGGTGGTGGCACGTGGGGTAAGCTTCCAGCTTGCCGACGCTGCCTATGTTCAATTTGCTATTTTGCTTCCGTTGCCCATTTCGCAAGCTGGAAGCTTACGCCACGACTAGATCGACAGCCCGCAAGTTCGGCAGGGGCCCGAAATCCGCGACCGAGTCTATCGTACCGAAATCGGGAAGATGTAGGATATGCGTTTCGAGCTTTCGACGAAAAGACAAAGAGCGGTCTTTCTTGTCGCCGAGCAAACAATCCTACGAGGCCGCCGGAGGTGTTCATCATGCGTGTGGACGGCATTCTGCCAAAGATCCTGGTTGGATCATGTCCGGTGTCGAGGGCGGATATCGATCAGCTGAAAGCCGACTTCGGCGTCACGGGTGTCCTGAACCTGCAGACGGAGGACGATCTCCGGTACATGGGCATCGCCTGGCCGGACCTGGAGACACACTATCGCAATACGGGCATCGCGGTGCGGCGCAGTCCCGTCCGCGATTTTGATCCGGCGTCGCTCCGCGAGAAGTTGCCCCAGTGCGTGACTCACCTGGACGCCTTGCTCCGGGCCGGCCACACGGTGTACGTCCATTGCAACGCGGGCATCAACCGCTCGCCTACGACGATCATCGCCTACCTGCACTGGGTCGAGCGGCAGGAACTGGGCGAGGCCGTCTGGCTGGTCACCAGCCGGCATGCCTGCGAGCCCTACGTCATGGCGATTTCGCAGGCGACGGAAGCCTGGCAAAGCGGTTGCGGCGATTAGGGACCGCTCACGTACTGTGGTACGTCTTCAGCCGGCCCGAGGTCACCTCGCGGGTGAACTTGTAGAAGTGCCAGTGGGTCACGCAGCGGTTCATGAATTGGGCAAAGCCGACAACGTCTCGGCGATACCGGAGGTTGCGCGTGAAAAAGTACTTCAGGTAGACCTTGCCAACCGAAATCAGCGAACCGTCCCGCAAGAGGGCCCAGAACAGCGACCAAAGCAGGATCAGGCCGTAGGCCAGGGTCGGCAGCCACTTTCCTTCCCCGGCTTTGCGGCAGATTTCAGCGCGACGTTCGAGGTATTCGGGGAACTGGTAGACCTTGAAATAGCGATCCAGGAATGCTTCGGGAGTGTACAATCGCTGAACCAGGTTCCAATAGCCCTGACGCAGCTCTTCCCGGCTCATTTGCTTGGGGACGAAATTGAAGCCGGATTCTTCCTCCAGCAATCGCCCCTCGCGTCGCAGTCGCTCGTACAGGGGCGTGCGGGGAATCGCCTGCAGGACGCCGACCATCGCCAGCGCGATCCCGTTGGCTTGAATGAACTGGAACTGATCTTCAAACACCTTCTGATCGTCGCTGTCGAAACCGACGATGAACCCGGCGTTGATGTCCAGGCCCGCGTTTTGAATCCGGGCCAGCTTAGCCTCCAGCGAATCCCCACGGAGGTTTTGGAACTTCTTGGTTTCCTTCAGCGAGTCGACACGCGGGGTCTCGATCCCGATGAAGACACTGCGGAAATTGGCTCGGTACATCAGATCCATCAGCTCGGGATCATCGGCCAGGTCGACGCTGGCCTCGGTCGTCAGGCGGAGCGGATAGCGGTGCTGCTCCATCCAGGAAATGATCTGCTCCAGGAGCGATTTGGCCTTCCGCTTGTCCCCGATGAAGTTGTCGTCCACGATGAACGCGGAATGGAAGCCCGCGCGGCGCATGTCGTCCAGTTCCGCTACCAGCTGTTCCGGTTGCTTGACGCGAGGCCGGCGGCCGTAAATGACGATGATGTCGCAGAACTCACATTGGAAGGGGCAGCCGCGCGAGTACTGCAGGGCCCCGGAGGCGTATCGATCGACCTTCAGCAGGTCATACCGCGGGCGGGGCGACCGGGTCATGTCGGTCGGCCCCGTCTGCTCGTAACGCTGCTCGATAGGCTTGTCGCGGGCAAAGTCGTCGAGGAACTGCGGCCAAGTCGTCTCTGCCTCGCCCACGAACTTCACATCGCACAGACCGTCGAAAAACGCCTCATGGACGGAGACAAAGGGGCCTCCCACGACCGTAAAGACAGCCAGTTCGCGGAGCTTGAGCAGAATCTCTCGGAGCCGATGCTTTTGGACGTTCATCCCCGTGACACCGACGATATCGAAGCTGCGGAGGGATTCCCAGTCGATGTCCTCCACGTTTTCGTCGAGCAGGCACACCTGGTGATCGCCGCACATCCCCGCCACGGTGGCGAGCGATCCGGAGATCATGGTGCTGCGCTTTTGGCCCGGATACAGCGGCAGGGCGTATTCGAATCCCCAATACGACGGCTCGAAACGCGGGTTGATCAGGCAGATCGACAGCGTCTTCGCCGTGGCGATTGTGGCGGCCTCTTCCTCCAGCACTGATACCGTCGCATTCATGCGGGAGATTCCCATGGACTCGCCGACTCGACAAGATCACCGAAGCGGCCCC
>CAYOBW010000431.1:3086-4809 GCA_964402115.1 uncultured Victivallales bacterium
GGAAGGGGAAGGACGTCAGAAGTCGAAGCCAACACGTGCGCCAAAGATGTTGGCGGACGAGCGGCCCGTGGGCCCGTCCAGCAGAGCGCAGATGTAGTTCGTCTGCACGCGGAGGTACGGATTGAGATACCAATTGACGCCGCAGGTCAGGTCGGTCAGACGGCCGCCTTGGATCGGGCTGTCGTCGAGGTCAACGTGCGAGACCCGAAAGGCCACTTCCCATGCGCCCGGTCCGCGCGGCGCGCCCTCACCGTCGCAGGCAGCCAGGACTTCGGTGGCGGGACGGACGCGGTCGAACACGCCCAAATCTCGCCGATACCGGCGGTGTTCCCCGGTCAGAAAATAGCTGGTCGTCACATACCATCCCCGAAGCCCGCGGTCCCCGCTGGGCTGGCTGACACCGGCGAAAATCTGCTCGGCCTGCAGCGAGAAGGGGCCGGCCACCCAAGCCGCCTCCAGGCCGAATAGTTGCCAGTGATCCGCAGAGATGATTCCCGTATCGACAAACGGCGGGACATTGGGGGTCGCCGAACCCAGCCGGGCTTCGGGCCGGGTACGAAATTGGGTCTGTGCATTGTGCGGATCGCGATAGCTGTAGGCCCCGCCAAGATGCACCAGGGTGCGTCCATCGTTGGCACTGTCGTACCACGGCAGCCACGTCACGCGAGTCGTTAGCGACCGGCCTCCGTCGTCGCCCACGCTGTTGCCATAGTTGTCACTGTCCGTGCGGAATCCGCCCACCGCCCAAGTCAGTGTCTCGGCAGCGTTCGCACGGTTGAGGAGGATCCCCAGATTGCGTGCCGGAGCAAACGCCTCGTCCAGCAACGATCGCTCCAGAAGGGTCATGAAGCGATTGGACGTGTTCCGCTCCAACGAAAACGGCTCGAAGAAGTGCCCCACACGAACGCGGCCCATCGTGGGCATGTTCAAGCCTGCATACACATCCAAGAAGGAAGGCCGGCCGGGCAGCGCGAAGTCCATGTCCACCTGATACTCCGCCGCGCCGTACCTGCCCAAGAACCCAAATCGGGCCCGGCGAAAAACGGCCCCGTCCTGGATGTCGCCCACCGCCGCCATGTTGGCTGCATCTTGGCCGAAGAACATAAAGTCCGATTGCAACTGGCCGGTGGCTCGCACGGTGGGAAGGGATTGGTCCGAGGGAGTACTCGACTCCACCTCCTCCGACAACTGCTGCACTTGTTCCCTCAGTCTTGCGACTTCGGATGCCAGATCGCCGAGCTCCGTATCGACCCCGGTGACCTGCCAGTCTGCGGTCCCCGCCGAACCTTCGGCTGCTTCCCACGCCATGTTCTGCATCCGCGGATCCGCCTGCTGGACCGAGGGCACCGCCGGATCACCGCCGATATGAGGCAGTGACTCCGAGGCCGAGGACGGTCTTGGGGCTCGCTCCGCAGCTTCTGCCGACCCCCACGCTGCGCTGGCGATCACCAGCCAAGCCCACGCGGTGGAGCGGATACAGCCGAATTGGTGCGACACCCGAGGTCCTTCCCAGCAACAATCGGTTCCCAGGCCGTTTCGTAGTGCGTTGACGCTTCGACGAAATCGAAGATGCCAGCATCCGGCGAAAAGGCCGCCTCAACGCGGCAAGTGGTCGCATCTCTGACGGCGCAAGGAAGCAATCCGTCCCGGCAACCGGGCTTGTCCGAGCGTACCCTTTGCGCAGACTCTGACGGATATATCGGTTGTATCGGTTCGGCGAGTT
>CAYOBW010000432.1:0-4779 GCA_964402115.1 uncultured Victivallales bacterium
GAAGTCTTCGCTAACGACCGGCAAGCTGTGGTCAAGCAGCACGAGTACGCGCCGGACGACGCGGGGGTTTGTCTGCTCGGTGAGGGAGGCACGATGAAGGTTCGGGAAGTCAAGGCATGGAAGATGGCCGCGACCAATCCGTAGTGCAAGGTCTCGGGTCCGTATCCGACCAAGTTCTCAATCACCACCGCAAGAAAGGTCAATCCATGAAATCAATCTTGTCGTCCGTCGTGTGCGTCGGCGGTCTTTGTGTGTGCATCCAGGCCGCCGAGAAGCCACAAGTCGACAAGACGCTCGTCGCTTGGGTCGCGCCGGCCAATCCGACCCAGCAGGGCGGCAGCGCGCTGACCATCCAAAGCGGAGAGCAATTCGACGCCATCGTGCTGGGCGAGCGGGCCCGCGGCAAATGGATGGCCGGCAGCGAGTTCTTCCACCGCACTCAGGGGGACCAGAACGCCAACGCCGTTGAGACGGCCGGGCCGGATACGCTGGTGCAGATGGCCATCGTGTACCAAGGCGACGAAATTCGCCTCTACCGCAACGGCGATCTCTACGCGGTGTACAAAACGCAGAACGTCAACTTGCTCGGTGCCGGCAACCACATCGCGGTGTTCGGCCTGCGGCATGTCGGGGCGACCAGCGGAATGCCGCTGGCCGGGTCGATTGACGACGCGCAGATCTACGGGCGAGCCTTGACGGCCCAGGAAATCCAGTCGCTCAAGCCCAACCAGCCCTCCGACATCCAGCCCCTGGCGTGGTGGGATTTTGAAGGCGACTCGGTGAAGGATCGCACGGGCCACTTCACGCACCATGCCCTGACGGGCGGTGCGAAGCTCCACGGGGGGCGGCTGGTGCTCGATGGGACGGGCTACCTGGTCGCGGCCCGGTCCGAGGCCGACGTCAAGCAGACGGCGCATCGCATTTCCCCGCCCGCGCCCGCCGGACCCTACGTCCCTGAAACGCCCGTCATGCCGGCCGTCCCTCCGAAAACCTGGCTGACCTATCACCTGGCGCATCCCGGCCCGGGCGGGGCCATCCCGGCCGACCCCAATCCGGCGTTCTATTACAAGGGCCGCTATCACCTGCACTACATCTACAACCACAAGGACGGCTGCGCGTTCGCTCATGTCTCCAGCACCGATATGGTGCATTGGAAATGGCACCCGACCACCCTCACGCCGAAAACGACCGGCCACGGCATGTTCAGCGGCACCGGGTTCTTCACCAAAGACGGCGTCCCCGCCATGATCTACCACGGCCAAGGCTCCAATCGGAACCAGATCGCTTTCGCCCTGGACGACAAGCTGGAGAAATGGTCCAAGCCGGTGGCGATCGAACCGAAGACGCAGGACGGAAAACTTCCGGACATGAGGCACTGGGACCCCGATTGTTGGCTCAAGGACGGCACCTACTATGCCCTCAGCGGCGGAGCCAATCCCAAGCTGATCAAATCGCAGGACCTGAAAGAGTGGGTCTATGTGGGAGAGTTATTCGACGACGCCTTCCCCGCGAATCTGGGCGTCGCCAAGGGGGAAGACGTCTCCTGCCCCAACATGTTCAAGATCGGCGACAAGTGGATGCTGCTGTGCATCAGCCACGCCCTGGGCGCCCGCTATTACCTGGGCGACTTCAACGGGGAGAAGTACCTGCCCACCCACCATGCCATGTTGAACTGGGCCCGCTGGGACTTCTTTGCCCCCGAGTCGCTGCTGACCAAGGACGGCCGTCGCGTAATGTGGGCCTGGTGCACGCCGTGGATCAACGGCATGCAGAAGACGGACCGGGCGAAGAACTTTGAAAAACTCCTGAACCCGGCCGCCTGCCAGCAGGGCATCCAGTCGCTGCCCCGCGAGCTCAGCTTACCGCCGGACGGCGTGCTGCGGATCAAGCCGCTGGCCGAACTGGCGCAACTCCGCCAGGATGCACAGAGCGAGAGCAACATCACCGTCTCGAGCGACAGCGTCCGCGTGCTGGACGGCATCCAAGGCGACGCGTTGGAACTGGAGGTTGTGATCGCCGCGCCGAAAGCCAAGGAATTCGGCGTCCAGGTGCTTTGCGACGCGCAGGGCGAGAACGGCTTGACGATCGCCTCCGGAGCCGGAAGTAAGGTCCTGACGGTGGGCTACGTTCAGCCGCCTTTTGAACTCCGGGAGAACGAGGACCTGACGCTGCGAATCTTCGTCGACAAGAGCCTGGTCGAGGTTTTCGCCAACGATCGCCAGGCCGCCGTGGCCTGGCACGACTACTCGCCGGAACGCCTCCACGTCAGCCTGTTCTCGAAGGGCGGCGACGTGACGGTACGCTCGGTCAGAGCCTGGCGAATGAACTCGATTTATCCTGCGGCCCCTCCTTCGACAATCACGTACGAGCCGGCCGACGCGGCCGGGCCGAAAAAACACGTCGTGCTCCTCTGCGGGGAATGGGAGTACCGTTGCGAGGAGAGCCTGACGATGCTTGCCAAGATCTTGGCGAAACGCCACGGCTTCAAATGCACGGTGTTGTTTCAGATGAACCCGCAGGACGGCACGGTCGATCCCAGCGTGCGTAACAACATCCCCGGCATGGACGTGTTGAAGGAAGCGGACATGCTGATTGTGTTTGCGATGGACTTGACGTTGCCCGACCACCAGATGAAGCCGTTCGTGGAGTTCTTGGAGACGGGCAAGCCGGTACTTGGAGTTCGCTGCAGCCTGCTCTCGTTTCGTTATCCCCCAGACTCGCCCTATGCGCGCTTCGACGTGGGTAACGGCGGCTACGCCCGCGATTTGTTTGGTGAATCCTGGCGAGGCCATTACGGCGCTCACGGCAAGGAAAGCACGCGCGGACTCGTTGCCGAAAAGAACGCCGCGCATCCGATCCTGCGTGGCGTGCGCGACGTCTGGGGACCAACCGACGTGTATCGCATCAACCAATTGCCCAACGATGCCAACACTCTGATGTACGGCCAAGTGTTGACTGGCATGCAACCAACCGACCCGCCGAACACAGAGAAATCAACCATGCCGCTGGTCTGGACGCGCGAGATCAAACGCGCCTCCGGCAACGTGTCGCGCGTGGTGTTCAGCACCATCGGTGCTGCGCAAGATATGGAGAGCGAAGACCTGCGCCGGTTGTACGTGAACAGCGTCTATTGGGCGCTCGGACTCGAGTCGAACATTCCGCCGAAGGCCGACGTGAGCTATGTGGGCGGCGATTGGAACGCTTCGCCCTTCGGCAAAGAAAAATTCCACGGCGGCCTCAAGCCGGCGGACTTCATGGTTCCCGATCCGAGCCTCAAATCCAGCGTCCGGTAGTCGCGAGGGCTCGTCACGGCCTGAGATATCACCTCAAGGCCCTGGAGTAAGGAACACGAACATGCGGTATCACCGTGTCACCCTCCTTGGCTTGGCCCTGGTCGCGGGCATTGCCAGCCCGTCCTGTGGTGCGGATCGGGCTACGACAGAGGGCAATAGGCTTGTTTACAGGGATGCCGGGCAAACCCTCACGATCCAGGCCTGGGGACGGGACAGCCTCCGCGTGCGTTGCACTCCCGATGGCGGTGGGCAAACCTCGGACTGGGCCCTGGACATCCCGCTCGAAAAGGAAGGGAAGCAAGAAGAGTTTCTCAACGTAGCGCGAGAATACCAGCGGCGCGGCCTGCCCCTGTCGGTCCTGGTCATCGACTTCTTGCACTGGGACATCACCGGCAACTGGCGGCTTGATCCGCGATCTTGGCCCGATCCCATGGCGATGGTCAAGGAAATGGACGAGATGGGAGTTCGCATCATGATCTCGCCCTGGACGCTCGTGGACGAGAAGAGCGACAATTTCGCGTACATGAAGGAACACGGGCTGTTTACCGGCTCCGTGGGCGGAAAGAAGGACACCGTCGAATTCTTCGGGCCGAAGTACCAGTACGATCCGACCAACCCGGAAGCGGCGAAGTATCTTTGGCGACAATGGAAGAAGAACTATGTCGATCTCGGCATACGCACCTTCTGGCTCGACCCCTGCGACGAATTCCATGAGATCCGGGATTACGATTAGGTGCTGCTCCATATCGGCCCTGCCAAGGAGTGCCACGCATGGTTCCCGGTGGCGCATCAGAAGAATATCTATCAAGGGCTCCAGGCTGCGGGGGAAAAGGAGGTCGTGACGATCTGCCGCAACGCCTGGGCAGGCAGCCAACGTTACGGGGCCTGCCCTGCTCCGCACGATATCGATTCTTCTTTCGAGCACCTGGAACAGTACATGAAGGTTGGGCTGAACGTAATGATGAGCGGCATCCCCTGGTGGAGTTGCGACATCGGGGGCTTTATCACCCCTGACAACAAGAGTCCTCGATTTCAGGAGCTGATGATCCGCTGGTACCAGTACGGGGTCTTCCTCCCGATCTTCCGCACGCACGGCTACCGGCCCAACAACGAGGCGTGGAACCTTGGCGGGGACACCTATCCGCACATCCGGGCCGCCCTGCTGCTGAGGGAGCGACTGCGGCCGTACCTCATGGAGCAGATGAAGCTGGCTTCCGAAAGAGGCTTGCCGCCCATGCGGCCGTTGTTCTTCGATTTTGCCGAGGATCCCAGGGCCGCGGCGGTGGAAAACCAGTTTCTCTTCGGACCCGATCTACTGGTGGCCCCGGTCAACTGCTTGCCGGGAAGGGCGGAGGCGCCGCTCCCACCACGGATTCATCGGTCCCGTTCGCTGCGGGGGACATTGAGACCACGGGCTGGATCGGAGTGTGCCTGCGGGATGCGACGACCGGTGCATTCGTTCTCTGCGCCAGTCGCAGCAGCCGTG
>CAYOBW010000433.1:0-4763 GCA_964402115.1 uncultured Victivallales bacterium
CCTCACGTCGGGGGCTACGAGGGAGGAACGCACTTCTCCCTTCCCTCCCCGTAGCTGCCGCCGTGAGGCGGCGGACTGGCCCCTTCGCGAGCCCGTCCCCCTCCTCACGTCGGGGGCTACGAGGGAGGAACGCACTTCTCCCTTCCCTCCCCGTAGCCGCCGACGTGAGGAGGCGGATCCCCTCTCCCCTCGCCGTCATCGACCGATGGCCGGGGCGCACAACGGTTGCGCGGGGGGGTTGCGCCTGAGCAGGGTTTCTGCTAGTTAAACAAAAAACGCAACCGAGGAACGGAACGCAGCAGTTCTCACGATGGCCACAAGCAGGTGTCTGAGGTCCGCTTGTGCAACCAAGCGACCGGGAGGATGGAGCATGAACGTGATGATTTCGATTCTGAACGGCTGCGGACGGCTGAGCGCGCGGTCGTTGCACCCGACCGCCGCGTGCCGGCGACACCACGTGCAAGCCCTCGGCCCTTTCAAGACTTGCGTCGCGCTCGCCCTGGCTGGGGCGGCGCTGACGCTGCTGGGCGCCCGGCCGGTCGCGGCCCAGAGCAGGCAATGGGATGGCGGCGGGGCCAACGATAACTGGGAGACCGACGCGAACTGGGCGGGTGACGCGCAGGTCACCACCGGCGAATTTGCCGTCTTCCCCGCCAAAGGCTCGTTGCCGAATCCCATCGTGACGGGAGCCCCAACCACTGCCGGCAAGATCAAATTCCAAGGCTCCGGTTGGAATATCCAAGGCGATGCCGACGGCCGCATCAAACTCTATGGCGTTGGCGGTACCATGCTTAACGACAACGGCGCCAACACTTTCGCGAATACGATTTCCTGCGACGTTTCCCTCCAGGGAGCGGGCGATGCGCTGGAGGTCAACGGCGGCAACCGGGTCACGATCAGCGGCGGTGTCGGCGACGCCGGCAGCGGCGCTACTCTCAGGAAGACGGGGGCCGGCCAACTCATCCTTTCCGGCGCCAACGGTTTGCCCACGGGAATCACGGTTCAAAATGGCACGCTCAGCATCACCGGCACCATGAACGGGGTCGCCACGGTGACAGTCAGCGGCGGCACCCTGTCCACTGGCGGTGCGGACAAGCTGGCGGACGGCGCCGCCGTAACGGTCACGGGCGGCACGCTCACGCTCGGCGGCGCTGACACCGTGAGAACGCTCACCATGAGCGGCGGCACGCTTGGCGGTGCGCAGACGCTCACCGCCACGACTTACGGCCTGAGCGGCGGCGCCATCACCGGCAATCTCGGCGCTGGCACGCTGAACAGCTCCGGCACGGTGGCCCTCAACGGCACGTCGGCAGCCAACGCCGTGAACGTCACGGCGGGCACGCTGACCCTGGGCAGCGCCGACCGCCTGGACGACAGCGCGACCGTCACGGTCTCCGGCGGCACGCTGGCCCTGGGGGCCAACAGCGACACGGTGGGCACGGTGATTCTATCCGGCGGGAGCATCGCCGGCTCCGGAGGGACGTTGACCGGCACGGCAACCCATGACCTGCGGAACGGCGCCGTGAGCGCCACGCTTGGCGGCAGCGCGGGCCTGGCCAAGACCACGGCCGGCGTGGTGGTCCTCTCCGGCGTGAACACGTACAGCGGCCTCACAACCGTTAACGCGGGCACCCTCACGCTGGGGCACGCCAGCGACACGCTGAACGGCCCGATTACGGTGAACGGCGGCACCTTGAACGTGGACAATCCGGACACGGTGGAGGCGGTCACACTGACGGCTGGCACGATCGCGGGCGACAGCGTGTTGACGGGCTCGAGCTACGAGGTGGCCAGCGGGACCATCAGCGCCGCCCTGGACGGGGCGGCCGCCATGACGAAGAACGGCGCCGGCACGGTGACCCTCTCCGGCGCCAACACCTACACCGGCGCGACGACCGTCGTGGCCGGCCGGCTGACCCTGGCGGGCAGCGCCACGTCGGATATCGCGGTCAACGCCGGCGCGCTGGGCGGCGAAGGCGGCACGACGGGCAGCCTGACCCTGAACGGCGGGAGTGTGGTGTCGATCGACACCACGACCGACGGGGCGTTGACGGCGAACGGAGTGACGGTTGCCGGGGCGGTGGACATCGCGTTCGATGTGGCGCCGAGCTCCGGCACGTTCACGGTCCTCGACTATGGGGCGGGTGCGCTCTCCGGCATCGGCAACCTGACCGCCACCAGCGCCCGTGGCGCGGTGGTGACGGACGACGCCGCGAATCACCGCGTACGGCTGGCGCTCACCACCGGCGCGCGGACGTGGGCCGGCGCGCCGGCTGCCACCTGGGACAACGGCACGTCCACCGCCTGGCAGGAGGGCGACCAGCTCTTCTACAGCGGAGACGCCGTGCGCTTCGACGACACGGCCAGCGGCAGCACGACCGTTACGCTGGCCGGCACGCTTGTCCCCGCCGCGGTCACGTTCACCAACGAAACGCAAGCCTACGCGCTGGAGGGAGCGGGGGCGATCGGCGGGGTGGCTGCGCTGACCAAGGAGGGTGCGGGCATGCTGACGATCGCCGCCGCCCAGGCGTACGCCGGCGGCACGACCCTCCGCGGCGGCCGCCTGCGCATCGGCAACGACAGCGCGCTCGGCACGGGCGCACTGACGATTGATGGCGGCGCCCTGTCCAGTGACAGCGCCACGAATCGTGTGTTCGCGGCGCCGGTGACGCTCAACGGCGCTTTCACGCTGGGCGATGCCGCGGACAGCGGCGCCCTGACCCTGGCGGGGCCGATTGCCCTGGCGGCGGACGTGACGGTGGAAACCCCAACGAACGGCGCCATACCGCACGCGTTCGCGGGCGCCCTCAGCGATGGCGATGGCACATTCGGCCTCACCAAGTCCGGCGCCGGCACGCTCGTGCTCAGCGGCGCCAATGCGTATGACGGTGGCACGCTCGTCGACGATGGCACGCTGCGGATGAACGCGCCCGGCGCGTTCCCGGGCGCAGCCCTGGTCAACAGCGACGGCACGCTCACGCTGTCGAGCGTCGGCAATACGACCTGGACCAACGCGATCACGGGAACCGGTGTGCTCGAACTCCTGCTGTCCGGCGTAGCCGCCGCGAATACCTACCTGAGCAACGCCGCGGGGTTTGCGGGGACGATCCATGTGTCCAACAGCGGCGCAACGGGGAACAAGTGGAACGTCAACAACCTGGGCACGCTCAACGCCGGCCTTATCGTCGACAGCGGCAGCCAGCTCCTTGTTGCGGGTGGCACAACCACGTTCGGCGGCGGCATCGGTGTTCTCGGCACCGGCAACACCGAGAACCGGGGCGCGATCCGCATCGTCGGCGCAACAACCGTCCTCAGCGGCGCCATCGCGCTTCTGGGCGACACGACCATCGGCGGGGAGAACGCCGCGGCGACGATCGGCGGCGACATCACGGGCACGGCGCCCGCGGGCAGCACCTACACCCTGACCCAGGGCACCGCCAACTCCGTCGCCGGCTGCATCCTGAGCGGGGTGATCACCGACGGCGCGAGCGGGGGCAACGTCGCGCTGCGACAGACCCAGGGCACGTTGACCCTCTCCGGCGCCAGCAGCTACACCGGCGGCACCACGGTCAACGCCGGCACCATCAACGTCTCCGGCAACCAGGCGGCCGCCACGGGCGGCTGGACCATCGGCAAGGGCAATACCCTCGAGGGCACCGTCAACTTCCAGGCCGGCTCCGCCGTCGCGGCGGCCGCTGGCAAGCTGATCCAGGTCGGCACGATCCCGGGTGACACGGTCGTAAGCGACAAGGTACAGGCCCTCAATGTGGCCGGCAGCGTCGTCAATGACGGCAGGCTGGCGCTCGGGCGCAGAGCGACGGTGTCCGTCAACAGCGGCGGGGCGTGGACTCAGAACGGCGATGTGTCCCTTGACGGCATCGGCGGCGCCACGGCGATCCTGTCCGTCGGCACGGGCGGTACGTTCACCTATGCCGGCGCCGGTTCGATCAAGGTGAATCCGGCAGCGAGCAACACGGGCGACGCCTGGCTGATCATTGCCGGCACGCTTGTCACGGGGCAGGGCTTCGAGCGCACGGCGGTCCCGGCCGCCGGCGGCGTGGCGACGGTTTCGCTGGACGGCGGCGTACTGCGGCTTGCCGGGGACGTGGCGGACCTGACGGTCAACTCCGCGGGCAAGCCGTTCACCTTCGCCCTCGCCGCAGGCGGCGGCACGCTCGACACGGACGGTCACGCGGGCGGCGTCAGCGGCGTCATCAGCGGGGCCGGGGCGCTGACCAAACGCGGCGCCGGGACGCTGACCCTCTCGGGCGCCAACACCTACACCGGTCTCACGACCATTCTCGGCGGTACGCTCCGGCTCGGCGCGACGGGTACGCTGAAGGCGCAGCATGCAGTGGTGCTGGACGGCGGCACGCTCGACGCCGCCACTAGCGCCAACACCGTCGGCACCTTGCGCGTCGGGAACAGCGACGGCGCGCTCATCCTGGGCGGCGGCAGCCTGGCCTTTGCCGACAGCCGCGCGCAAGCCTGGGGCTCCGGCAAGATCGTGATCAGCGGGCTGTTGGGCACTGTGGCGCCGACGAACCTGCGGTTCGGCACCAGCGCCGATGCGCTGACGCCGGAACAGCTTGCGGCCTTGAGCTTCAACGAGCACACCGTGGAACTCGATCCGCAAGGCTACGTGATCGCGCACATCTCGCTCGGCACCGTGCTCATCGTGCGGTAAGGGGATGGCGGGTGACCCTGACCCTCCCCGTAGCTGCCGCCGTGAGGCGGCGGACGGCATCGTCAAGCCGCCCGTC
>CAYOBW010000434.1:0-4740 GCA_964402115.1 uncultured Victivallales bacterium
CTGGCGGGCTTTCTGGTGGGGCGCGAGGCGGCCAGGGTGATGCTGCCCAGGGCACACGGCACGCTGCTCTTCACTGGCGCGACGGCCAGCCTGCGCGGTGGCGCAGGCTTCGCGGCCTTTGCAGGCGGCAAGGCGGCGCTGAGGGCGCTGGCCCAATCCATGGCGCGCGAACTCGGCCCCAGAGGGCTGCATGTGGCCCATGTGGTCATCGACGGCCTGATCGACACCACCTTCGCGCGAGAGCACTTCCCGCAACGGGTGGCCGACGCCGGGCCCGACGGTGTCCTCAACCCCGAGCACATCGCCGAGGCCTACTGGTGGCTGCACCGGCAACCGCGCGACGCCTGGACCTTCGAGATGGATCTGCGGCCATCAGTGGAGCGCTGGTGATCGTGATGTCGAGGCCGGCCAAACCGCTGCGGGTGAGTGTTGACGGCCGTGGTCTGGGTCTGTCCATCACGGCCGAGTCCGCAGCCCGCTTCCTGTTGGCGCAGGCCTCGTCTGTCGAGCATCTGCGCTCGTCACCGAGCATCAGCAACTGAGGGCAAGCCGTGAACGCAATGGCATTTCAAAGAACCGAAGAGGCGCGCTTCGACAACCTGCCAGGGTATCCGTGGCCTGCGCACTACGCCACCGGTTTGCCGGCGCTGGGCGGCATGCGCATGCACTACCTGGACGAAGGACCGCGCGATGCCGCGATCACCTGGCTGTGCCTGCACGGCAACCCGACCTGGAGTTACGTGTACCGGCGCATGATCCCGGTGTTTCTTGCCGCCGGGCATCGGGTGGTGGCCCCCGACATGCCGGGCTTTGGCAAGAGCGACAAACCCATCGATGTCGCGCAGCACAGCTTCAGCTGGCACCGGCAGGTGCTGATCGAGTTCGTGCAGCACCTCAGCCTTCAGCACATCCACCTTGTGGTGCAGGATTGGGGTGGTCTGTTGGGTTTGACGCTGCCCCAGGCCGACCCCGCCCGCTACCGCGCACTGCTGGTGATGAACACCTATCTGGCGACCGCGGAAGACCCGCTGCCTGAAGGTTTCACGCAGTGGCGCGCGATGTGCCGCACGCGCCCCGACTTCGGCATCGGCCGCCTGCTCTTGCGCGGCAACCCGCACCTGACTGAGGCAGAGGCTGCCGCCTACGACGCACCCTTTCCGGACATGAGCTACCGGGCGGCGACCCAGGCCTTCCCCGAGATGGTGCCCGAGCGCGCAGACGCCGACGGCGTGGCGGCCTCCCGCGAGGCGGCCGCCTTCTGGCGCGACCGTTGGCAGGGACAGTCCATGATGGCCATCGGCGCACAGGACCCGGTGTTCACCCCGGCGTCCATGGACAGGCTGCGCCTGCAGATCCGCGGATGTCCGCCGCCGATGTTGATCTCCGACGGCGGCCATTTCGTTCAGGAGCATGGTGAACAAATTGCCATCGAGGCGCTGCGAAGGATGCTCTGAGCATCGTGCCGAGTTTCTGAAGCTCGTTCACGGTTATCTCTGACCCAGGTGCCGCAGCCCCAGGTCATCCAGGCCTTCAGCCCGCGGGCCACCGGCGCCAAGGTGCTGATCAATCCCGGCCTGCCTTGAAGGTCCAGCCAAGCGCTGGCCTCGCCGACGACGCTGCTTCCTGGGTCTGCATGAGGGGTGTGACCATGTTCAAGCCCTTGGCATCCAGGGGCAAGGCTGCCACCGGTCTGTGGCCCTCGGTCATGTTTCCACTTGCGAAGAACAGGATGCTCAATGGGGACTGAGCCAGGGATGCGCCTGCCAGGCATCGCGGTTAGGCAGAATCTGGGTGCTCCGTTCAAGAGAGGGTTGCTCCATGTCTGACGTCAAAGCCATCGAAGAGGCCGTACGAGCGCTCCCGCCCGGTGGTCTTGCAGAGTTCCGTCAGTGGTTCGCTGAGTTTGATGCTCTGGCGTGGGATCAGCAGATCACGGCTGATCTGGGTGCGGGCAAACTCGACGCCTTGCTGGCTGAGGCCCAAGCTGACTTTGAAGCTGGTTCTCATCGCAAGTTGTGATCCATACCGCCTCTGCAAGGTTTTGGCGTTGCTATGCAGCGCTGCCCTTGGAGGTGCGCGCTCTTGCGGATAAGAACTTCGAACTTCTGAAACGGGACCCTGGTCATCCCTCGGTCCAGTTCAAGTCGATTGGCGGCGGAAAGCTTCGAAGTGCGAGAGTCGGCTTGCATCATCGAGCACTGGGCTTGCGCGTGGATGGTGGCGTCCATTGGTTCTGGATCGGCACTCACGCCGAGTACGACCGTCTGGTTGACGCTTGATTGAGGCCCGTACAGGGCGCCTCCAACCCTGACGAGATTCACCGCCGGGCCTGACTTCGGCGGGCTGATCGAGACCTGTTCGGGTCGCTTTCGTAAGAGGACCCTGCAAATCTGCATGGCCGTCATGCATCGGTGAGGCTTGCCCTGCATGGGCCCCAAACGGCAGGATGGGCGCCTCGGAGTTGAGTGGAACGACTCATGGCGAGTGGTCATTCACGATCTGGTCAACGATCCCTGCATGCGCCCATCTTCGCCATGGGGCTGGTGGCAGTGTGGGCGCTGCTTTCGGGCTGTGCCTCCAAAGAGAGCACCGCGCCCCGGCCGGAACTGCAGAGCAGCGGATGGCGTGACGCTTCTGCCGTGGCGCCTGTGGCCGACTTCGACGCCTACGTCGCGGGGGTGACCCACGAACTGCGCGCCCACCGGCTGCCTTTTGCCCCTTCAAGGGCCGATGCGGAGTTGACATCCGTGGCCCCCTTCCGCATTCCCCCGGGCCAGGGGTGTCCACCCGGGGCGCAGCGTGGCATCGCCGTCCTCGTGCACGGGCTGTCGGACACCGCCTTCGCCATGCGCGATTTGGCGAGCTCCTTCTCGAAGCTGTGCTTGGAGTCCCGGGTGTTGCTGCTCCCGGGGCATGGCACACGCCCAGCCGACTTGATGGTCGTGGATCACCGGGACTGGCTGGCTCACGTGGAGGCGGCTGTGGTGCAGGCCAACCGCGAAAACGACAAGGTCGTGCTCGTAGGTTTCTCCCTCGGTGCGGCGCTGGCGCTCGCGGTTGCAGCTGAGCGGCCCGGTACGGTCGATGCGGTCATCGGCTTGTCGCCAGCTTATCGGCTTCGCTCCAACACGCTGGCGCGGCAAGCCCGATGGGTGGCCGCCTTCCGGCCTTGGCTCGATCTGGGGCTGCGCGAGGACTTCGCACGTTACGGGGCGATGCCGACGCGCGGTATCGCCTCCACCATGGCGGTGCTCGGCCTGATGGAGCGCCGGGTGAGGCGAGCTGGGGCCGTGAAGACGCCCTGGCTGGTGGTGCAGAGTGAAGACGATGAGGTGCTCGATACCGTTGCCAACCGGGAGTTCTTCGCTGAGAGCGCCCGTGATCCACGCAGCGTCTTCGTCAACTACTTCTCGCAGCCGCCCGAGGAGGCCTTCAGCAGCACGGTGATCTGGCTCCCCGCGGCCCATGACGCCTTGCGCGTGGTGGGGTTGTCTCACCTGGCGTTACACATCTCGCCCGACAACCCGCACTACGGCATCACCGGCACCTACCGCAACTGCGGCAGCACCCCATTCCGCAAGGAGCACGAGATCCGGGCCTGCAAGGAGGCGCCGCAGGTCTGGTACGGCGTCGGCGGGCAGTCGCCGCCCCCGGGCGAGGCCGGCGCCCGCGCCACCTTCAACCCGCACTACGAAGATCTCGAGCGCCGCATCGCAGAGTTTCTGAGCCAGTTGGACGGCCGTCCGCACACTTCGGCGACGTCCCAGCTTCGCAGGCCGTGAGGCCACTTCCGTTCCTCTCGTTATCCCCAGGAGTCTTCCATGTCACCCACTGATTCGCCCCACGACCCTGCCGCCACTTCCCGCAACCTGCTGCTGGCCGCCGGGCTGGTTCTGCTGGTGCAGGGCTTCAGCCTCTTCGCGCCCATGGCCGTGCTCGGCAACGCCATCCAATGGCCGGACAGCCTGGACTACCCGCCTTCGAAGATGCTGCCGCTGCTGCGCGAGCAACTCGACGCCGTACGGCTGGGATACGGGCTCTACCTGGGCTACTCGCTGCTCTTCCTCGTGACTGGCGTCCTGACCGTTCGCCTGGCGGCCCGCCGCGGCGCACTTGGGGCGCTGGCCTTCATCGCCATCGGTGCGGCCGCGGCCTCGGCGCTTGCGCGGGCAGTCGGCATCCTGCGCTGGCTCACGGGCAGCGTGACGCTGGCCGAGGCCCACGCGGCCCCCGGCCTGTCGGCAGAGGGGCGCGCTGCCATCGAGGCTGTCCAGTCCGCCGTCAACGCCTGGGGTGGCGCCATTGGCGAGATGCTGGGCGTGGCGGCCTTCGCTGCGATCTGGGCCATCGCCACCAGCCTGCTGATCCTGCGTGACAAGCAGCTGCCCGCCTGGGCGGGCCTGTCGGGGCTGGTGGTGGGTGGCCTGGTCGCCTTGCCTGCCCTGGAGCTCTTCGGCATCACCCCGCCCATCTCGATCGTGCTGTCCACCACGGCCATCCAGCTGTGGTTCATGGCCCTTGGCTTGCTGTTCCTCTGGCGCGCCTGGCGCCGGCCCGTGTGAGGGCGCCCGCCGTGGTGGTCAAGAGACTCGAGATTCGGGCCTTTGGTGGCCCCGAGGTCATCCAGCTCGTGGAGGAGGCGGCTCTGCCGGAGCCCGGCCCGGGCGAGGTGCGCATTCGGGTCGAGGCGTCGAGCCTGGTCTTCACTGACATGCTGATCCGGCGCAATCTCTATCCCGT
>CAYOBW010000435.1:0-4725 GCA_964402115.1 uncultured Victivallales bacterium
AATAAGGAGGGAATCTGCACCATGTCACTTGAAACGTGGGAACTGATGAGCTATGTGGTGACGGTGATAGGACTGCCACTGGCCATTGCGGTCTTCTTGTTCGAGCAACGGAAGGAGCGCGAAAACGAGGAGGAAGAGGTATACCAGCTGCTGTCAGACAATTACCAGGAGTTCCTGAAAGTGGCGTTAGAGAATCCCGATCTGAGATTGTTTTCTGACGAGACCATGCCCTCTCTAAACGACGAGCAGAAAGAAAGGCAGTTGATCATATTCGCCATGCTGATATCCCTATTCGAGCGGGCATTCCTCCTGTTGTACGACGACACAATGTCTCACAAGCAAGCCCGGCGCTGGAACTCTTGGGATGACTACATACTTGAATGGTGTCGCAAACCGCACTTTCGCTCGCATCTTCCACGGTTGCTCCGTGGCGAGGATCCCGGCTTTGGGCGCTATGTGGAACGCCTGATTGCCTCCGGGCGTGAGACCTGATTGAGATGCAAGGGGGCAGAGAGGCAAAGGGTCAGGGCTTTGATGCTTTGATTAGGTGACGACCCCGCTGCCGGCGCCAGGTGCCTAGCTGCGAGGGATTTCGGCTCGCGGCGAAAGGCGGGCGCAGGAGTGGGCGGGTGCTGCCACGACCTCGCGTCGGACGACGCAAGCGGGAAGGAAGGCCGCAATCAGAGCGCAAACGCATGCCGCATCTTGCTTGAGACCGCGCTCGTGCAAGGATACATTTCCCTCAGACCCCGGACGGCTCGTCTCGCCACCAAAATGAAAACGATCATGACCTTCCTGATGTTGGCCCTCGTCGCCGGTTGCGGCCGCAGCAAGCACTCGACCTGGTCGAGGACGGCCAGCCAATGCGAGATTGGGACAACGCCATGAATCTGACCGATGCGGAACGGAAGGACTTCAGAACCGGACCGGCGCGACCCCGACGGCGTGCCGCCGAAGCCTCCCAGGCGAAGGCGGTTACCGATTCCGACCCCGACGCCGGTGTCTCACTCGAGCGTTGCGCGTGCGTTTGGTCTTGAGACTCCAGCCCAGAAACTTTACTTTCCGCCGTGACAGCTGGGGGGGTGGCGGGCCGGTGAGAGGTGCCCGGCGAATAGTCCGCGGACTATTTGCCTGGTACCATGCCCCCTCGGGCCGGGACGGCAGACGCGGGAGGCGACGGTTGGTCAATGACGTACCCGCGGCTGGAGCGCGCGCTCCGGCGGGGAGGAGGAACGTGGTGTCTCACTCACAGGCTGCCTCTGGTCTGCGTGTCGTCGTGTTGCACGACGACAAGGAGGCGTTCCATGGTCCCGCCGGGCAGGAGGCCTTTGTCTGCGTCTGGGAAGCTATCGAGGATGTGGAAGGAGCGTTGACCCGGCTTGGGCATCGGCACCGCCGCCTTTCGCTCGGGGAAGGGCTGGCGAAGGTGGCGCGCGACTTGGAGCAGGATGCGCCGGACGTTGTGTTTCACCTGGCCGAAACCGTGCGGGGGGATGCGGTCGCAGAGGCGCAGGTCGCGGCGTTCCTGGAACTCCTCGCTGTCGCCCACACCTCGGAGTCGCAGGAGGCGTTGATCCGCGCACGGGACAAAGTGCGGGTCAAGGGGCTCCTGCACGAGGCGGGGGTCCAGACCCCCGCGTACGGTGTCTCCCTCGACGGCGGACTGCCCGGACCGCTTCCTCCCCCTCCCTGGATCGCGAAGCCCGCGCTCGAGGACGGCAGCGTCGGGATCGAGAGCCGGGCCGTGTTCGCCAGGCCGGAGGATCTGGCAGAACGGGTCACTCTTCTGCATCGGACCTTCCGGACCCCCATCCTGGTCGAGTCCTTCGCGGGGGGGCGGGAGTTCCATGCCGGAGTGGTGGGCGACGTGTGGCTGCCGCTGGTGGAGATCGACTTTTCGGCGTTGCCCGCGGGATACGACTCCGTGTGCAGCTACGCGTCCAAGTGGAGCTGCGACAGTGCCGAGTTCGAAGGGGTGCGGTACACGTGCCCTGCCCGTGCCTCGACGGAACTGGCGGACCGCCTCCTGCGCACGGCTGCCGCCGCTGCCCGGGCCATCGGGGTCTCCCGCTACTGCCGTTTTGACCTGCGGCTGGATGAGCACGATGCCGTCCACGTGCTGGACGTGAATCCCAACCCCGACCTGTCGGCCTGCGCCACGATGGCCAAGATGGCGGAAGTCGACGGCATGGGATTCGATGCCATGGTCCAGCGTCTGCTGGAGCTGGGGCTTTCGGATCTGCAGGGCAGGGGCGTGCGGCGGCAAGCCGCGAGTTCATGAGGTGCCGATGTCGAGCGCTGACACGCTGGAGGAGCCGGGCGGATCCAGTCCCGCGATGGGGTTCGGCGCGTTCGTGCGCGTTCTGGCGGGCTACATGGCTCCCTACCCCAGGGAGTGCATCGCGGTGCTGCTCCTGTTGTTGCTGAACAGCGGCTTCGCGATGGCGTGGCCGCTCGGCTTCAGGGTCATGGTCGACAGGGGCATCGTCGAACGCGACAGCCATGCCCTGGTCGTCACTCTCGCGGTGATGCTGGTCGGTGTCGTCCTGGTCGCAATGAGCCGCATCGGCCAGGACTACCTGTTCGCTTCCCTGGGCTCCCGTGTGGTGCACGACATCCGGGTCCGCGTCTTCGCTCACCTCCAGCGGATGTCGCCGGGCTTCTACGCGCGCTACGGAACGGGCGATCTGATGGCGCGCTTCTCGTCCGACCTCGCCGCTCTGGACGCCGTGGTCACGTGGGTGTGCGCCTACAGCATCCTGCATGGCCTCGTCGTGGTGTTCTGCACGGGCGCCTTGTTCTTCCTGGAGTGGCGGCTCGCCAGCGTCACGGTCGTCGGGCTTGTGATCTGTGCCGTCGTCCCGCGGCGACTCGCCTCCCAGGCCGCTGGGTTCAGTTACCTGGCCAGGCAGCAGGAGGCCCTGTTGGCCAACACGGTCCAGGAGAACATCCATTCGCAGCTGGTCGTCAATGCCTTCGAGATGGCGCCGAGAGCGGAGGCGGCGTTCGCAGGCGAATCGCGCCGCCTCGCGAAAACGAGCCAGCGCCTCGCCTTCCGTTCCTCCGTCTCGGAGAGCCTGCCCAACCTGGTCATCCTCGTCGCGCAGGTCGTCGTGGCCGGATTTGGCGTCATGCTCGTGTACCTCGGACGCCAGACCATCGGCGAGCTGATGTCCATTCAGGCTCTCTTCGTCACCGTCAGCAACGCGGTGGAAACGCTGACCAGCGTCGTGCCGGTGCTGCTTCGTTCGACGGGCGGCGTGCAGCGCATCGAGAATCTGCTGGCGGAGGAGCCCGCGATCGTGGACGCACCCGGAGCGGCCGACCTCCCGCGCCTTGCCCAGGGGATCGAGTTTCGGGATGTCGTCTTCCGTTACGGCGGCGAGACGGCCGGCATCCAGAACGTCTGCCTGACGATTCCGCGGGGCTCCTCGGTGGCCTTTGTCGGCGGCAGCGGTTCGGGCAAGAGCACCCTGATCAGCTTGATGCTGCGCTTCTACGACGCTCAGTCCGGCGCCGTCCTGTTTGACGGCCGGGACATTCGGGCCGTCACGCTGTCCTCGATGCGGCGGCAGACGGGGGTGGTGTTCCAGGAGAGCTTCCTGCTGAACGTCTCGATCCGCGAGAACATCCGCTGCGGCCGTCCGGAAGCCACGCACGCGGAGGTGGAGGCGGCCGCGAAGGCGGCCGGGATTCATGAAACCGTGCTGTCCCTGCCGAACGGCTACGATACGTTGGCGGGGGAGCGGGGAACGCGGCTGTCCGGCGGGCAGCGGCAGCGCATCGCGATCGCCCGCGCGCTGCTGCGCGAGCCGGAACTCCTGGTCCTTGACGAACCCACCTCGGCGCTGGATCCGGCGACCGAGGCCGCTGTCAACGAGACGCTGGCCCGGGCGACTCGGGGGCACACCACGGTAACCGTCACACATCGGCTTGCCAGTGTGACCCACGCGGACACCATCTTCGTGATGGAGCGGGGAGTCATTGTGGAGCGGGGCCGGCACGAGGAGTTGCTCCGGCAGGACGGTCAGTATCGCGCTCTCTGGGCGAAGCAGTCGGGCTTCACCCTGCATGGCAGCGGCGAAGCCAGCGTCGATCCGGAACGGTTGAGGTCCATTCCCGTCCTCCAGGCTCTGGACGCAGAGACCCTCGCCGCGGTCGCGGGAGATTTCGCCACGGAACAGGTCGAGGCCGGGCAGCGCGTGGTCGAGCAGGGCGAGCCCGGAACGAAGCTCTATATCATCGTGCGCGGCCGTGTGTCCGTTACGCAGGCGGCAGCGGACGGCGTCGAGCGTCGATTGGACGTGCTTCAGGATGGCGACTACTTCGGCGAGATCGCCCTGCTGGAGAACGTGCCCCGGACGGCGACGATCCGGACTCTCACCCCGTGCACCTTCCTGACGCTGGCCCGCCGTCCGTTCAATTCGCTCCTGCAGCGGTCCCCGCACCTGCGCGACGCCGTGATGCGCACCTCCGCGCAGCGACGGAGCGCTCCGGCGGCCGCTCCCGGGGATCGGTAATTGAGCAAGCGGGGGTGACGAAGTGAATCGGTTAAGTGCGGCCTGCGGTCGCCTTGTACACTTACGCGCACACTTAACCGCCACCCTTACGCGGATACGCTCGCCCGACTCACTTACGCGGGAAGAACGGCAGACGCAGAACTGACGGGCGCCGGCAGTGCGCAGGGACGGCGCGGGAGCGCCGTCCAACGTAGGACGGTCCTCC
>CAYOBW010000436.1:0-4716 GCA_964402115.1 uncultured Victivallales bacterium
GAACACTGAACACTGAACACTCCCCTATCCCCGCGGCGGCAGCGGCAGCCGCACGGGCGCGCTGGCATTGCCGGCCTTGTCCTTCACGCGCACCGCCAGCCACAGCGCATCCGCCCCCGGCGGAGGGAGGGTGGCGGGCTCCAGACTCACACCGGCCACGTCCGTTCCCGCGGGGAGTGCAGCGCCGGCGGCGCCGTTGTCATAGGTCCAGGCGAGCCCGCCAATGCCGCTCGTGTCGAAGGCATCGAAGCCCACTCTATGCCCTGCCTGCCACGGTGCAAACACAAAAACGCTGCCGAGCTGCAGGATGTGGCCAGGGCGGGCTTGCAGCGCGCGCAGGCGCAGGGTCTTGACCTTGACCTTCGCCCACGCGTCGGGAGCGAGCTTTGGCTGCAGCACGCTGCGCAGGTCGGCGCGCACCGTGTGCCAGGCGTTGGACTGCCAGGGCACGGCCAGGGGGATGTCCACGCACTTCCCGTCGGGAACCGGTTCGGTCAGCCACAGCGCCGCAGTCTGGCCGTTGTCCAGCTCCAGCAGCAGCGCCAGGCGCGTGGGTTCGGCCGGCAACAGGTTGGGCCGGCGCAGGCGCAGGGCCAGGAACGGATGCGAAGCCGGCGTCCAGGGCGCCTCGTCGAAGTCCTGCCAGACGTCGTAGATGGGCGGCGCGCCGGCCGCGGGCGCGACGACCGTTGTGGCGAAGTAGGGCTCCTCGCCCGGCGCGCGCGCCAGCGCGACCGGCCGTTCGCCCGTGAACTTCAACTGCCGGGCATTGCGCCCGCGCGGCTTGTAGGCCGCCTCCTCCCAGTCGGCACACCACAGCAGGTTCGAGGCGTAATCCGTGCCGATCAGCGTGGGGGGCACGTGGTCCGTGGCGTGGTTCACGACGACCGGCACGCCGATGTCCGCGGCCCGGTTGCCGGCGCCGTCGTGAATGTCGCTCAGCGTCAGGACGGAGCGCAGGCCGTTCGTGGCCTGGTCGAGCTGGGTGCGGCAGATCCACGGCCAGTTGATATCGAGCGTGTCGGCGTCCGCGGTGTGCGTGAGCGTGGAGCCCGGCGAGACGATCGGCAGCGGCGCGCCGTTCCAGGCGAGGCGCAGCCGCTGCACGTCGAGCGGGCTCTGACCGCCGGACGCGCACGCGAGGCGCAGCACGTTGCTGTTGCAGGCGATATCGGCCGTGGGCACGCAGACGGCCTGCGCGACGGGCGGCTGGCGGTCCAGCAGGAAGGGGATGTCCGTGACCGCCGACTCCCGCCCGTCGGTGTCCACGGCCCGCACGAACAGGTGCGCGAGGCCGTCGGGCAGCCCCTCCAGCACGGGCGCAAGCGGGGTGCGCGGCGGCGTGTCGCGCCACGCGAGCGCCTGCCGGGCCGCAGGCGCGAGCGCGTCCCACGGCTCGGCGCCGGCGCGCACCGCCGCGCGTACCGTGCGCAGCGGAGTCAGGCTGTGGTAAACAGGCGTGCAGGAGAGCTGCGCCGGCGCGGCGACCGCCGGACCCAGCACGAGGTCGTCCAGCCGCAGCTGCGTGTACCAGCCGGTCTGGTTGAGCGCGGCGCGCGAGCTGATCCCGCCGTAGGCGGGCACCCACGCGTTGGGCGCGGCGGGCAGGGCCGAGGCGGCGTCGGCGACCACGCCGTACCAGGTGTGCCAGGCGTCGTCGCGTATGAGTGCACCGCTGCCGCGGACGGCCGTGGCGACTGCGCCCGGCTCGCCGAGCTGCACGGTGGCGAGGTTGCTCTCGAAGCGCAGCGTGACCTGGGCCAGGATCCCGGCGGCATAGCGGAACTGCATGACCGGGTAATTGGCGAGGGACAGGCCGGCCGTGCCGAACGCGGATGGCAGGCGCTGGCCGGTCCCCGTGTTCCGCACGAGCAGCACGCGCCCCCACTCGCCGCCGAGCGTCTCGACCGCGACCTGCGCCGTGGTGCGGTTGAAAAGCACGGCCGCGTCGTTCTCGAGCGTGTCGCAGCCTGTCACCGCGCCCTCCAGCCTCAGGAGGATGGGCGGTGCGGCGCTGGCGCGGCGTGCGGGGGCCAGCGTGACGGTGCGGCTCCAGCCCTCGCCCGCGCAGGCGACCACGAGGTTGGTGAGCGCCGGCACCGTGCGCGGCACGGCGACGAGGTGGGCGAAGGGGCCGTCCGGCGCCGCCGTGACGGCTTGCCCGTTGATTTGCACGGCGGGTGTCGCGCAGCGGCGATCGGGCGCGTCGGCGATGAGGCGCAGGTCGAGTGTGCCGGGGTGGACCGGGCTCCAGCCGCAGGCCACCGCCGGCTGCCGCGGCGGGCGCACCCACCACAGCGGCTGTGCGGCGCGGCCCGCGGGCGCGGCGGCGGCGAGTACGGTGCGAACGAGGCCCGTGACGCTGCCGGCCGCGATCCAGGCCTGGACGGGCGCAAGGTTCGTGCCGCCGGCGAGCGCGGCCCCGGAGTGGGCGTCGCGCAGCGTCCACGTGGCTGCCGCGGGGGCGTTGGTCACGGGCAGGAGCGTCGGTGGGGCCGCGTGGATGGGCGTCAGGCTGCGCACGGCATACGCGGCGCCCGGCCCGTTGCCGGTCAGCCCCTGGTGCACGTCGCTCGGCTGCAGGTTGCCGAACCCCTCGAGCCGCACGTGCAGCGTGGCGTCGCGCGGGTCGAGGCCCGGCAGGGTGGCGGGCAGCCAGACCGTGACCGGCGTCCAGTTGGCGCGCGCCATCCAGTTGCTGCCGGGCGGCGAGGGCGGCACCGCCGTCTGCCCCGTGAGCGCGTACGTGGCATCGGTCTGCGCACTGCCCGCGAGGAGATGGAAGCCCTGCCCCTCGGGCACGTACTTCCCGTCGCGCACGTGCCCCAGCGAGTAATGGAGGTTGAAGCGGGCGCGCGGCGTACGCGCGGCAGCGAAGCGCCAGCCGGCGAGCGCGTTGAGCGGCACGGCCGGCAGCGGGCAGCGGGCGAAGAAGGGACCGCCGCCGAGCAGCGTCGTGACGCAGAGCGCGGGCGGGGCTGACGTTCCGCCTGCGGCGGCGTAGGCGAGCCAGGCCTGGCCGGCGGGGTCCTCGCAGCGCCAGCCGGGGGCCGCGGTGGCGTCGAGCGGCAGCCCGTTGGCCAGCACGGGCAGGGGCGCGGGCGGCGGCGGGGGCGGGGGGACCGTCCGGGGGTCGGGCAGCAGCGTCAGCGGCCGCGGGGTGATCCGGCTGGCGGCCACGGTGCAGCGGGGGATGACGATGGAGTTGAGGTATGTCCAGATGCCCGCCCGCCCGGCTTCCAGCGGGTTCGGGTCCTCGCAGGCGATCGCGGGTTCGTTGTCGAACGTGTACGTGAGGCGCGTGCCGATGCGGCGGAGCGTGATGCGGAACCAGGCGCGGTGGAGGTTGGCGTAGTCGAGGTGCTGGGTCAGCGGCATGTAGCCGCCGCGGCGGAGCCCCTCGCGGGTGCGCGGCAGCATGTACATGTTCGTCTGCGCCAGCAGGGCGCCGTTGCGGTAGAGGCGCGTGAAGAGCTGCGAGCGGTCCGGGTCCCAGCCCGAGCACGTGGCGGTGTAACCTTCGCCCGGCGTTCCGGAGGGGCTGAGGATGGTGACGTTGATGTCGCCGCAGTTCTCGTACCAGGGGTGGCGCAGCGCCCCGTACAACTCGAGGCTGAAGTCGCCGCTGAAGACGTACTTGTTCCAGAGCGCGGCGAGTCCGTTGGCCGACTCCCCGTTGAGGTGCGACCAGCGCGGGTCGCACTGGTAGCGGTTGACAACGGCCCACCGCCCGCCGTTGATCGTCCAGTCCTGCAGCGCCTCGCCGAACACGTAGTCGGCCACCTGGTAGCGCGTCACGTGGCTGGCCTTGAGAGCGTCGTAGGTGTAGCCTGCCACGCGCACGCGCGTGCCGCCCAGCCTGGCGCGGGGCTGTTTGAAGAGGACGTTCGTGCCGCTCGTGGCCCACAGCCAGTCGCTTTCGCGCTGGAGCGTGAACGCGCGGAGCGCGCCGTTGGTGCCCGGGGCGAGGCGGGCGAGGGGCACCGTGGCCAGCGCCGCGCCGTTCGTGCCGGCGTGCAGCGTCAGCGCTTCCGCGCCGATGCGCACGACCCATGTGCCGTTGCTCTGCCCCTCGGGCACGCCGACATGCACCTCGGCGTTGGTGACCGCGGGCAGGCGGATGGCGAAACGGCCGAAGCAGTCGCCGGTCAGCCAGGCGTGGCCGTTGGGGAAGCGGATCCATTGCCCCTCGGGCGCCGCCCAGTGGCGCATGTAGGCGTCCACCAGGAAGATGGCATTGCGCTCGTGGCGGGTCTGCAGGAGGACAGCGTCGCGCGCGAACGTGTAGGCGGGCTCCGCAATGGCCGTGCGCGTCTCCGCGCCGACGTAGAGACCGCTTGCGCCGCCGACGGGGGCGGGCGGGTGGTGGATGAGCACGAGCTCGTCGTTGCAGTACAGCCGCAGTTCGCCGGGCGACGAGGCGTCCGCCATGAGCCGCGCGGGGGCGTCGGCGGGCGCCGGGGGCCGGGCGAGGGTTTCCAGTTGGCGCACGTCAGGGCCTGCCACGAGGTCCAGGCGGAAGACCTCGCCCGTCGGCGTGGCGGCGCGCACGAAGCGATAGTGGGGTTGCGCGTCGGCGGTGAACCCGGCCAGCACGCCGACCTCGCTGCGCGGGCCGCCGGGGTGGAACAGGGCGCTGAAGACGTGCGGGCCGTGCGCGGGGTCGCCGACGGCGAGCCAGCGCGCCGCGCGCTTCGCGCGCAGCTCGACACGGGC
>CAYOBW010000437.1:0-4713 GCA_964402115.1 uncultured Victivallales bacterium
CGCCGTTATGCCGCGCGTCATCCCGCCGGCATGTGTCATGGCCGGCCCGCCTCCTCACGTTGGCGGCCACGGGGAGGGCAGGAGCGCGCGATCTGCCTCCCGTCTGTCAGCCGCAGTGGTAGCCGCGGGCGCCAAGCCCGTGGCGTCACGGCGTGGTCTACCGGCGGAGGACCGCCGGCTCCAGGGCGATCCATTGTCGGCGGGAAGAGACGGCATGCGGGACCACCGGCTGGAGACGGCGGTCCTCCGCCGTTATGCCGCGCGTCATCCCGCCGGCATGTGTCATGGCCGGTCCGCCTCCTCGCGTCGGCGGCTACGGGGAGGGCCGGCGGCGGTCCTCGTTACAGCCAGACTGAACTTGCCCCACGCGCTCACGCCGGGTATCCTGAAGCAAGAGTAAGTCACATCCCTTTTCCGCCGGAGGCAGTCATATGAGGTGTCGCATCAATCATCTGATCGTGGGCGTGGGCATACTCGGGATGGCCTGTTCGGTGAACGGCGCGCTGACGGTGACCAACGGCCTGGCGCTCTGGCTGGATGCGGGTGCGCTCACGGGCCTGACCAACGGGGCCGCGGTGGCGGCGTGGCCCGACCGCTCGGACCTGCACAACGACGCCGCGCAGCCGACGGCGGCCAGCCAGCCCCAGTACATCACCAACGCCCTGAACGGCCAGCCGGTCGTGCGCTACACCACGGGCAAGTCCATGACCATCCCGGCCGTGGCGGCCCAGGGTTCCACCGTCTTCATCGTGCACCGGCAGGCCGCGGCGCAAAACGCCTGGACCTGGCTGCTGGGTAGCGAAGTCCACACGACCCGCGACAACGGCACGATGGCCTTCGTGCGCGCCGGCGGCGCGTTCTTCCTGACGTCCACGATCTCCTCGCACAGTTTCTCGGTCAACTGCCTGGATCTGACCCAGGGCGCGTACAAGCTGTGGGTCAACGGCCTGCCCATGGGCGCCAGCGGGAGCACCAGCACCTTCAGCGCTTTCACCCGGGCCGGCGAGGGCGTGTTCATCGGCGATCTCGCGGAGGTGCTCGTCTACACCCGGGCCCTGACCGCGGCCGAGCGGGACAGCGTGGGGCAGTACCTGCAGCAGAAGTACGGCCTCGTGACGGTCTTCGGCACCGACCTGCCGGTCACCGGCGGCCTCGCGCTCTGGCTCAGCGCCCGCAACCTGCCGGGCCTGACCAACGGCGCGCCCGTGGCGGCTTGGACCGATATCTCCGGCAACGGCAAGACCGCCGCGCAGGCGACGGTGGCCAGCCAGCCCCAGTACATCACCAACGGGCTGAACGGCCGGCAGGTCGTGCGCTACGCCAGCGGGAAGAGCCTGGTGCTCCCCGCGGTTGTTGCGCAGGGGGCGACGGTGCTCATCATTCACAAGCAGGACGCGGCGCAGAACCTCTGGACTTCGGTGCTGGGCAACGAGATCCACACCACGCAGGCGAATGGCACGATGTGCTTCGTCCGCGCGGGGGGCGCGTTCTACCTGAACTCGACGGTATCGGCACACGTCTTCACCATCAACTGCCTGGAAGTCACGCAGGGCGCGTACAAGTTCTGGGTCAATGGCGCCTCCCTGGGAACAAGTGCGAGCACAGCCGCCTTCGGCAACTTCACCCGGGCCGGGGACGGTTTGTTCATCGGCGATATCGCGGAGATCCTCGTCTTCAACCGGGCGCTGGCGTTGGACGAGCAAAGTGCCCTCGGCGTCTACCTCGAGCGCAAGTACGGGCTGGACACCCCTTACGCGGTCGTGGACCACGTGAACGGCGCCCAGGCGATCACGGGCGACGCCGCAACCCTCGTGGGGCGCCTGCACCATGCGATCGGCGGCCAGCCGACGACCCTGCGGGTCTTCTGGGGTACGTCCAACGGCGGGACGAACGCCGCCGCCTGGCCGCGCACCAACACCTTCGCGAGCGTGAACGGCGCCGTCACGGTTTCCACCAACGTGACCGGCCTGGCGGCGGACCAGATCTACTTCTACCGCTTCCTCGCCTCCAACGCGCTGGGCCAGACCTGGGCGGATGCCCCGGCCGTGTTCGGGACGCGCATCGGCGCGATCACCAACGGCTACGCGTTCTGGCTGAAGGCCGACGGCGTGCCGGGCGTGGCCGCTGGCGGCACGGTTGCCACCTGGTATGACCTGTCCGGGCGTAACAACCACGCCGTCGATCGGGGCACGGCCAACCACCCGGTGCTGGTCACCAACGCGGTGAACGGCCTGCCCGTGGTGCGCTTCAACGGGGCGAACGACAACTGGATGGAGTTCCCGCGGGTCACGGGCCTGCGGACCGTCTTCTGGGTGGTCAAGGAGGATGCGGACGCTGCCGCCTCCTCCCGCTTCCTGCTGGGCGACCTGGCCACCTGGCACTTCCACCGCGGCAACAACAAGTTTATCTGGTACAATAACGCGGCCTCCACGCCATCCTGGCAGGGCGCGACCCGCCTGAACGGCAACCGGATAGATGGCCTGACGACCGTGCTGCCGCCGGCCATGACCTTGATCTCGCTGATCACCGCCTCCGACGCGCAGGCCAACACGCTGTCGAACGACCGCAACATTGCGGGGCGCACGTGGGATGGCGATGTGGCTGAAGTGCTGGCCTTCAACCGGGTTCTCACGGACGCGGAGGAGAAAGAGGTGGGCCTGCACCTGGCCGCCAAGTACGGCCTGGCCACGACCTACACCGTGCTGGACAACGGCAGCGGCGCTATCCGCCTGGCGCGCCAGGCCGCGACCCTGACCGGCGCGCTCGCGGTTGCCACGCCCGCGGATCCGGTCGCCGTGGCGGTCTACTGGGGGCCGGTGGACGGCGGCACCAACGCAGCGAGCTGGGCGACGAACCACGTGTTCGGTTCGTATGGCGCCGCGACGGCGTTCGCGTGGCGCACGGAGGACCTGACGCCGTTAACCTCGTACTACTACCGATTCCGCGGCCAGCACGCGACCGGCGACATCTGGGCGCCCACGTCCGAGCCCTTCCGGACGCCCGGCCACGCGGTGACCAACGGGCTGCAACTGTGGGTGGACGCCTCCGCGGTAGATGGCGTGGCGGATGGTGGAGCGGTGGCGCAGCTGCGCGACTGGTCCGGCAACAGGAACCACGCCGTACAGCCGGCGCCGGTGCGGCAGCCGGTCTTCAAGCCGGCCGTGCTCAATGGCCAGGCCGCGATCCGGTTCGATGGCGTCACCAACTACATGGACGGGACGGTGAACGTGAGCGCCCGCACCATCCTGGCGGTGTGCCGGGTCGAGCCCACGGCGCCGGCCCTGACCGGCCTGTTCTGCCAGCAGAACGCCGACGCGCAGAACGTCCGCAGCGAAGGCGCATGGCGCGCGCCGGGGAATGGGGCGGACGCGAATGACTTCTGTATCAACGGGGCCGTCATGGTCAACGGCGTCGCCGGTTTCGCCCACGGCAGCCAGTATCACCTGTTGCACGAACGTGCGGCGGGCGCCGCGACGTTTTCCTACCGGCTCAGCCAGCCGCTGTTCAATCGCTACTTCAAGGGCGACCTGGCGGAGTTGCTCGTTTACAACCGGGCCCTTACGCCGGCGGAGCAGTACGAGCTGGGCGAGTACGTCCAGCAGCGCTACGGGTTCGCCGTCAGCTACCCGGTGATCGATCTCACCGGGGCGACGCGCATCACCAAGACGAGCATTTCCATCCTGGGCGACCTGGTCCTGACGAACGCGGCCGTGACGCTGTACTGGGGCAGGACCAACGGCGGAACCGATACCAACGCGTGGACGGGGCACGCGACCGTGGGCGGGCAGGCACCGGGTGTCGTGAACGTGACCGGCAACGGGCTGGAGCCGGACGTCACTTACTACGTGCGCTACTACGCAACCAACGCGCAGGATGCCGGCTGGTCGCCGACGGTGGGTATGCTGCGCACGCAGCCGGACCTGCCGGTCACGAACGGCATGAGTCTTTGGTTCGCGGCCTCGGCGCTGATCGGTTACGCCGACGGACAGACCGTGCCCACGTGGCCGGACATCTCCGGCAATGGGCGGCACGGGGTCGTGGCGACCGGCGGGGTGCCGGCGTACAAGCCGAACGTGCTCAATGCGCTGCCCGTGGTGCGTTTCGACGGCGGGCTCAGCACCTACTACGCCTTCGCGCGCCTCGACGACATCCGCACGGTGTTCTGGGTCGTGCGCGAGGATGCCGATGCCACCAGCCCCCGCTCCCTTCTCGGTTCGGTGGGCCTCGGTGAGATCTACCACTTCCATCGCGGGGAAACGAAGCTCTTCTGGGGCGCCAACACGGCTGTGGCGGTCAGAAGCGGCACGACCCGTGTGGACGGGCTCACCGTCAACGGCGAGACTACACCCGTGCCGACCGATCACATGGCTGTCATCTCCTTGCGCACGACCGGCAACTGCACGGCCACCTCCTTCAGCAGCGACCGGGGCATCACCCCGGCGCGCACGTGGGATGGCGACCTCGCCGAGTTGATCATCTACAACCGCGTCCTGACGGATGACGAGGAACAGCAGGTCGGCGCCTACCTCGCCACGCGCTACGGGCTGACGACCCAGTACACGGAACGCGGCCTGCTGCTCATTGTGCGGTAGCCGGCGCGTCCGCCTCCTGACGTCGGCGGCAACGGGGAGGGCCGTGGCGCGCGATCTGCCTCCCGGCTGTCAGCCGCAGCGGTAGCCGCGGGCGCCAAGCCCGTGGTGTCACGGTGTGGTC
>CAYOBW010000438.1:0-4712 GCA_964402115.1 uncultured Victivallales bacterium
CGAGCCGACCATGCGGAACTCGAACTTGTTTCCGGTGAAGGCGAACGGCGAGGTGCGGTCGCGGTCGCCAGCGTCCTTCGGAAGCACGGGCAATGTGTCCACGCCAAGGTGCATGGAACTGCTGCGCTTGGAGGTCTTGGCCTTGCCCTTCTTGAGCTGCTCGAAAACATCCGTGAGTTGTTCGCCCAGGAAGATGGAAATGATCGCGGGCGGTGCCTCGTTGGCGCCGAGGCGGTGGTCGTTGCTGGCGCTGGCCACGCAGGCGCGGAGAAGTCCCGCGTGTCTGTGGACGGCGCGAATGACGGCTGCGCAAAACACGAGAAACTGCATGTTGTCATGCGGCGTGTTGCCGGGTTCAAGCAGGTTGCCTTGGGCGGCATTGCCAAGCGACCAGTTGAGGTGCTTGCCCGAGCCGTTGACGCCGGCGAAAGGCTTCTCGTGCAGAAGGCATTCCATGCCGTATTTGCGGGCGACTTTCTTGAGCGTGATCATCGTCTGCTGCTGATGGTCCGCGGCAACATTGGCGTTTTCGTAGATCGGCGCGATTTCGTATTGCGAGGGCGCGACTTCGTTGTGGCGCGTTTTCACCGGGACGCCGAGGCGGTAAAGATCCGCTTCCACCTCGTGCATGAACGAGAGGACGCGCTCGGGGATAACGCCGAAATACTGATCTTCAAACTCCTGGCCCTTGGGCGATCTTGCGCCGAACAGGGTGCGTCCGGAATTCATGAGGTCGGGGCGCATCAGGTAGAAATTGCGGTCGATGAGGAAATATTCCTGCTCGGGACCAGCGGTGGCCGCGACCATGGGAATGTTGTCATGGCCGAACAATTTCAAAATGCGGCGCGCCTGCACATCCAGCGCCCTCATGGATCGCAGGACCGGCGTCTTGAGGTCGAGCACGTCGCCGGTCCACGAAACGAATGCCGTGGGAATGCACAGCGTGGTGCCGTTCGGGCTTTCGACGATGTAGCACGGGCTGGTCACGTCCCACGCGGTGTAGCCGCGCGCTTCGAACGTGCTGCGAATGCCGCCGGAGGGGAACGACGACGCGTCCGACTCGCCCTGAATCAATTGCTTGCCGGTAAATTCGGCGATCGCGCCGCCCTTGCCGTCGGGTTCAAGAAAGCTGTCGTGCTTCTCGGCAGTGATACCGGTGAGCGGCTGGAAAATGTGCGCGTAATGCGTGGCGCTGTGTTCGAGCGCCCAGTCTTTCAGCGCGAGGGCCACGACGTCTGCCGTGCTCCCGTCGAGCTGGCAGCCGGTCTCGATGGTTCTTTTCAGCGACTTGTAAACGGTTTTGGGCAGACGGGCCTGCATGGTTTTTTCGTTGAAAACCGCCGCGCCGAACTTGGACGCGGAATGGGCGTCCTTGTAGGGAAGGGTTGGTGGGACGCGATAATAATTGGCGGCTTGAATGGCTGCCAGACGTGATGGACTTGCGCTCATGTGTTTGTGTGTGGTTGTGGTCTTACTTGTTTAACCTCAGGCCGCGTCCTGGAAATAAAGGAGCGGCCAAATTCCCAAAATCATTGATCCGCCGTGGCAGCCATCCTCGCCGTGCTCGACGAGATCCAATCCGGCTGTCTCAACTTCCTCGCTCGAACGCAAGCCGATGACAGCCTTGACTCCGTCACGCTCGGCCTGCCGCGGAAACTGCTAGATTTGCTTTTGACGCTCCGCAGGTGAGGGGGGAATTGTTTTTCTATCAATCGTGCCGACCGTGTTCATTTCCGGTGAGTTTAGGCCGTGGAGGGAAGACGGCAAGGAGGTTCCCATGCTTTTTCGCCGCCGCGAGCTGGCCAAACCCGCTGCTCCCCGTCCGAAATCTCGCCGGGGTGGAGTTGCCGGCCTCTAATCGGACGGCAGAGGCAGGCGCTTGGCGCACCCCAGCGGCGGGCGCAGTTGGCATCTTTTCGTTCATCTCCTACCGCGTGGCGCAGGTGCAGAGGGTGGCGCAGGTGGCGTTGGAAGCGGGGAACAGCCCCAAGATCATCTTCTCGAACTACCGGGAACTGGTGAAGCCGGTGGACACGGTAAAATGGTTCGCCCTCGAGTCGGATACGCCGGCCAATGTCATCCAGGCGCCGATGGCCGCGGCGGCGGCCTGAAGAGACACGCCCACATCCCGCCGTCAACGCCGGGCCGACAGGGGCAGTGTGTCAATCTGTGGGACTAACACCTTTTCCCTTTCATCGGCCAAGGGGATCACTGGAATCTCACCCGGAAATAGCGGGATGCCCTTGAAATGGCGACGCTGCTGAAACCGAATGGGCCGTCCACGACCGGTGTGTTCCTTTGCAGCGGCGTCCATTGGCTTTGAGTGAGGTTGGTGCAGGTATCGAGCACGCACTTTTGCCCCGTCCAGGCAGAGGCGGAGACGGTCACACACCCCGTTCGAACCTGGGACTGGATGGGGGACATCCACGGCGTCTGGAATCTCCACTGTTGGTTGCTGCCGCCGGTGTGGGTCCGTTGCTGCACATTGGCGTAATCCGCGGTGGAAGCCCCTTGAACCTCCAGGCTCAAGCCGCTGTTGACGGGCGTCACCCGATAGAAGCCGCCATCGGTCGGCGTAATGATCCAGGTCTCCTCGGGCCGGCCACCGCTATAAACCCAGATCTGGACATTCGCACCATCCGATTTTTTCGCGCCGGACACGTTTAAGCCCGAACTCCGATTTTGGAAAAAGGGTCGCTTTGAGGGAAGGGTTGATGGCATAGGGATTGATGTTTAAACAACCCGCGCCGACCCTGCACAAAACGACCCGCACCGAAATTACCCCTCTTTTTGGCGAAGCCAAGCTGGTTCTGGACGAAACGCCCAAGGCGATTTCGCCCTTCGGCGGGCTGGCCAGTTTCATCTCCTTCCTGGGCCAGATCGGTTTCGCCCGCGCAGTCCAACAGCATCTGCCCTTCGCCGCACCCGCTTCCAACAACACCATCCCGCTGGCGCACTCGCTGACGGCCTTTCTGATGTCCGTCGTGGTGGGGGCGCGGCGCTTCGCCCACTGTGAATGGTTGCGCGCCGACCGCGTTCTCCATGCCATGCTGGGCCTGCCCCGCTTTCCCAGCGATGACACCATCCGCAACTTCTTCCTCCGGTTTAGCCAGGCGGACATCGAGGCGTTCTGGCGGCCGCTCTGGCGGTGGTTGCTGCGACTGGTCAAGTGTCCGGCGGCGGGCTTCTCGTTGGACTTGGACTCAACGGTGTTTTGCCGGGAGGGACAGCAGGAAGGGGCGCGCAAGGGGTTCAATCCCCGGCGCAAGGGGCGCAACAGTCATCATCCCTTGCTGGCCGTACTAGCGGAGGCGCAGTTCATTTTGCATGGCTGGTTGCGCAGCGGCAACACCGGCCCGGCGCGCGGGGTCATCCCGTTTTTGCAGGAGGCCCTCGCGTTGTTGCCGGAGGGGACGTGGCTGCGCACGGTGCGAGCCGACAGCGGGTTCTTTGACGGTCATTTCCTCGACTTTCTAGAGGAACGAAGCCTGCCGTATGTGGTGGTGGCGCGGTTGACTTCGAGCCTCAAGCGGCACTGCGCCGGGATCAAGAACTGGACGATGATTGATGAACATCACGACGCTGGCGAGTTCACGGTGCAGTTGTTTGGCTGGCCAAAAGCCCGGCGGTTCGTCGTGGTGCGGGAACGCATTCGTGAAACCAAGGCGGCGGTGGGGCGGCGGTTGCTGGACGTGCCGGGCTACACGTTCCGCATATGGGTGACCAACCGCAGTCAAAGCGCGGTGGAGTTGTGGCGGGACTACAACGGCCGTGCCTGCATCGAACAGCGGATCGAGGAGTTGAAGCACGACCTGGCCGCCGACGGGTTCTGCCTGCAACCGTTCTTCGCGACAGAGGCGGCGTTCCTGGCGGTGCTGTGCACCTTCAACCTGTTGAGCCTTTACCAGCATCAGACCACGCCGGACGCGCCGTATCGGCAGCCGGGGACGTTGCGCGTGGCCGTGTTCCTGTGCGGCGCGGTGCTGGGCGTCATGGGCCGCGAGGTGGTCGTGAAACTCTCCGCCGCCTGGGGCGGTTTGCGAAAACACAAGCCGCTGGTGGACGCGACCTTGGACTGGCTCAACTGCACTTCGCCGAAGTTGATTCCGCCAGAAGACCGACAGGCCACCGGAGGCGTTATGATCTGAAACTTCGGGCCGCGATTCCCAAAATTATCGCTCTATTTCGGAGTTCGGGTGTGCGCCGGTGAAGCTGGTTGCCACGCGGGTGTGAGTCCCGCCGGTCGAGTTAGACTGTTCACGACCGAAAGCTGGGTCTGGGAAGAAGCCGCGAGGCCGAACCCGAAAGCACGATCCAGTCTGAACCGTCCGGTCGTAACGACAGTGAACCTCATCCAATGAGCCTCGAAACAGAGCACCGAGAGCCGAGCCGCTACCTGAACGGCGAAGGCTGCCATGCGGCGTCCTCAAACAGTCGGCAGGCGTCGTATGTTCTCGGCGGGGTCAGCGAGGACGACAGGATGGGAAGGGCGATCAGGGTAAGCCGGGAGAGCTCTGGCGGCGAGGCGGTGCCTCGACCGAGGGTCCAAGGCGGTGACCCCGCCGAGGCCGCGCGGGCTGCCGGAGCAGTCGGAGTCCCGCGTAGTAGTGAGGACCCGCCGGACAGTAAAACCGGTGGCGAGCGAAGGCGGGGCACTTGGGTCAATGCGTGCGGACACGGCGAGGGATCGGCCGATGGCCGGGCGGAAGCGG
>CAYOBW010000439.1:0-4638 GCA_964402115.1 uncultured Victivallales bacterium
TGGCTCCGGCGACAGGGCTCGAACCTGTAACATCCTGGTTAACAGCCAAGCGCAAAGACACGCTGTTTCCTAGCGAGTGCGTGTATTCTGCCTCTCAAAAGCCCTTTTTACTGGCAACTGTGGTTAAAACTGTGGCAATATCTGTCCGGGGTGGGGGGCGGAGGTTGCTCAGGATCACGGGAGCTTGCAGAGGGAAAGGGGGCCGTATGGCGCTGGAACTGAAGCCGGGTAGCAGGTGGTGGTATGCGCGCTGGATGCGAAACGGGAAGCGGCACTTCGCCTGCCTGGAGGTGGCCGTTGAGGGCAACCCGCCGGCGAAGCTGAGCGAGCCGGGGGATGACGATTTCGAGGCGTCCCGCAAGAAGGCTCAGACCGCCTACGAGAAGTTCGTCGGACGGTGGGAGGAACAGAAGCGGCCGGAAGAACTGGTCCAGGAGATTCACCGGGTGAAGTTCGGTCACCGGATCGGGACGATTCCACTCAGCGAACTGGCCAAGGCTTGGGGCGAGATTCCCCGGAAACGTCAGCCGAAAGAGCCGTACGTGAAGTGGGCGGAACGGGTCTTCGAGCGGTTCGTGGAGTTCATCGAGGCCGAGTTCTCCCGCGTGAAGGAAATGGCTGCCGTGGACCGCAAGGTCGCGGAAGCGTTCATGCGGCAGGAGGATCGGCGGAAGGTGTCGCCGAAGACCTACAACGCGGAGCTGATCCTCCTGCGCGGCGCGTTCGAGCACCTGCGCGAGGATGCGGGCATGCTGACGAATCCGTTCGGGAAGATCGTGGCGAAGGACAGCGCGATGATTCACCGTAAGCCGTTCACCCAGGAGGAACTGACGGCGATCGTCGAAGCCGCCCGCGATGACGCGCTGATGTACCCCCTGATTGTCATCGGCGCGTGCACGGCCATGCGTCGCGGGGATGCCTGCCAACTGAAGTGGGCGGACGTCGACCTCAAGAACCGGTACATCCGGGTGAAGACGTCCAAGACCGGGGAGACAGTGGAGATCCCGATGTTCGCGGTCCTCGAGGGCCTGCTGGGGGAACTGAACAAGACGAAGGGGAATAGCCCGTACGTTCTGCCGTCACTGGCCGAGATGTACCAGGGGAATCCGGACGGGGTGAATTGGAGGCTGAAGGGCGTGTTCAAGAAGGCGGGGTTCCTCGACGCGGAGGAGGTCGAGGAGCGGAGGAGGAAGGCACCCGGGACGGAGATCCTGCACCGGGGGGACATGCATGTCGGCGGCGAGCACAGACTCCAAGCCGCGAGCGTGAGGGGGTTCCACAGTCTGCGCGTGACCTGGATCACGATTGCCCTGGCGGCCGGGGTTCCGCTGGAGTTGGTGCAACGGGTAACCGGCCACCAGACGACTCAGGTTGTGCTGAAGCATTACTTCAAGCCGGGCCGGGAGGACTTCCGGAAGGCGATCGAAGGGGCCATGCCGCTGCTGTTCATGGCGCCGGCAGCGGCGGGCCCGAAACAGTTGGCGGCCCCTTCGGCAGTCCCAGGGCTGGTAGCGCGGGGTAGGGGGGGCAAAGCGGGTGGCGTGCTGTATGAGGTGCAGGCTACGCCGGCTACGATGATCCAGGCGGCGATCGAGGCTGTGGAGAAGCTGACGGCGCGGAACTGGAAGGGCCAGCGTGAGGAGGCCCTGCAGGCGCTGCGGGAGGCGGCCGCCTTGGTTGATGGGCGCATCCTTCACGACAAGCATGGCGGGTACGCGCGCGCGTGAGGGGAGGATGGCCAGTGCCGCGGGGCGCGCAAACGCCCGGCGGCACTGGAGGGACCGCAGGCGGTCAGAAGGGCAGGGTGTCCTTCTCGGCCTGAGTCAACTCGGGGGGTAGCAGTGAGGGCCGTGGCGTCGGCTGGGGCGAGGGTGGCGGGCAAGACACGGGGGATGCCGCCTCTGGCTGGCTTGGGTTCGGCTGGGTGGGGACAACCTCGGGCGCGTGGCCGCGGCCGGTGCGGGTGCCGGCGGTGTCCGCCAACAGGCCGAGCCGGACCAGGCGGGCGGTGATGGCGCCGGTGGTGCGGCCGTGGCCGGCGGCTATCTCGGTGACCGGTGTGCCGGCGACGAAGGCGTCGTGGAGTTGCTGCTCCTCCTCGGGTGACCAGGGCCCGCCCGCCTTCGCGGCGTCGCTACGGCGTGGCATGCCCGCCTTGGGCTTGGTCGGATCCACGGCACGTGGTACGCGCGGCGGGCTAGCCTTGCTGCCTTTCTCCAACGCCGCCAAGGCCACGTAGAGCGCCCTGACGATGTCGGCGTGCTGGTAGGGGCTGCCCGGCGGGAACTGTTCTCCGGTGACCGGATTCCAGCCATCGGCGAGGGAGCAGAGGATTTCGCGTGCGCGGTCGTGTTCCATGAGACGGGTATGCCACAGACGCTGTAAGAACTCAAGCGCGACTCAGACCATCTCCCTGTGCACGGAGGAGAACCCCAATTACGACTTGACGGCTCAAGGATGCGGCGGGATAGTTCACCCGTATCGGGTCGTCGCAAACTTCTCGTTTCGAAGGGTGCTTCGCATGCGCACGCGCACTGCCCGCCGGTCTGCAGCAAGACTCGCCTGGCGTCCTCCAAGCCGCCGGAACGCGAAGTGCCCTGCCACGGTCACCCGCCGGCGAGCGGCATTCGACAAGGCCGGCAACTGGCGCACGTTCCGGCAGGATAATCAGGGCGAGGACGAGTGGCACCTCCACTACACCTCCGACTGGCGGCTGCTCGAGGAACGTCTCGCCACCCCGACCCCCGCCGATCTGCGCCGACAGTACGTCTGGGGCCTCGGCATCAACGACCTGATCCTCCGCGACCGCGATACGGATCAGGACGGCGTGCTGGACGAGCGGCTGTATGCGCTGCAGGACAGCCACTGGGACATGTGCGCGGTGGTCGGCGCGGACGGCGCGGTCGTGGAGCGCTTCGAGTACGAAGCCTACGGCACGCCGCGGGTGCTCGATCCGGCGTTCAATGGGCGCGCCGGATCGGTGTGCGGTTGGAGCGTGCTGTACTCGGAGCATCTGTTCGATGTCGAGAATCGGGAGATTGAGGCGTACTACTGCGCGGGGTCCTGCAACGAGTTCGTCAAATGCCTTGAGCATGCCTTGATGAGTGCGTGCGGTACTCACTGCAAGTCGGCTGTCGAAGCGGAGACGGCAACACCGGATGTCGGGAACTTGTGGTATTCACGAACTGGACGAAAAGCATTCTGTAAGTTGTCACGGGAGCCTGACTATCCAGGCCCCCCTTCCCAGTTGTAGGGCACGCCATGACGATGACAATGCAAATGACGGTTGCTGTATTTGCCGCAATCCTTGCCGTCGTGCACGCTTGTGCTAACTCCGTGATCCAAACCGAGAGCGAGAGTTCAACGCTCAAACCGGATAGCCGACTCGTGATGTCAGCGTTAAGCGCCAAGACGAATCAGTGTCAGCGCATTGTAGATGCGCATGCTGTTGCCTGGTCAATGAAGGTCAGTAATCTGGCTTTCGTACCAAACCACTTTCAAGAGGCAGTGGTCCAGGTCCATTGGGTGGATCGGAACGGAGGCGAGCGGCACACGTTGGCATGTCGTCTCACCAGCCCTGCAGTGGGGGTAGGGCGATGGGGCCCCCGCCGTTGGGAACCATATGCGTATTGGGAGTCACCGCATGAACCGACGGAGAAGGAAATCGTCGCCTTCATCCAAAGTACATCTTTTGGAAACAACGAATACGACCGCGAGGTCCTTGTGGTGTTGATTGTTCTTTATCATCCGTCCCAAGGCATATTGGCCAGTCTTGAGCAAGGAATCAGTGCGGAGGAGAAGAGGCGTCGTCATGACGCGACCATCTCCCAGATGGTACGTTCGATTGGGGGCTTCAGGAAAGAGCGGATCACGGGGAACGACAACGGCAGCGCCGTTTTGGGGCTCGGGCGGGAAACGCAAGAGGGAGCCTGGACTCCGCGTTCCTGGGTGGGCGACGAATTGGAGCTTCTCGATGGGGGGGGGCGGCAGGCCCTAGAGGCTGGAATGGAAGGCGCGCTTGGAGACCTATCTGTGGGAAAAGCCAGTCGGGAGCCGGCAGGGCTTGGCGTCGGGATGGGTAGTCTTGACAAACCGGTGAATGGACGAGGCGTCCCCCCACCTTCGAAGTGAATTTGTTGCTGTTGCCTTGTCTCGACGTGGAAGGACGCGGGGTGATTGCGCCAGCCAGTGAGAATGGAGTTGAGTGTTGGCGTTGAGCGCATTGTGGCGAAATGTGCCGAGGGGGTGGCGCTGTCAGGTCTTGACTTTGATCATTTTCGAGAGATTGGGGCCGGGTGACCTGGCGTCGTCCGCCGGCATCGGCGGCCAGGCAGGACATAGAAACATAGCGGGCGGACAGGCATAGACAGAATGACGGAGGTTGAGGCTGCGCTGATCCGCAGCCTCCCGCCTCCTCAAAGAGGGATGAGATCAGGCAAGGAATCGAGGACCACGGCGCAGGAAGTCAGTCCAATGACGCGAAACGCAGACGCGGACGGCGCTTGCGTGCCCTGCGTGGGCGCAAGTGACGGGGAGCCAGAGCATGACACGGAAGAACACCACACGGACGGCCACGACGCCGCTGCACGCGACCACCAACCTCGACGGTGACCTTGCCCCAGTGAGCGAAGCCCACTC
>CAYOBW010000440.1:0-4625 GCA_964402115.1 uncultured Victivallales bacterium
GTGGCCGATGTGCATCGGCTTGGCCACGTTGGGGCTGGAGTAATCCAGCACGACAGTGTGGCCGGCGCCCAGGGCCGGTACGCCGAGCCGCTCGTCCGCGGCCATGGCCTGCAGATGCTCGGCGAGCCAGGCGGCATCGAGGCGGAGGTTGATGAAGCCGGGGCCGGCGATTTCGAGGCTCGCCACGCCCGGCCGCGTGCCGGCGGCGTCCACGACGGCCTGCGCGATCGCGCGCGGCGGCTGCTTCAGCACCTTGGCCAGCCCCAGCGCGTCGTTGCATTGGAAATCGCCGAAGTCCGCGTTCGCCGTCGGCACCACCCCCACGCGCGCGCACGCCGGCTGGCCGGGAAACGCCCGCTCGAACGCCGCCCGCAGCCAGGCCGACAACTGATCCGTCAACAACACCCCGCCACTCGATTCGGTCGCATTCATAAGGGCGCTCCGTATACCCCATGCCCGCCGCCCGAACAAGCCGATTCTCCGGGAGACGCCGGGGTCGGGCGCACTGCGCTTGAGTGCAGACGAGCGCCGGGTTCCACGTAGCGCGGGCCTCTCCGAGGCCCAGCGCCCGGTAGCGTCGTGGGTGCAACTGTCTTCCCACCAGCATCCGCCCGCGCCTTCGGAGAAGGCGGGGCTACCAGCCAGACGATCCAATCCACCCAAGCACAGTTATGTTGCGAGCAACATAAGCGCAGATGCGCCCCCCGGGCTCACGGCTTCAGCGCGCGATCCGCGAAGTCCATGTAGGCCTGCCAGTCGGCCGGCGTGAGGTCGTGTTTGCCGGGGCGGAGGTGGTAGTGGGCGCCGTCGCCGTGCAGGGCCTCGCCCACGGCGGGGAAGCGCGGCTGCGCCCCAAGGGCGGCGCGGCCGAAGAGACGAAAGGCCGGGGCCGCTTCGACCAGCGCGAGAAACTCCGCAGGCGGATCGGCCCAGCGGTCCTCCGAGGCGCTGCCGACCGCCACGGCGCGCGGCGCGATCAGGGCCAGCAGCTGGTGCTGATCCACGGGCAGCGAGTCCTCCCGCCCGCCGTAGGCTGGGAAGTTGGCGCAGAACCAGAACGGGAACTTCGCGGCGATCGCGGCCACGGTTTCGCGCCCGGCCGCGCGATGCCGGCTGAGCGCCGCCCCGCCGCAGCCCGAATCGTTCGAGATGGCCAGGGCGAACCGCTCGTCCTCCGCGCCCGCCCACAAGGCCGTCTTCCCGCCGCGGGAGTGGCCGATGACCGCCACCCGGTCGCGCGCGACGTCCGGGTCGGTGACGAGGTAATCCAGCACCCGGCTCGCGCCCCACGCCCACACCGCCAGCGCCCCCCAGGCGTCGGGCGGGCGCGGCGCCGCATCCAGCATCGCCGGCGCGCCCGTGCGGAAGCCGTCGGGCCGGTCCGGCATCGCGTCACTGTTCAGGAACGCCGCCGTCCCGTACCCGCGCGCGACAAGCGCCTCGGCCGGCCAGAACGGGCTTTTCTGCCGCCGCGTCGGGTCGATGTTCTCGGCGCCCCGGTTGCAGATCAGGAGAAAGACGGGCACGGGCTTCGGCGCGGCGCGCGGGATGAAGAGCACGACCCGGATCGTGACGGAGGTCCGGCCCGTGGCGAGCACGACCTCGACCTGCTTGCGAATCGCCGTCCCGTCCATCGCCCCCTCGTCGCGGTCCACCACGCGAGACGCCTTCGTGTACGGCGTGCCGGGCACGCGCCCATACACGTGCGTGCGGAATAGCTCGAGCAGCTCGGGACGCCGCCGGGCCTGCCACAGGCTGGCGTTCGTGCAGACCGTGCCATCGGCGGCAGCGGTCAGGGCTGGCAGCGGCCCGGCCCACACGTTCGAGACCGCGCCCGCCCCGAAAGCCCCCTCCGGCGCCCACGCCGCCGCCAGTCCCATCGCCACCCACGCCGCCAGTCGCATGCGCATGACACCCTCCCCGGTTGTTCGCACGCCGCATCATCGTCCGAAGCGGGCCGCAAAGCAAGCGCGGGGGACAGGCTCACGACTGGACGGGCGAATCTGTGATCTATTGACTTGCGCTCGCCCCACCGATCGGCGCAGTGTCAGTCTCGAGGTTCGGCGAGCTTGCGAGCCGTAACCCACCCGATGGTCGGCGACGTGTATTTGTCCAGCCTTCGATTTCCCATCGTCCTCGTCCTCGTCCTCGATTCCCTCGTTTGTCTCTTCGAGGACGACGACCGTTCGCTGTGCTCACTGAGGACGAGTACGATTCATCGCCTGCCTACAGCCTAACAGCCCACAGCCTAACAGCCTGGATGCCGTTCCAGGGTCAACATAAACGCAGATGCGCCCCGACTGGACATTTCCGCGCGCCCCGCTACACTACCCGACCATTTGCCGCGCCCTGCAAGGCGCGGACGCAAGGAGCAACCATGGACATGCAGCAACTGTTCGCCGAGCGCATCGGCGGCGCCGCGTTCGGCAAGAGCAACCAGATCTACAAGTTCGAGAAGATCAAGCGGGCCAAGGGGGCGGCGCGCCAGGCGCACCCGGGCGTCGAGCTGCTCGATTTCGGCGTTGGCGAACCGGACCAGATGGCGCCGCTGCCCATCCGCGAAGCCTTGAAAGCGGCCGTGGACCGCCCCGAAAACCGCGGCTACGCCGACAACGGCATCCGCGAGTTCAAGGTCGCCGCCGCGGAGTACATGCGGAAGTTCTTCGGCGTCGCCGACCTCGACCCGGACACCGAGATCAACCACAGCATCGGATCCAAGCCGGCGCTCGCCCTGCTGCCGCTTTGCTTCATCAACCCCGGCGACGTGGCGCTGGTGACGGTTCCGGGCTACCCCGTGCTGGCGACCCACACGCGCTACCTCGGCGGCGAGGTCGTGAAGCTGCCGCTGCTGAAGGAGAACGGGTTCTTCCCGGACCTCGAGCGCGTGCCCGCGGACGTCGCGGCCCGGGCCAAGCTCATGTACGTGAACTACCCGAACAACCCGACCGGCGCGGCCGCGACGCCGGAGCTGTTCGACCGCCTCATCGCCTTCGCCCGGCGCCACAACATCCTCATCGTCCAGGATGCCGCCTACGCCACGCTGGCCTACGACTCGGCCCTGTCGATTCTCTCGCGGCCCGGCGGCAAGGAGACGGCGATCGAGCTGCACTCCATGAGCAAGAGCTACAATATGACCGGCTGGCGGCTCGGCTTCGCCGCCGGTTCGCGCGCGGTCGTGCAGGCCTACGCCGAGGTGAAGGATAACGTGGACTCCGGCCAGTTCAAGGCCATCCAGGTGGCAGCCTGCGCGGGCGTCGCGGACAAGGCGCTGGCGGACAGCATCAAGCGGCACTACGAGCAGCGGCTGCGCAAGATCGTGGCGGTGCTGCGCAAAGTCGGCTTCGACGCGGCGATGCCGGGAGGCACGTTCTACCTGTACGTAGGCGCCCCCGTGGCGGCGGGCGAGACGCGCTTCGCCAACGCGGAGGAGGCGTCGCAGCACCTGATCCGCGAGCAGCTCATCTCGACCGTACCGTGGGACGACGTCGGGGCGTTCCTGCGCTTCTCAGCCACGTTCGAGTCGCAAGGCGAAGCGGACGACGACCGGGTCATCGCCGAGCTCGAGCGCCGCCTCACCAGCGCCAACCTGCGCTGGTAGCGCGCTTCAGGCCTGCCACCCGCGTGCGGTCCCGACAGCGTCTCCTCAGCGGTCATCGCACTTCGATGATGGTTCTGCAAGGGCGCGAGGTGACCGAGGCGGATATCGAACTGATCCGCGCTCTGCTGGCCGCGCACCCGGCGAGGGGACGCACGCCGCTGAGCGAGGAACTCAGGCGTTGTTCCGCAGCTTGTCGGGCAGTCGCAAGGTGCGGATATGCTTGCCGGGGATGGCAGCGAAATGCGGATCGCGGTGGACAAGGGTGAGGTTCGCATAGGCCGCGCAGCCGGCGATGAGGGCGTCCACCAAGGGCAGCCGCGCCGGGCAGGCTTGTTGGATGCGGATGGCGGCGAGGGTCGCGGGTTCGTCCAAAGGCACGAAAGCGCAAAGATTGCGGGTGTAGTGGCGATGCACACGGGAGGCTTCAACGGGATCGGCGATGAGCTCCGCCAGCCGGCGCTCCAGTTCCGGCCAGGACGGCGCGGCCAGCGCGACAACCGCGCGTCCGCCCGCTAGCAAGGCGGAAACCTGTTCCGCGCCGGGTTCGTCGAGGTAGTGGGCCAGAAGGGCGGATGTGTCGAGCAGGTGGGTCATAGGCCGCGCCGCTTCCCGTCATCCTCCTCGCGTTCGGCCTGCAGGGCGGCTAGCGGATGGCGGCATCCTTTGCGGAGGTATCGCCGGCCGGCCCCGCGCAGCGTCGCCGCCAAGGTGGCCGCGTCGGGAACGATCCGGCAGCGGATTTCGTCGGGAGCATCCCCGGTCAGCCACTCGATCCGACTACCCGGCTTGAGCTTGTATGCGGCCGCCAACGACGCGGGGATCGTAATCTGGTTCTTGCCCGTAACGGTAGTTGTCATGGGAGAATGCTAGGTCAAGGAGTGATCGGTCGTCAAGGGGATCTCATGTGCGCCTTGAAACAGCCAAAGGGAAACACATGAGCCGACCGCGACAGCATGCCGTAATGGATGGCCGAACACCGCAAGTTCGGGCGTGGCCGGCGGTGCGTGTTCGGGCTGCGCGCTTCGGG
>CAYOBW010000441.1:0-4561 GCA_964402115.1 uncultured Victivallales bacterium
GCCTCACCTTGATTCACTTGATCAGCATCCCGGTCACCAACACCTCTGTGAACCCGGCGCGTAGCACAGGTGTCGCCTTGTTTGTCGGCGACTGGGCGTTGGCTCAACTGTGGCTCTTCTGGGTTGCTCCGATTGTTGGCGCTCTGGTTGGAGCGGCCATCTACCGTCTCATCGGCACCGCAAGAGACTGAGCGATATCACGCCGAATCGCGCGGACACGTACGCAGGTGAGTATGAGGTTACGAAACCGTTTACTGGCGGGATGAAAGGAGCCCGCGCTATCAGTTGCCTTTGGAGGTAGGTAGCCCCCTTCGGCAAGCTCAGGGGAGCCTGGGGGCGCGTTCGGGTGGCAACATCCGGGCGGAATCCGCCTGCGCCAGGAGGCTTAGGCGCGACAAGCTTGCCCTGCGCGCCGCGCCGTAGGCTCTGCGAAGGCGGGACACGGCACCGCGAACCCAGTCAGGGGGGAAACACCGAAAGCCGTACCGGGGAAGACCCGCCGTACGGTTTGATGAGGGGGCTTGAGGAAGACGGGATAGGGTGCGGCCAGCGCAATGGGCGCACATAACCCCCGTCGCATAAGGGCTCTACTCTACTCTGCGGAAGCGAAGATGAGGGGATAACGGAACGGCATCGTCCTCGTCCTCGTATGCGAAGACGGCGAGGGGATTCGAGGACGAGGACGAGGACGAGCACGACGACGAATGCGGGGGCATGGCTTGTGCGAGCGGTGGAGCGAGGCGTGACAGCGGCAGTACCAGCAGGCAAAGGAGCGGGCGGGTGTTGCCGTGTGGCGCGGGTATCCGACCCGCGCGAGGACGGAACGGAGCGGGAGGTTGAGGCTGGCCTGACCTGGTGATGCACAAAGCCGCTTGCACCGCTCCTGGCATTGTCAGCGCCGGTCGGATACCGGCGCCACGGGGGGGAACTGGCGGGATCCGCCCCGACCTCTCGCCGGACGACGCAAGCGGGTGCCTCATACCGCTTGCGACCGCATTCGTGCAAGGTTACATTGCCCATGGACCCCGGCCGGCTCCGCTGTCGCGGGGGTAAAGAAGAGTGGAAAATGGCTGTTGGTAGCATTTGCGACATCGAGGCGGCCAATATAGACGTTCTGCGAGAGGAAAGATCAAGAGATGACCGAAGGCAATCGTCCTCGTCCTCAGTGAGCGCAGCGAACGGTCCTCGTCCTCGTACTCGAGGGTGTGGGGCGAGGGAATCGTGGACGAGAACGAGAACGAGGACGACGACGAGGACGATCTGAAGGCGACCCGCGCGGGGAAGATGCGGAGCGAGGGTTGAGGCTGGCTTGATTGGGGGAAGCGCAAAGCCGCATGATCGGCGCTGGGCATGGTCAGCGCCGGTCGGATACCGGCGCCACGGGGAGGGGGAGGGTTCTGCCGTGTTCCGCCGTAGTCCCTGGTTCTTGGCCGGGCCTGTGACTTCCGACGTGGATGTCCGCAGCACGGCGGTTGGCCTGGAAAGAAGAGCTCGAGTAAGCGTGGCGACGAAGTGTAACCGATCGAGTGTGGGGACGAAGTGTGGCGAGCAAGTGTGACCTCCGGCCGGTTCGGATACTTAATCGCCTCACTCTCCGCGCGAGGCCGCGCAGAGGTAACAGGACGAGACGGCCGCCGCTCTCTTCGCGCTTGACGGGACGGCCCGGGAGGACCGTCCTACGTGGGACGGCACTCCCGCGCCGTCCCTGCACGCTGCCGGTCCGTCCGTGCGGAAGACTTCGTTCACGGTCGCGCGTTGACGCGGTTCCACTCCAGTACGGCCTTCAGTTTGGGGTGAGCGGCCTCGGTTTCGTCGAGGTACTCGGTCAGCCCCCAGCTGCCCCACTTGCTCCAGCGGCCGGTGGAGGAGAAGATGCACATCAGGTCACCGCCGCTGTCGCGCCAGGTGTCCAGGTACCGGGTGTAGAGGGCTCCCATGCGGGGGTGGCGGTTGGCGGCCTGGAACACGCGGGTCAGGGCATCGTCGTTCTCGGCGCCGCCCACGCCGACGAGATGCTGGCCGGCCTCGTAGGCGATAAGCGTGAGCCCGTACTTGTCGGCCACGCCCTTCTGAAGTTTCATCCAGCCGGCGCTCTCCGGCAGGGCATTGGTGGCCACGTAGTCCAGCACCTGCTCGACACTCCACGCGGCAACCGTCCGGGCGTTCGGCTTGGTCTGCGGACCGATGCACATGGTCATGTAGGGCGCGATGGCGAGGGCGTCGGCGTGCTTGCCGGTGTCGTTGCGGCCCAGCACCATGCCGTCGCTCCAGTACGTGCCGCCCGCAGCCTGCCACGCGATGACGCGCACGAGGCGCTCGCGTCCGCCGAAGGCCTGCTCCCAGAGCTTGAAGATCTCCTGCGAGCGCAGGCCGTAGTACATGGCGGCGCCCTCCCAGGGCCGCTCCGGCGCGCCGAGGCCCAGCTCCTTGCCGCGCAGCTCGGCGTGGCGATGCTGCTCGAACATGCCGTTCCACACCTCGTTGGAGTACTCGACATACACCTTCAGCCCCGAGTCCAGCAGCCGCCGCACCAGCGCCGCGAATTGGGCCACGTAGTCGTCGGTGGCCAGGTGCGGCATGCAGAACCAGGGGTTGACCTTGAGCCGGTTGCAGAGCTGGACCATGGTCTCCACCGGCGTGCCGCGCGCGGTGTGCGTGTAGTAGGCGGGGGTGGGGCGTTCGGCCCACTCGCGCTGCTTCGACCCGTTCGTGTGCATCCAGTCCATGAACCGGATGGTGTTGAAGCCGCGGCAGCGCTCGACGAAGGGCGGGTAGAAGGGGTCGGCCGCGCAGGTCTGCTCGAAGCCCGGCATGATCAGGCGGATGTTGCGGACGTGGTTGGTGGGGTCGGTGGCGCGCAGGGAGAGGAACGTGCCGCCCCTGGCGGTGTCGAGGTTGACGACGATGCGGCCAGGGGCGCGCGACACGATGCGGCTGTTCTGCGTGAACTCGATGGCGCCGGCCCCTTCGTAGAGGCAGACGTAGTCGCCGGCGGGGGCGTGACCGTTCGCCTCGGTCAGGACGGGCGTTTCCGCCCAGCAGTCGGGTTCGAGCCGGCTCACCCAGCCGCTGGCGTCGCCGTCGAGAGCGGGACCCTTGCCCCACGGCTGCCCCTTGCGCTGGCTGATCCAGCTCCGCGCCTGCCGGAAGACGTCGACGAAGGCGTGCTCCGAGCTGTAGTCGGCCGGGCCAGCGACGTTGATGCCGAGGCGGCTCCGGGCGGGCGCCGGTTCGGCGGCCCCCGCCTGCAAGGTCGCCAGTGCAAGCAAGGCTGGGAGCAGGAAGAGGATACGGTCAGTGGTCAAGCTCATGGGCAGACTCCGTGGTGGTGGCGTTCAGGGTTTGGCCGTGAGACCGAGCCCGAGGAGCGGCAGGAGTTTCTCGCTCTCCTCCGTGCCGTAGTTGAAGATGATGAAGCCGCCGGTGGCGTGGCGGCGGGCGATTTGCACCTGCTCGATCGTACGTTCGACGCCAAAGCGTGAGGAGGAGGCGCTGACGCCGATGCCGGGATAGCAGGGGACTGCGCCGCTCCACGCGCGCTGCTGCGTCACCATGTTGTCGAACTGGCGGTTGCTGGGCGTGTAGTCCATCGGGCAAACGAAGTCGAGGTAGCCGCGGTCACACCACAGCTTCCAGTCCTGGCCGACGGAGTCGCGGTCGGTGGGCCAGTTGCGGAAGACGGCGGCGGAGAGCTTGATGCCGGGACGTGCCGCGCGGGCCCGCTGGCTCACCTCGCGGACCACGGCGGTGATCTGCTCGCGGCGCCAGTCGAGCCAGGCCGCGCGGCGCGGTCCGTCCGCGAGCACCTCGCCTGGCCAGTTGGTGACGGCGGCGCCGGTGGCGGCGCCGAAACGCGCGCGGCAGCCCGGGCAGAAGCAGTGGCCGCTGTCGGGGTAGCGGATGTAGTCGAAATGCAGGCCGTTCACCGGGTAGACGCGCGCCACCTCGACCATGGCCGCGATCTCGAGCAGCCGGTTGGCCGGGTGCGAGGGACAGAGCCAGGCCAGCTCGGCGCCGGCGGCATCCGCCTGGAGCCGGCCTTCGCCGCGCAGCCGGGCGACGAAAGCCGGCGGCACGGCGTGACCGAGGTTCCAGTTCACCTTCCACACATGCACCTGCACGCCGTGCTTGTGGGCGGCGGCGACGCAGGCTGCCAGCTGATCGCCGCGGTCGCCGATGCGCTCGGCGGTCGGGAGCACCTCGCTCTTGTAGTAGGCCGCGCCGCCCCACAGCATGTTCGGGAAGATGGCGGTGAAGCCGTTGTCGGCCAGGCGGCGGATGGCGGTGTCCCAGTCGAGGCCCGGCACGCCGTAAGCGTTGTGGCACCAGAAGGCGCGAAACTCGCCCGGCGCCGCGCGCTGCGCGAGGCAGTAGGCCTCGACGAGACGGCGATCGGCCTCGGCCGCCTGCTCGATCGCCGCGCCGAAGGCCTGGCGCTGGACCAGGTCCTGCGCCCCGGCGTAAGCCTTGCGGGCAGCGGCGAGAGCCGGCGCGACGCGGGGCAGTCCGGCGCCGAGCCGCTCCACGCGCGCGGCGGCGGCCGCGAAGCCCCCCTCGGCCA
>CAYOBW010000442.1:0-4525 GCA_964402115.1 uncultured Victivallales bacterium
TTGAATGCCTGCGTCCCGCCATAGGTCACGTGCACTTGGTTGCCAAGTTCCTCCATTAGCAGGCCCAGTGCGTCCGCAGCGTCTCGGTCGTCATCGACCACGAGAACTCGAAGAACCCTGTCGGTCGTCGGCATCGGTTTTCTTTCTTTTGCAAGCTCCGGGGGCGTTAAGTCGCCCTCTGCGCGGCAGCGGCCAGGATTTCTCGTATTTTTCCGAAATCGGCGGGCTTGACCAAGTGGTGATCGAAGCCCGCTTGCTGCGAACGCTGCCGGTCCGCGTCCCGTTCGTACCCCGTGACGGCAACGAGCACGATGTCGTGGAGCAAAGGCTCCTGACGTATCCGCTTCGCGACCTCATAGCCATCGCATTCCGGCAGGCCGATGTCCAGCAGCATCACGTCGGGCCGATAGTCGAAAGCCGCTGCCAGGGCCGTTGTGCCGGTGTGAGCCATCCTCGCCAGATGTCCGGATTCTCGCACCAGCATTTGCAGGGTCTTCGCTGCATCCACGTTGTCATCCACGACCAGGACCCGCAAGGCGCGCTCGGCCGGCTCCGCGATTCCACGGGAGTCCAGTTGCGTCGTGCCAGCGGGCGTCACCGGCGGACGCGCCCCGAGGCTCACGACGAACTCGCTTCCTTGCCCCACAGTACTGGAAACACGGACGGTTCCCTCGTGCATTTCCACCAGCCGCTTTACCAAAGCCAATCCGATCCCCAATCCCCCTTGCGAACGGTCGGATGACCGTTCCGCCTGCGTGAACAGGTCGAAGACGCGGGGCAGGAAATCGGGAGCGATGCCGAGGCCCGTATCCCGGACACGCAGCACCGCTTGGTCACCTTCCTGTTGAACGGAGAGCCAGATGCGACCACCCTCGTTCGTATACTTGGCGGCATTGCTCAGGAGGTTCGTCACGACCTGCTCCATCCGGGAGACGTCGGCGTACAGCCATATCGGATCAGGCGGCAGCGACACCGTGAGTTCATGTCGGCGCTGGTCGATCAGCGGACGAGCGGTCTCCACCGCGAGTTTCACGATATCGCTCACTAGGACCGGTTCCCGGCAAAGCTGAATCCTGCCGGTGGCCGCGCGGGCGACATCCAACAGGTCATTCACCAGATGCGTCAGTTGCCGCACCTGGCGCTCAATGATGGCGCGGGCCTTTTGCTGAACCGCGTTCTCGTTTTTCTGGAGCTGAAGCAGTTGCACGGCGTTGAGGATGGGGGCCAGAGGGTTGCGAAGTTCATGGCTCAGCATGGCCAGGAATTCATCCTTGCGGCGGTTCAGGTCCGCCAACTTCTCCTCCACCCGCTTGCGGTCGGTGACATCGACGGTGACGGCAATCCCACCGATGACATGGCCTTGCGCATCGCGTACCGGCGCGCCGGATGCGTCAGCAAACCATCGCCGTCCGCTGGGAAGCTGAACCTCCAGTTCCATGGGTACGATTACCCTGTTCTCGGCGACGGCCCTTTGCAGCGGCATCTCGGCGTCGATGATCTGTCGTCCATTGAGGAAGAATCGCACCTGTCGGCCAGCCGCCATCGCATCGGGCGAGGAGGCCGACAAGTTGTCCTGCAGCGTCACCTCAAACTGGGCCAACAGCGCCGGGTTGCCCGTGATGCGTCGGCAGGTGGGATCGTCCGAGAAGCTGACGCCTACCGGCACTGCCTCCATGAGCGCCTGGAGTCGCTGGTTCGTCTCGAACACCTGCTGTTCCGCCCGCTTGCGCTCGGTGATGTCGCTCAGCACGAAGCGATGCACGGGTTCATCGCTTTCGCCTCCCTGCACCACAGTCGCCTCCAACCGCGCCCAGAAAGAGGCGGCGTCCGCACGCAGCATTCGTAGCTCGCACGCCTGCGGCACGCCCGTTTCAAAGAGCTGCTTGCGGTGCCGGTCGTAGATGTCCTGGTCCTCGGGTAGGATGTAGTGGGAGATCGGCTGCCTGATCAAATCGCGTCTGGTCAAGCCCAACAATCCTGCCCCCGTGAGGTTTGCCTCCAGGATCAGCCCTTGTTCGCTGACGGTGAAATAGCCCACCGGCGCCAGATCGTACAGGTCGAAGTACCGTGCCCGCGAGGCTTCGAGTTCCGCCTGGGCCCGGCGCAGTTCCTCGTTTTGCATCTCCAGCTCGATCTGATGCACCTGCAACTCGTGGAGCAGGCGCCCGGCTTCCACGGGCGATAATGTGTTCGGGGGCTGGCCCTCGTTGGCTCCGGCCTTCTCCTCCGCGAGCCGACGCAGGTCGAAACGCGAGGCCGGATGACGCGGTTCTGCGGTCATGGTCTGATTACTCCCTGGCGACGATTCAGCCCTCGTGTTCGTCTAGTTCGCGTTCCACAAAAAATACTACCAAACGCGGACGCTAGACGACAGTCCCCTTGTTTTCCCAGCTTCGACCCATAAGATACCTTTGTCGAGTGGACCCGCGGCGAATTGCAACACGGCTCCGCTTGGTGAATATGTCAGTTCAAGTCGTCGGACGACTAGATAAAGGGCAACCCGGCCGTACCGGGCGGCTCGTTGAAGAGTAAGCCGACGTGGTCGAATACTTCAAGGTATTCGGCCACGTCGGCTTTTTTTTGCGCTGGGTGGCACGCTTGCGGTTGCAACCAGCCGGGACGACGGTCAGGGTCGAATTTAATGCTACGTGGGGAACTTTAGGAAAAGGAGTCACTATCATGAGTGGCAAAACAGACGTGGTCAAAGGGAAAATCAAGGAAGCCGCCGGCACGCTGACCGGCAACGACAGACTCCGCGCCGAAGGAAAGGCCGACCAGGCGGTTGGCAGGGTCAAGCAGGCCGTTGCGAAGGTTGCCGGCAAGGTCAAGAAAGCGCTGAAGTAGGAGCGAAGATGCCTCTTCGTTCTGTCAGCCCGTCGCCGGTTCTCTCCCATGGAAATCGTGATTCGGATCGCACTGCTTGTGCGACCACACGCGAGACACTGCGGTGACATGCCGTCAAACAGCGAGGCTTCCGCTAGATTGTTTCGAGGCGTGCCGAAACGCTCGGCGCTGGATCGCAGACAAAAATCTAAAGTTCGCCAGCCGCTAAAGGCGACAGGCGACCCGTAACACTCTGCAGCGAAACCGCCGGGTACTGGCCTCTGACCAGTACCCGGTTGGCGGTAGGAAAATTCAAAGGAGTCTTTATCATGTCTCGAAAACGATTGTCCTTAGCCGTGCTCGTCGCGGCGTTCGCTCTGATCGTCGCCACAACCGATGTTCAGGCCCGCGGCTATCGGGGTTATCGCGGCTACAGCACCCGCGGCTACGCTACGCGTGCCTACGGCACTCGCGTCTACAGCCCACCCGTCTACGGCCCTGGCGGCTACGGCAGCATTGGCTACGGTCCCCGCGTCTATAGCAGCTACGGCTACGGTCCCCGCGTCTATGGAAACTACGGCTATGGTCCCCGCAGCTATGGCAACTACGGCTACGGAACCCGCAGCTATGGCGGCATCAGCATCTACGGTTTTGGCGTTCGCGGCTACTAATGAGACAACGCCACTTTGTGACACAAACACGGGTTCTCCTTGCCCCGAAGGGGCCTAACACGAAAGTACCCAGGCAACGGCAACGCCCTGGGTACTGATTTTTAGTGCCCCCTTGGGGCAGAAAACCAGTTGGACCGTAACGCGCAACGCCATCGGCGGTTTCGCCAAATCCGTTATAGAGAGTGGCCCTGTCCAACTAACCGTCAGCGACCGTCCAGAAGGAACCTTAAAGATGTCCCAATTTGCTTCGATGTTGATGCTGGCCAGTTTGCTCGTGGTTCTCGGGTGCGAGCAAAAGCCCGCTGATCGGACGCCCGAAAAGGTCACGTCCAAAGACGTACGCCGCGATGCCAACCAAGCCGCTGAGACGGCTGTTGAGTTTTCCGAGCAGACCAAGGAAGAGTTCCTGAAGAAGCTTGATACCGAACTCAAACAATCGGACGCCGAACTCGCTAAGCTCCGTGAGAAGGGCCTCGACCTGAAGGACGACGCCAAGGCGACTTGGGAGCAGAAGATGGCCGTCCTGGAAACCAAACGGGAGGCTGCCCGCGTTAAGCTGGCGGAGATCGGTGCTTCGAGCGGCGAGGCTTGGAAAGATCTCCAAAAAGGTGCCCAGTCGGCCTGGGATGAATTGGACCAAGCCTTTCGCGATGCATCGCAAGAGTTTTGATCGCCCGTCTCGTCACGGCGGGACTGTGTAACCCCAAACGTTGCGGAAATGCTGACACGCCGCTGAAACACGCCAAGGAGCCGGTGCTGACCATCGACGTGTGGGAACATGCCTACTACATCGACTTCCGCAACGAACGACCGAAGTACGTGGAGTCATTCTGGAAGGCGGCCAACTGGGAATTCGCTGGAAAGTGCCACGCCGCCGCCGTCAAATGATCTCGGCAGGCCGATTCAGGAGTGGTGTGGAATGCCTGAGGAGGCGCCGAGGTACTTGTTTTCCCCGCTCTCCACCATACAATGACTTAGTGGTCGGATGACTAAATAAGGGGCAAACCGGCGGTGCCGGGGGGCTCGTTAAC
>CAYOBW010000443.1:0-4494 GCA_964402115.1 uncultured Victivallales bacterium
AACAGGGGTAAAACAACTTTCTGATTTGGTATTTCTTATTCGTTATTTTTCCTTTGCCAGTCATAGCATGACTTTGAGTCATATTTTATTCTGTTTAAAAAATACTTATAATATTATATATCAACATATTGCAAAATACAAAATTGCTTTTTTTATTTTATGTACCATAAATGTACAAACATAGATTTTCTTTTTCTGCCTTTTTCAATAATTCAAATATACAGAAAAATACAATTGTCGTTTAATTTTCCATAAATCACTAATTTACAACAAAATAACCTTTATATTTTGAAAAGGAAAGGATCTTTGTCGCCAGAGTGCCAGCCACGCCCTATGTAAAAAGGCAGAAAAAGAGAACAATTCAACAGGATATATGACAGCGAAAAGCATAAAAAACGCACAAAAAAAGGTAACTGAATCAATCAGTTACCTTTATGTTATTATTACTTTCTGCCTTTTTTTATCCTACTCTGATTTAGTTAGAGTAATGTCGAAAAAGATGTCACCTTGCTTGCAGTTTTTACTATCAAACCATGAACAAGAATAATCCTCCGGAAAGTCGATGTCCAATAATTGCACTATAACCATCGGATTCTTTTTTTCAAAATCAGATTTAAAGAAAACAATATCACCAGGTCGAAACCTCAAGTAAGGTTTGGATTTTAGTGCCCATTCCTGCTCCTGTTGAAATTCTGTTTTTGGCATTTTGTCAAAATTATAGGTTGCGGATTAATTTTTTTTCTTCAGGCGTAAACCCGTCATCAACAGATCTATTGTGCGGCAATTGGTCGATGACGTTCCAATTTACAGCCGGTTCTGACTGTTTCGATTGGGCTGCAATGTTTAGTCCCTGCAATGGTGCAAACCCCATCATTCCATCAATCATGCTTTGGTTTGCCCTGTTCCCGGATTTATGGTTCTTCTCGCACATTTCGATTAATGGTGTTGCAATATCTACTCCAGTCAGCTTTTGAATTTTGAACCCGAAATTTCCATTTATTTCCACAACGTAACTCTTTCCCGTTTCATCTTTAATCAAGTCAACTCCGGCTGCTGATAATCCAACTGCACTTGCAGCACGAAGACAAAGGTCTTGATCTTCGGTTGAAAGTTCAATTTTTTTGCCGGTTCCGCCTTGAGAAATGTTTGCCCGGATTTCATTCTTTTTGGTTGAACTTCGTTCCATCGCAACCACTACCCGCCCATCGGCAATAATTACGCGAACATCTTTCGCAATTGCACCCGTATTGATGAATCGTTGAATCAAAAGATTTTCACGTTTTTTGTAATAATTTTGGATGAAGCTATTTGTTTGTTCCGGATCCCGTAAAATATAAACGCCATCGCCCTGGCTACCTCGCGCAGTTTTGCCAATTGCAGGTAAATTTCCAACTTGTTCAACCAACCATTGAGCATGAACCGCCCGATCTCCTAAGACAGTTGCGGGTGTGCGTACTCTGTGTTGACTGAATTTTTGGGCACTTTTCATTTTGTCGGCTGCTGTAAGAATTCCCCAGGCGGTTTGGGTTGAATATTTCCCCAAATTTCCGGTTAAGTGTTCTAATACAGTTGTGCCGAATAGCAGGTTTGCGCCAATACGCGGGATCACTGCATCAATGTTTTTGGACAACAATAATACAGGTTTTTCATCTTGGCCAAAACCATTAGAAACCGAATCATGCAGATCGGTCCGTTCACTGATTTTCAGGTATAAATAACTTGGACTTAGGACCGTCATTTGGTGGCCGCGTTTTTTACCTTTTTCTACAATTTCCCTGGTTGCATAACAACGGGGTGCTTCACTTAAAACTACAATGTTCATTTGTTAAATTGTTAAATGTTTAATAACTAAAAATTCTTTCAATCTCATTCTTAAAAATTCGCTTTTGTTGGTTTGCAGTGGTTGGATCAATTTGTCCAATTCCTGCTTTTCGTCGGGTGATAACCTGAATGAAACAACTTCTTTAAATTCTGCTTTCCTGCTCATCGCTTTTTTTGGTTTAAATGTAAACGGTAAACAAGTCGAATAAAAGGACAGAAAAACGATGTTATTCTCCGGCACATTTTTAATTATATTTATTTGTTTCTTGAATTATTGCATCCTATTTTGAATCAGTGTTTTAATGGCCACTTGTCAGCATAAATTTGAATGTGAGAAGGCATGTGTTTATATCGGGTTTTAAGCATGTCGAATATTTCTCCAATGGTTTGATATGGAATTTCAACCTCTGCAATCTTTTTCTTTGCAGCATGAAAATCTGAAACAGGAAATTGAAGCAAATAATCTGCAATATCAAATCCTTCTTGTTTTTCTTCGTCTGATACATTTATTTCAAGTATGTCGGATACTATAATTAAAGTATTCGGGTATTCGGTTATTAATGCTTTGGCTTTGGAAGTCCATTTTTCAAAACCATTTGCATCGGGAAATAGGATCACGTTCCTACCGGCCAGCGGTTTAAATTTCTCCAATGATAATCCGTTCAACTGTCCTGCTGACAACCATATATAGTTGGGAAAGTATATACTTGAAACAATGGCTGTTTTCTCTGATTCGACAATTGCAACAGTTTTTCCTTTATCGGTGTTTAAAAGATGTTCACCAAACAAGCATTGTTTTAAATTGAAATCTGTGAGCTTTGCCGCTTTATGTACCCAATTTATGTGGTCAAAGGGTTTTTTAATCCGTTTGCCTTTGGTTGCATTGTATAGCATAATTTTCCCGGCTCTGATTTTACCCATTGAATCCACCTGCCAAAATATGGTGCTGCCCGGCCAATGTTTTGACGTGCCAATGTAATATCGTTCAATCAATCGGTTAACAGTTCCTGAATCAAATAATTGCTGAAGGAATAGAATGAAGTTGTTTGTATCGTATTGCTGAAGGCTTTTTTTCATAGTGGCATAACTCATGAATGAAGGTTCAACTTCAACCGATTGAATGAAGGATTCCTTCTTTTCAATATCGCTTAATTCGTTGTATGGATTATTGAAGTAACTGCAATTTATTTCACGGTCGCACCTGCCATATTTTTCAGAAAGATATTCGCCTGTTGTAATGTCAACAAACCTGACAAACCTCTTTTTTTCGCAACCAGGGCAAACGAATTTCAGGGGAGATTTATCTAACTGGTATTTTAATTGGTTATTCATTTTCTATTTAAATTGAATATTCATTTTTATTCATGCTGAATATTCATGAATATTCACAATCAACTATAAAATCCTTAAAATCAGCGTTATTCAGTGAATATTCAATTGAATATTCAATATTCATATCCTATGGTTTGCATGAATGAATATTTTTGAGTAATAAAATATTCATTCATTCACTATGAATTGAATAATGAATAATTTTCAGCTTTTCAGATAACGACTTACCGTTGGTTGGCTTAATCCTGTTTTTTCTGCAATTTCTATTTGTGTCAAACCCTGACTTTGAAGTGTTTTAACTTCGATAATTGAATCAGTTTTATTTGTGCTTTTCAACTCGTCAAAAGGTTTTCGATCTCCGGTATCATTAAAGAGAAGATTATCATCAAAAATTAAAACATAAGATTCGGTCTTGTATTCTTTTGACAAATAGTTACCCTTAACTATACATAGATGTCTTTTTGATGGATCGGAAGGATCTGTTCTGATTTCTGCTACCATTCGCATTTTTGCCTCAAAACCCTGGCTCCCCAAAAGATTATGCTTTGATGGTGCAAGGTCTTCTGTTCTTTTTCCGGTATGATGTAAAAAGATAATAAGGCATTGGTGCTTTTGTGCCAGTTGTGAATATTCATTTAAAAAAGTTCGCACCTGGTTACTGTCATTCATGCTTTTTCCGTACAGGTCGGTAAAAGCATCAATTTCGACAAGGTCGTGGTCTGATTCAGATAACTTGGTGTCTAATTTTTCTAAAAGGTTGCTTGTATCTGTTATAACAGTTAGTCCTGAATAACTTTCATTTGCTCTTTTATACTTCAAGTTTGCCTTATTCATTAGAAATGAATACGCATTATCATCGTCCTCTGTACTGACATATATTGCTCTTTGATGTTTTATATTCAGATTAAATCCTAAAAAGGTAGGTAATCCCAAAACAACATGGATTGCCAATTGTCTTAAAAAACTGCTTTTACCAGTGTCGCTGCTACCTGCAACCGCAACCAATCCAACAGCCGGAAATAGTGGATCTACAAGTGTTGGTATTGATTCAATTTTTCTTGAAAGTAGCTCGTTACCTGTAAAAATTCCAGTCCATTTGCTGCCATTTAAAGAAAATTCTTTACCATGATTCAAACCCTTTACTAATGTTTCCGGATCAATGAATTTTGGCGTGTTGGTTTCCATGTTACAAGTTTTTCGCGCGTTTCATAGCCATTTTTGCCAACTGCCGGGCGGCTTTCTGTTTGCTGGTTTCTTTGGCTGTGGTTTGTTGTTCCATCCATTCAGTAACCTGTTTAATTGAGAATACCAGTTTTCGGCCAAACTTCCGGTTCGGGATAG
>CAYOBW010000444.1:0-4489 GCA_964402115.1 uncultured Victivallales bacterium
TTCCTGGCTCCTGCAGCACTGCTTCCCTTTGACAAGGGAATCACCCTCCCGAACTGGCGGCCCATGGTGCGGTGAGGTACGAACTGCCGGCCTGCTGCACATCCCGATTGCCGGAGCATCACCCCCCGCGGACATCGAGCGGACCATTTCGCGCGCTTTCCGGTGGGGCTGCTCTCCTCCGGCTGTCTCGCCACGCGGCTTTAACAGCGCCGCGACACCAACCCGCAGTGTTGACAGGCCATTGCTGAACATGGACACCGGCCCAGACAGTGGGATGGCTGGGCCCGCTTTGGCAGCACATTCAGTGGCGCGATGGCAGGCCGGCATGTGGACGGATGAAGCAGGTAGCCCGTTTCTCTGTAGCCCGAGGGCATGGGAGGAAGCGGGCGGGTGTCCCCCGGCGCCATATCGCCAGCGACGTGCCAGAGGCAGAGACATGCAGACGGAAGCGTCTGCAGTACCTTAGTATCAGTTGCTTGGCACACGTCCGCTGCTGGCTGGCATGGGTGAGACTGATGGAACTCCAGCAATACCTAGAGCAGTGCCTGAGAGATCGCGACAACTTCTGGCAGCTCTTTCCGCAGCGCGTGGCGCTACCGCGGCCGCTCCCCGTGCCGCTCCAGCTCGAAGTGAGAAGGCGAATGCCCGCAGGGGAGAGGGCTGTCCCCACATCAGACCGGCATGGTACAGATGACCCCTGGTCAGCGTTCGAGTGGTGTCAGAGCAGGGCCCAAGTGACGGTCGTCGAAGGCGCTCCTGGCAGCGGGAAGAGCACGCTTCTCTGGTTGCTCTTGGGCCAACTTGCTGAGAAGAGGATGAGTAGCCGGAGTCCGTACGTTCCTGTGAAGGCGGATGCTGGGGGGCTTCTCGGGGCAGTTGGGGTCACACAAGCCGCAGAGCGAATGGCCAGCACCGCAGAGGGCGAATGGCCGAGGGTCTTCATGTTGGACGACCTGGACCGAACTCCAACCGAAGAGTGCGCCACCTTTCTCAATGACCTGCTGAACCGAATCTCAGACAGTGACCGAATCGTGATGGCGATCCGCCCAGACACATCATTGGAGCCGATCCAGGGACGCCTATGGCATGAGGGCTACATCACTGGGGAGTTGCGTGGGATGACTCGGGAGGCGCGAGTTGAGGTACTCCATGGGCTTTCTCAGATCCTCCCTGGCCTGCCTTCCGGGTACCAAGAGTTCGTTGACTCTGGGCTGGACGAGGATCTTCTGGGAACCCCTCTGTTCTTCTGCCTCGTTCTCAGCCTGCTTACTGACCCAGACCGAGGGGTCAAGCATTGGCGTTCTGCCTTGCCTGGGAGTGCTGGCGTCATCCACTCCTTCATCAACCTCCTTGGGGGGAGCGCGAGACGCGCCCATAGGACCACGGAGACTGAGTTCGAGGAAGGTAGCGGCCCGAGGATGGTCCTGGAGGAGATCTGCCTAGCGGCCGTTAGGGGGCGCGTGGGCAGACTGATACCTCGAACGGCTGTGGCTTCCCTGGCCGATGAAGCCGGTGTCGCCAGCGGGGCGGAAGCGTTGCTGTTGGCCCAGCGAGTCGGCCTGGCAGAGCCCCGAGGCATCGGCTACCGCTTCCATCACATGCAGTTCCTGGAGTTCCTGGCAGGATCGGCTTTGGCGCGCAAGCTCACGAAGGCCTCCAGAGATGGACGCCTTGGGTCAGAGCTATGGGCATGTCTTAGGAACAAGCGCTTGGACGAAACCACGGCCTTTGCCATTCAGATGGCGGAGCATACCGTTGGGGGGCTCGGGAACAAGGCGATGGTGCTGCTGCAGCACTTGGAGGACTGGGAGAGTGACTGGTGGGTGAGGCGTCTGCAGACCGCTAGCATCATCGCGAGAGCTCTCGAAGCAGCTCAGCAAGGAGACGGGTCTGCAACCTATCGCCTGTCGGTGATCGGGGGGGAGCAAGCCACGAAGGCACTTCTGCAGCTGGTTAGGACAGGGCCACAACTGAACGCGCTCCGGGCTGGTCGGTTGGTCGCCGAGCGTCACTCTCAGCAGATCTATCCCTCGTTGCTGCAGCTCTTCCATGGCGGCTCACCGACCGCTCGTCGTGGAGCAGCGGTCGGACTGGCTCGATGGAGTGAGCGGACGGGCGTGTCCATCCCAAGATCTGTGCTGCCAGACGACTGGTCTGACCGGTTGGACCCTCTCTCTGTGCTACGGGGCTTGGAGGGAAGCGAGCTAGCCAAATTGGCAACGGAGCTCCTGGAACATCCCGATGCCAGGGTGCGTGAACGCACGATCGACGCGTTAGCGTCCCTGCACTCTGAGGAGGCGGCTTCTCTGCTGGGCCGGATCCTGGCCAATCCGGAAGAGGCGCCCTCTGTCCGAGCCCGTGCATGCGATGCACTTCGCGTTGTGCAAGGGACTGTCGCCGCGGATCTCCTCGCTGCTGCCGTCCAGAGCCCGTGCATGCCCGTCCGCCGGGTTGCGCTTCGGGAGCACGTTACGCGTATGATGCGCCGAAGCGAGCACCACGAAGGCATCGTTGCCTATCTCCTTGAACTCCTCGATGATCCTGACGTGGATGTCCAGGAGATAGCCGTGAGAGCCTTGGTGAAGACCAAGAGCAAGCGTGCCGTGCCAGGACTCGTTTGGGCATTGCGTTACTGTCGTGAGCCATACCGCGGTCTTGCAGTGGACACTCTCGCCGAGATTCGTGGACCCGAGGCTCTATCCGCCCTCCTGCATGCGCTTGTGGACCCAGGCGTTCGCACAACGGCGTTTGGCGCAGAGAGTGTCAGCCGTTTCCTCATGGATCCGGATTGTGGGGATCCGGAGCATGTCTGGCAGGTGTTCCGCGGAACAGATGCAGAGAGTACCCTCAGGGCCGCCCTCGTTCTAGCCGGCGCAGGAGAGGATGCAGCAGTTCCCCCTCTGGTGGCTGCGCTGCATAGGGACTACTCACAGGAACTCCTGGTCTCTGTCGCCCGAGTTCTCGGCAGGATGGGCGGGCAGGCAGCTGCCGAGGCGCTCAGAAAAGCCGCTGCGGACGACTCCTGCCAACGTGTCAAGGCGATAACGGGCTTGGCCTCTGATGTACCTAGATGCGCTAGACCCTCCATGCCAGCGAAGTGGCAGATAGCCGAGGCGCGCGCCTACTCCGCATTGGACAAGCTCGCACTGGGCATCGATGATGGGGTGGTTGGCGACCTTGTCGACAACTTGGCAGTCATCGATTTCAGCACCTACGAGGAGAGAGGGATGCTGGATCGTCTCCGCCATGTTCCCGGCCTATGGGATGCTCTCGTTGAGCCGGTCCTGCAGCATCCCAACTACCCTGCTCTGGTCCCCCTGGCCAGCGCCCTGATGCGCCGCCAGGGATTGCGCCCTCCTCCGCCTGGCTTCCCAGCAACAGGACGTGAGGGGATCCGCTCTGGGGGAACAAGCCGCAGTGGAACGAGGCACGGGCAATCACACGGCGGCAGAAACGGGTTGTGTCAACGCAGCGCCCAAGGGACAGGATGCGGACGGGCCCTGCCCGGAGCCGTGACCCTCCCCTCAGGTGAAAGGGGCCGCCTGAGAGCTGTGCGGGACAGGCTCTTCCTGCATGCAGACGATGGGTGCTGGCTGTTGGGAGAGTCTGATCCTATCCTATGCCTCCTCGGTCTCGTGGACGCTGCCTGTCGGTCAGAGCTATCCGTCGTTATCCAGGGCGAGAGCGGAACCGGAAAGGAACTCGTTGCACGTCTGCTCCATGCGAATAGCGGGCGCCAGGGAAAGCGGCTCCATGTAGTTAACTGTGGAGCGCTCAGCCCTCAGTTACTCATGACGGAGTTCTTTGGGCACGAGCATGGGGCGTTTACCGGAGCGACGGGCAAGCGGAGGGGGCTCTTCGAGGCGGCGGACGGGGGGACGCTGTTCCTTGACGAGATAGCGGAGCTTAGTCCCGAAGCGCAAGCGGCGCTCCTTCGCGTCCTGCAGGAGGGCGCCTTTCGTCGGGTCGGAGGGACTGACACGGTGTCAACCGATGTCCGGATCATCGCCGCAACGCATACGGACCTGGGGGAAGCAGTGCGGCGAGGTGCCTTCCGCGAGGACCTCTACTACCGGCTGAACGGGATGCAGATAGACGTACCAAGCCTCCGCCAGCGCCAGGACGACATCCCGATCCTCGTGCGGCACTTTCTAGACGGGCTGTGCAACCCAACGGTTGAGCGCCCGATCGTGTTGCCTCCGAAGCTTGTGAGGGTGTTGGTTGGCTATCCATGGCCGGGGAATGTGCGCCAACTGCAGAACGTACTGCGGCACGCGGCTGCTCTGTCTGATGGCGCTGTGCCTCGCCCAGACGTGGTGAGTGAGTGCATCCGGCGAGTTGACATCTCACCCGTGCCAGCCTCGCGTAGTGACCACAGTCCATCGAGTGCTCGCGCCACGGTGCTCAATCTCATGCGGGAGCGGGGAAGTGTTTCGAGGTGGGAGTGTCAGGAGGTCCTCGGCTGCTCTGCTAGTACGGCAGGACGACT
>CAYOBW010000445.1:0-4467 GCA_964402115.1 uncultured Victivallales bacterium
CATAAAGGTTGGCAAAAATAGCCGAGAGTGTCGAAAATACGCAATGACAGTCCGACAAGAATCGATTAGGTCTTTCCAAACATGAAAAACAAGCAAGGATCCAAAATATTATTAGTGGACGACCAACTCCATACCCTTATTGGCGTATCACGAATCCTCAGTGGCGCCGGATACCAGACATTAGAAGCCCGTAACGGCGAAGAGTGCTTGAGGATCGCTAAGGACCAGAAACCTGATTTGATTCTTCTGGACGTAGTGTTGCCCGACATCGACGGCATGGAAGTTTGTAGGCGAATCAAAGCCGACCCTGACACCACAGAGATCTTCGTGGTCCTGCATTCCGCCATTCATGTGGAATCGGACAGTCAGTCCGAGGGATTGGAGCATGGAGCGGACGGTTACATTGTTAAGCCAATTCCGAATCGTGAAATGCTTGCTCGAGTAGAGTCCATGTTGCGGCTCAAATATACCGAAAAGCGATTGCGTGAGAGTGAAGAACGGTTCCGTAAAATGTTCGAAAAACACGACGCAATAATGCTCCTGATCGACCCTGTTACCTGTACAATCCTTGATGCCAATAAGGCTGCGGAACAGTTCTACGGTTACCCCAGGTCTCAATTACGCTCTATGCCCATTCAGGGGATAAATATCTCCCCTTTGGAGCAGATAGAGAATGAATTCAATTCGGCCATGGAAGAAAGTCGCAACTTCTTTGTGTCTTCCCACCGATTCGCCGATGGCCGAGTTAGAATAGTGGAAGTCCGATCATCCCCAATTGAACTCGACGGGGAGATTATCCTCTTTTCAATTATTCAGGACATTACCGACCGCAAATGCCTGGAACAAGAACTTAGACAGAGCGAGGCAGAAAAGTTCAGGACAGTAGCGAACTTTACCTATGATTGGGAATACTGGCTTGCTCCGGAAGGCCACCTGATCTGGATGTCTCCATCTTGTGAAAGGATAACCGGCTATCGCCCGGACGAATTCATCAATAACCCGGCTCTTCTTGAAGAAATAGTTTACCCAGATGACAAATCTCTTCTCGAAAATGTGGCAACCTCATTAGATATTCCTGTCCCTCACGAAATTGACTTTCGCATATTCACATTTTCGGGGGAGATTCGTTGGATTGCTCAAGTTTGCCTACCGGTTTTTAACCTAGAAGGAAAATATTTGGGGTTACGGGTGAGCAACCGGGACATTTCAGACCGAAAACTGGCGGAACAAGAGCTTGCGCAAAGCGAGACCAAATACAGGCGTATTATCGAGACGGCTAACGAAGGCTTTTGGACCATGGACGGACAATATGCTACCACTACGGTGAATAAAAAGATGGCCGACATGATTGGTTACGCTGTTGAAGAAATGATTGGAAAAAAAGTCGAACATTTTATGTTCGATGAAGATCTTGAAGATCATAAGGAGAAAATGGCTGGACGGCGTCAGGGGCAAACTGGTTTCTACGAAAGACGATTCCGACGGAAAGACGGAACCGTACTCTGGGCGCTGGTATCAGCCACGGCCATTATTGGTAAGGATGGAGCATTTAACGGATCATTCGCGATGTTTACTGATATTTCGAGTCGCAAGTTGGCAGAAGAGCGTCTTAACAAAATCCAGCTTGAACTGAAGGTATCCAGAGACAATTATAGGGATTTATATTTTTTTGCCCCGGTTGGATATTTTACCCTCACGGAGAAAGGGATTATTACCGAAGTCAACCTTGCAGGTTCTTCCCTCCTCGGCATGACCCGCTCAAAAATAGTTGGGCAAGATTTTGAAAGTTTTGTGGCTCCAGAGGATCAAACTTCATGGAGAAACCATCTTGTTGAGGCACGCATCGACATGGTGACACACGCTCAGGAATTTTGGCTCAAGAGCGAAGGCGGCAGAAATCTCTATGTCAATCTGGAAAGTCTCCGGATGCTCATTCCCCACCAGCCTCCAGGAAAAGGCAAGGATGATTGTGTGATCCGCGTGGCGGTTACAAACATCACAGATCGTAAACTGGCGGAGGAGGCGCTACGGTCAAGTGAGGTGAGGTTTCGCAATCTTTTTGAAACTTCTGACGATGGCATATTTCTCTCAGATGGTCTCTCGTTCATTGAATGTAATACTAAGGGGCTGGAGATATTCGGTTGTCAGGACAGAGGCGATATAGTTGGTCATACACCAATGGAATTCTCGCCTGATAAGCAACCTGATGGTCGTCCCTCAATGGAAAAGATGCGTGATCACATTTTGGCCGCCGTTAACTTGGCGCCGCAGACATTCTACTGGCGGCATTGCCGTAAAGATGGTTCACCCTTTGAGGCAGAGGTGTCCTTAAATGCTCTTTTACTTGAAGGTAGGGTTCATCTCCAATGCAAGGTAAGAGATATTACTGAACGCAAGCATTCGGAGGAGAAGGAGAAACGGCTCATTACAGCCATTGAACAAGCCGCTGAGGGTGTTGTCATAACTGACCCCGATGGAATAATTCAATACGTCAATTCGGCCGAAGAGTCGATCAGTGGATATGGCATGAGTGAATTGCTCGGTGTAAGAGCAGACATTTTTAAAAGTGACAAACATACCGAAGATTTTTATACGAACTTGTGGTCAACCATAAAAGCCGGCAAAGTATGGAAAGGACGGTTTGTCAACAGGAAGAAGAACGGAACCCAATATTGTGAAGATGCTACCATAACCCCAGTATACGATGAATCAGGCAACTTGATGAGCTTCGTGTCTGTGAAACAGGATGTGACCAAACTGCTTGAACTCCAGCAACAAATTTTCGACGCCCAGAAAGTGGAAGCCATAGGAGCATTTGCAGGAGGTTTCGCTCATGACTTCGGCAACAAGCTCCAGGTTATTGATGGTTATCTGGATTTTGTTCTCTTGAACACAGGACTGCCAGAGTCAGTAAAGTCGGATCTGAGAATGATTAGAAAAGCAGTTGACAGCAGCACTGAACTAATTAAGAGTATGATGGCGTTTAGTAGGAAATCTACCGTTTATCCGCAATCCCTACAACTCAATGAGATTATTTCTAATCTCAGTTCCATGCTTGTCGCTGCTTTGCCTAAGACGATTAACATTGAACTAGCTCTGCTTGATGAACTCTGGATGATAAATGCCGTATTTTCTCAAATTGACCAGATATTGATGAACCTTGCCTTAAACGCTAGGGACGCCATGCCAGATGGGGGTAAACTGACCATAAAGACTGATAACACCTTTCTAGATGAGGAATTCTGCAGTATCTACCCCACCATAAAGCCAGGCAGGTATGTTCTGCTCTCTGTTGAGGACTCAGGACGGGGCATGGACAAGGACACAATAAAGCACATCTTCGAGCCTTTCTTCACAACCAAGGAAGATGGCCAAGGAACCGGACTTGGGTTAGCAGTTGTTCATGAAATTGTAAGAAAATGTGGCGGTATGATCACTTGTGATAGCGAACCATCTGCAGGCACGACATTTAAGATATATTTTCCAGCATCATCCATTATAGAAGAATAGCGGTTGTCACCTAGAAATGGCCTTAGATCGGGTCAGTCGTAATTACCTCTCTCAACGAAGGTGTAAATTTTTACCCATTGAGCCTTTTGCAAAACTCTTTCAGAAATAAATGTTTGCAAGATCGATCTGATTTCTAGACGGAGATTTCAGTGGTCAGTTCGATCCATTATTGGGATTTCATAGGTTAAATGAACGTTTCTTTTGTTTTTGGGCGCACCTATCCCGTTTGTTAGTTCTACCTTCGGATTTTTCATTGATCACGTCACTAATTTGGTCAACTGATCAGCGAAAATCGCAATCACGCCAAACATCAAATGAGCCTTTACTTTGACTGCTCCGCGAACCATGATATTGTTCGCTCCGAACTCTTCCTTTAATCGACTATTAAATCGTTCCACCGCTGTTCTTTCTTTATATCTGGCAGCCTCATGAGGAGCCATGGGAATGATGTCTTTCCCTCTGGAGTTCTTGTCTATTATCGGCACATGACCAAGACTCCGGCTCATCTGATATATTGCTCCCGCGTCATAGCCGGCATCCATAAGGTCATAAAAATACGTCACTCTGGAGCTGCTTGTCTTCATGAGGGGGATGGCTACCTGACTGTCATGTAATGACGCTGAAGTAATAGCGACACTCACTGGCAAACCGGAGTCATTGACATCTGCATGAAGCTTATACCCAATCCAACTTACCTTGTATCCCTTGGAGTTCTTCTTGGTTCCAACATCGCAGGCTACAGGCAGTTCCTTTAACGCCAGTTCCGCTGATTGATCAAGCTGACGCTGCAATCGTTTTAGTTCTATGGGCTCTGAGTGTTCTCCTTTGGGTCTGCGACCTCTTTTTTTCGGGGAACGTTTTGGTTTTAGAGGTTTCTTTACCGGTTTCTCTCTGCCTTCTATGGCTGTAGAGTCTCTAGAAATATGCCCCACCAGTTGCGTTTTCAAAGATCTCTCA
>CAYOBW010000446.1:0-4459 GCA_964402115.1 uncultured Victivallales bacterium
TCTGGTCGGCAAACTGAATCCGCTCGATGTTCTTCAGCAGATCGGTGTCGTCGAATGCCGGATTGCCCAACGCGTTACGACGGGTGACGCCGTTATCCAGATCGCGGACATAGATGAACCCGTCAAGATTGATGTCTTGGGCCTGACCGAACGCACTGAAGCCCTCGATTTCATATTCCAGGAGGTTCCCCTGGAAGATGGCGGTGTCGATGCTTTTGCCAGGTCCCGTGAGGTTGGTATCGTCGTACTTGATCTCACGGATGATGCTGAGTTGACCGGGATTGATCGTTCTGTCCAGCAATAAGGAGTTCAGCGATCGGCCGCCGAACGCCGGGCTGGCGAAATCCGGGCTGCCGTCCGGATTGGTGTGGAATACTCTACCGGCATAGGGGCCGCTGACGGTCGGATCGGTATTCATGGATTCGACCGCGTAGGTGACGCCGTCCACAACGAGCTTGATACGAACGTTCAACCAGGCATCTCCGTCGAGAACGTCGAATCCGCCGCGCCCCTGGAGGAAATCGTTGCCGTCGCCTCCCATCAGGACGTTGCCGTCTCGGACATCCGCCGTGTTGGAGCCGAACAGCGTTTGTCGCGCGTTGCCGAACCAGGCAATGAAGCCCGCGATCCGATCGACGCCTTCCTGGTGCAGCAGGTTGTCGACCACCACTTCACCGTTCACTCCGAGGTTGAAGAACAAGAGGTCCGGGGTTGCCGGGGCAACCAGGGGTGCGGGTGCAAGCCCAATGACATGCCCCCGGTTGTCGCCGTCCAGCGTGTCGCCGAACTTCCACCCGGACACGGCTTCGACGTTGTCGAAGCGATCCTGCAAGACGTCGGCCGGGGCGCTTGTGAAGAAGGGAATGCCCAGGTCGAACTGGACGCCCGCGACGTCGTTCTTGGCGATGCCCCAGTCGAAGCCGAACATGCCTTCGTAGCGGAACACGCTGGGTCCCGAGCCCATGATGTCGTCGCCCGACTCGCCGTCGTAGTCGGTTTCGTCGCCCTGTCCGAACAGCACGTCGTGACCGATGATCTGGCTGTTGAAGAACAGCTCCGAGTTGTCGCCCGCCAGGGTGTCGAAACCGCCGGCGCCTTCCATCCAGTCGTCGCCCTCGTTGCCGAGCAGGAAATCCCCGCCCGCCCCGCCGAGGACGAAGTCGTTGTCGAGCCCGGCGAAGACTTCCGAGGCGTCCTGACCGACGATGATGACGTCGGTGCCCTGGTCGCCGAACATCAGGTCCGCGCCGCGGGCGCTGGTGATGACGTCGTTGCCTTGGTTGCCGCGCAGCACGTCGTCACCGAAGGGATCTTCGATGACGTCGTCGCCTTCGCCGCCGAACACGTCGTCGGCTTCGGTGCCGCCGTTCAGGTAGTCGTTGCCGCCGTCGCCCCACAGGGTGTCGATGCCGCGATCACCGTAGATTCTGTCGTTGCCCTCGGTGCCGCCCAGCACGTAGTGCTCGCCGCCGAACACTCGAAGGTAGCCGCCCACGTCGTGCGTGAGATCGGCAATGGTGCTTCCGGTGTAGTCGCGCACGACCTTGGGGCCGAAGATATTGGGATTGGGTCCGTGCGGGTCTCTGCCGTCGAGCGGACCGTTGTAATCGGTCTGTGCGATGCCCCGGTCGAGTTCGATAATGTGGTCCGGCGTCACGAACAACTGGCCGTTCAAGTGCGTCGCGTACGGGTCACCGAGATCGGTGTTGCGCATCACGATGTCGCTGAACGTGTTGGGCTCAAGCTGGTTGAGGAAGTTCAGCCCCTGGGTGCGGCTCAGATAGTACATCCGGTCGCCGAACTGCAGGGCTTCCAACTGGAACTCGAACACGTAGTTGAAGGTCGTGCCCAGCATGCCGCCGAACTCGGGAGGCGACTCGGCCAGGCCGCCGATCCAGAGGTCGACTGCGTCCAGGCCGCCCTTGTCGGCGGCGTAGGCGCCGGTGGCGTTCAGGAAGTCGAGGCGATCGGCCGGCGCTCCGACTCCGCCAAAGACGAGCGCTTCGGCGGCGGCGCGCTTGCCCGCGAGAGTCGCTTCGGCGGTGATGGTGCTGTGCGTGCCGTACGCCGCGATGAAGTTGACGATCGACGGCGCGTTCTTGATGTTCAGCGTAAAGTCGTACCAGCTCTCATAGGGCTTGAGGTCGGCGAGGCCCGTGTCGTTGTAAAGCTGCGCGCGGGCTTGGTTGAGCGACGGAATGCCGGTGTCGCGTCCACGGGCGAGATTGAGCACCGCCAAGTCGAGCGGCAGGCCCAGCAACTGGCTGCGCACGTTCGTCACGATGAATTCGTCGATCGCGTTGCCCACGTCGCGCGACAGGCCGCGGATGATGTTGGCGTTGATGCTTGCAAGGTCCGCGCCGCTGCCGACGTAGGCCTGTGGGTTGAGGAACACCGCAAGCAGCGTCTGCTGGTCCAAATCGCCATTGAGAAGCTCCAGGTTGTTGTCCAGACGATCGACCGTACCGGTCAGCATCGAGTGGCCGAAGCGATACACCGTGTGCGCAAACTCGGCCACGATCGACGGGTCGACGTTGGGGTTGGTGTTGAAGACAAAGGGGTTCACCATCGGCTGGATGCGGCGGGCGAACTCCTCGAACACCATGTGCTGGTACTGCATTTCCGTGGCGAAGCGCGCGGCCTGGAACAGGCGTTCGCCGTCCCAAACCAGCGTGCTGGTGTCGGCGGGAACCGCCGCCACGTCGTCAATCAGCCATTCGTTCAGGAACGCGATGCCGGCCGGGTTGGTTGCGGAAGCGAGAATCGTCGCCTTGTTGACCTCGACCAGCCGGTTGTGCTCGGAGTGAAAAATGCTGTGAACGGTGGTCAGCGCGATGTTCTCGTTGCCGCGGCCGTCGCCCGTGATGAAATGCGCGTTGAGCATCTCTTCGTCGTAGGTGCCGGGCAAGCCGTCATCCGCAACGCCGGCGAGGGTATCGGGAGTCTGATTCACCTTTGGGGTTAACGGGTTGTTATCGTGATCCCAGGTCCCCGGCGCCGCATGGTGCGCGATGTCGTTGAGGAAGGCGTGGTTGGTGCCGATGGAACCTGCCGTTGTGACGCTGCCGTTGGGGTTGCCTTCCAGCCACGTCAGGTCGGTCTGGAGTATCTGCGCGTAGCCGTTGGGGCCCGGAATGAATCGGCCGTACTGATCGGTCCTCAGCATCGGCACGTTGTGCACGTCGAAGTCGTTCAAGTTGATGCCCAGCATCGTCAGCGCTTGCGCCTTGACTTCGGCCCAGTTGCCGATGGCGCCGGCAACCGATCCGCTCGCGGCCGTGCCGTCGAGCAGTTTGCCGGTGCTGACCGCATCACTCGCTGCATTGAGCACATATTCTCGCAGGAAGACCTGGTGCGAGGGGTGCGACGTGTACGTTTGGTTTTGGTCGACCATTGAGGTCGTGGTGTTCTCGTGCTGCGGGACGCCGTTGCCGTCGAGCGTGACCGTCGCGCGGGTCAGCGCCATGAAGTTCGGGCCGTTGTCCTCGAGTGTCAGCGGGTTGAGGTCAGGGCCGGGATCAAACAGCGGGTCATCCGGCTGCAGCGGGACGTAGACCGTACCGTTGTTGCCTTTGGTGACGAGATCGAGACCGTGATCGAAGAACTGACCGAAGAAGGTCATCCAGGAGTTGAAGCCGGGCGACAGGCCGATGTCGGGCGATTGGTTGGGGATCGTCTGCAGGTCGGTGTCGGTGATGACCAACTCTCCCGCTACCGGCGTTACACCCGGCCGCACCGGGGTCACGCCCGGATGTTCTTCCTCAAACTGCGCCAGCGACAGCGGGTTGTTGAACCAGGCTTCGACCGCCGCCGGGTTGTCGATCGACATGTCGACGATCAGGTTGGAAATAATGCGCGGGTCTGCGTCGGCAACGCTGCCCGGCAAACCATAGTTGTTGTTCGTGATGACCGGCGCGGGGAACGGGCCCAGCGGCATGGTATCGTCGCCCTCGTTCCGGAATACCGGGTCGGTCAAGCGCGGGAACAGCGTGTCCGCGGCGCCGGAAGTACTCTGACCGGGGACCAGACTGTTGTAGGTGCCATCGACGGTGCGCAGCCCGAACGGCGCAATGGCCGCGTCTGCGCCGCTTAAGCCATACGCGCTCATGATGGCTTGAACCAGCGGCGTCCCACTCGCATGGGCCTCGGCGATCGTGATTTGCTTCAGAATGTATTCGAGGTCCGCTTCGTTGACAGTAAAACTACTAGCCGAGAGCATTTTCCGGTCTTCGAGCGGCTCACAATAGAGTTGCCGAGGGCGACCAAGACTACCATTCGCATGGACACGACGGCCTTTCCGACGGCGAAGAGCGGTTTTCAGGCTATTCTTCCACATGGCGATACCCTTTCAAAATGACGTGCGCGATCGCTACTTGGGAGGAGACACAGGACTTTCAGGAGGCGTTTCCGAATCCGAAGACTTCGTCCACGGCCGCACTCCAGGCGGTGCGGCGGACCC
>CAYOBW010000447.1:0-4443 GCA_964402115.1 uncultured Victivallales bacterium
GGTGGCGAGTTTCTTTGTGAGCCGTATCGATGCGCTGGTGGACCCGCTGCTGGAACCGATTCTCGCAAAAGGCGGCAGAACGGCAGACGTCGCGAAGGAGGCGCTTGGGCAAGTGGCGGTCGCCAGCGCGAAGACGGCCTACCAAATCTACAAAGCGATCTTCGACAGCGAGCGGTTCAAGAGTCTGGCGGCGCAGGGCGCTCGCGTGCAGCGGCTGCTCTGGGCCAGCACCGGCGCCAAGAACCCGGATTACAGCGACGTCAAATACGTCGAGGCCCTCATCGGGCCGGACACGGTCAACACGGTTCCGGTCGAAACCCTCGACGCCTACCGCGACCATGGAGACCCGCAAGCCCGCCTCGAAAGAGATGTGGCCAAGGCGGCGCTGGTATTGGAACGACTGCCGGAACTCGGCATCCGCCTCGACAAGGCGACTCAGCAACTGGAGGACGAAGGCGTCAGAAAATTCAACGAGCCGTTCGACAAGCTCATGGAGACCTTGGCGCAACGGAGGTGACAACCTGACAACGAGAGCGACAAAGAGCTTCTCGTCCAGCAGCGCCGAGTCACGCCCAGCGGTGTTCGCAACTCATGGCTCGTACAGGTAATCGCTCGTGCCGGCCCGAACGGCCAACGCCGTGGTTACTGCCGTTGGCTAGCCGGTCATCATGATTACCTGAACGTCAGGGGGGCGGCGGCACGGATCGATTTGAGCCGTTCCACGCCGGACACGCCGGGCAAAACGATGTCACTCACCACCACGTCCCAGACATCACTCGAGAGGAGCGTTTGCGCCTGGATGGCGTTCTCCGCGGCATCCACCGCGTAACCTTCGCCCGGAAGAAGGGCACCGAGGGGCACGCGAATGCTCTCTTCGTCTTCAACGATCAGCATCGTGCTCATGGCAATCACTTTTCACTGGACCACCGAAACACGATCCTGCCCGACCGGCAGATCCACATGGAACCTCGTCCACTGCCCGACTTCGCTTTCCACGCTTAGTGTCCCGCCATGGTCGCTGACGATGCCGTGGCTGATAGAGAGGCCCAGCCCCGTGCCCTTGTTGCGGGGTTTGGTCGAGAAGAATGGGTTGAAGATGTGCGAGCGCAGGTCCCGCGGAATGCCCGTGCCGTGGTCCTCAACAGTAATGCGGATTGCGGATTGCGAATGGCGGATTCCATCGCCCGCGACTTCCTCCTTTTCTCCTGATTCCGAAATCCGAAATCCGAGATCCGAAATCAGCCTGGCTGAGATGACGATCCTCTTGTTCTCGTCATGCCCCGGATACTTCTGGTTCAACGTGTCACGGGCGTTGGTCAACAGGTTCATGAGCACCTGCCGGATCTGTTGGCTGCGGCACAGGATCTTGGGCAGGTCGGCGGGCACGTTCACCTCCAGTGTGGTCTGATCGTGCCGCATCACGGCACGGATCAGCGACAAGGTATCTTCCACGATGTCGCACAAACCCGCTGGACTCCGCTGGGCTTCCTCGTCCTGCCGGGCAAAGGAGAGCAGGTTCTTTACGATCGAAGCCACCCGCTCGGTTTCCTTGCCGATCTCTGACGCGTATTCCGAAACCGGACTGTGTGGACCAAGCCGGTCGAGGATTAGCTGCGTGTAGCCCATGATCCCCATGATCGGGTTGTTGATCTCGTGTGCCACAACTCCGGCAAGCGTGCCGATGGACTCCAGCTTCTGGGCTTGAAGCAGTTGCGTACGCATCTGTTCCCGGCTCGCCTCCGCCAGTTTGCGCGCAGCGACCTCTTTCAACAGGTCTTCGTTCGCCTTCCTCAGTTCCTTGGTACGCAACGCAATGCGTTGTTCCAGTTCACTACGCGCCAGTTGCAGGGACTCCTCCGCGCGCTTGCGCTCCTCGATGTCGGTATTCGAGCCGACCCACTTCGTCATTCGTCCCTTGGTGTCAAGCAGGGGTACGGCACGGGTGCTGAACCAGCGGTACACACCATCACTCCGGCGGATGCGAAACTCGGTATCGAACGCCGAGGCGGTGGCGACTGCCGCGCTCCAGGCTGTGATGGTCCGTTTACTGTCCTCGGGGTGCAGTTGGTTCAGCCAGCCCTTCCCCAATTGTTCCGTCTCCGGAATGCCGGTGTACTCCAGCCACTGCGGGCTGAGATAGTCGCACGTCCCATCCACACGGCACTGCCAGACGAGTTGCGGCAGCGACTCGGCCAACTGTCGGAAGCGACATTGGCAGGCGCTGAGGACCTCGACCTGTTCGCCGTGCTTGCCGTGTCTCATGGTCCAGAGTCCTTGGAACTGCCTTGGCCACTCATGATGCCTCCACCGGCACTGGCTGGGAACCGTCTGAGATCAGCTCCTGCAACAGAAGCACGATCCTGGGAAAGTCCTTTGCCTTATTCAGAAACGCGTAGGCGCCGCAGGCGCGGGCGCGTTTCTCGTACTGAGGGTGAGGGTAACTGGTCAGGACGATCACCGCCGTCGGGATGCGTTCCTCCTGCACCCACCGCAGAACCTCCAGGCCGTTGCCATCTGGAAGTCGAAGGTCCAGGATCAGTGCCTGAGGTTTGAGTTGCCGCAGCGAGGCGATGGCTTGCGCCACGGTTTCCGCCTGGCCCACGACCCTTACGCCAGCCACCTCACCCAAAAGCTTCACCAGCCGGGTGCGGATCGCTTCCGAGTCGTCTACAATGAGGATGTTCATGCCACCACCCCGCCCGCCAGGGGCAATCGCACCCGTACGACCGACCCCTTGCCGGGTTCGCTCAGCACTTCCACGGTGCCCTGGAAAGCTGAAGCGCGCTCGCGCATGCTGAGCAAACCGAGGGCTTTCGAAGGGGGAAACGCTTCCGGGTTGAACCCCCGGCCGTTGTCTTGCACCTCCAGGCACAAGCTGCCGTCCCCGCAATGCAGCCTGACATCCACACGAGTGGCCTTAGCGTGGCGGATCACATTGGTCAAGGATTCCTGGAATATCCTGAAAAGGCCCAGGGCATGGTCCGGTTGCAGGACAACCTCATCGGAGGGAAGCGATACCGCACACGTCAGGCCGGTACGCTTCTCCCAATCCTCCGCCTGCCACTCGATGGCCGCCCGCAGGCCCAAATCGTCCAGCATACCGGGCCGCAGCGCGGCGCAGACCGCCTGGGTCATCTCCGTCAGGCGTTCGGCCAGTGGCGCCATGGAGGTGAGTTTATCCAGCACAGCCGCATCGACGGGTGAGGCGGCTCGCACGTGGCGATCCAGCCACTGCAAATCGATCTGCAGCGCGGTCAGGTTCTGCCCGAAGTTGTCGTGCAGTTCGCGGGCGAGAGTCTTGCGCTCGTCTTCTCGTACGACCTGCAGGTGCGCCGCCAGGGCATGCAGATTTGCGGCGGTCTGATTCAGTTCCGCCGTCCGCATCCTGACCTGGTGCTCAAGGACGTTGCAGGATTGTTCCCGGTCCCGCAGCAGTTGCGCATACTCCTCTTCTCGAACCTTGGCCGCCACCGCCTGGTTGACGGCGGCGAAAACGTGAAGTTTGCCTACAGGCTTCACTAGATAGTCAAAGATGCGCAACCGGATGGCCTCACTCGCCGAAGCGAAATTCGGCGCGCTCGTGATGAGGATAATCTTCACATCGGGTTGCCGGTCGCGAAGGTACCGTGCAATGTCCAGGCCTGAGTCTTTGCCCAGAAGGAGATCGAGCAACGCCACGTCCAGAGGTTGTCGATCCACCCAGCGTTGAGCTTCATCGGCGTTGCCGGCCTCTCGCACCTCATGTCCGGCGTTTGTGAGCAGGTGCCCGAGGGATACCCTGATGCTCTCCTCATCGTCTACTACCAGGATCGTTGCCATGATGACTTCCCTGCCTTCGATGTGCTCACCGTTTGCCTGACATCAGCGCCTGCACATGGTGCGTGACCTTGCTGAAATCGGCGGCTTTGTTGAGGAACGCGTACGCTCCCGCGGCGCGGGCGCGTTGGTCGTACTGCGGGTACGGATAACTGGTGAGGACGATGACCGCCGTCGGGAGACGCTCGCGCTGGATCAACCGCAGGAGGTCCATGCCGTTGCCGTCAGGGAGGCGCAGGTCGATGGTCATTGCATCGGGCTTGAGTTGGTGCAGAGCGCCGACCGCCTGTGCGACGGTTTCCGCTTGGCCGACAATGTTTACGCCGGAGATCTCGTTCAATTGTGCCACCAGCCGGTCACGGATCGCCGCTGAGTCGTCCACAATAAGGACGTTCATGGGGCTCCCGTCCCTGCGCCCCTTCTGGCCCGCCCCGATAGACGGGGTGTTGGGCAAGGTTTGGACATCGGCTGGCCCGGCGATGGTCGGGTTCGCTTCCACGGCAGTCAATTGGCCGCCAGTGGCCCCGGGTCGTTCCCACAGAGTGGCCATCACGTCCGGGGCCATTACCACGCGGGCCAACGTCTGCGAGCAGAGGGCTTTCAACCGGGCGATCTCTTCGACGGGGA
>CAYOBW010000448.1:0-4434 GCA_964402115.1 uncultured Victivallales bacterium
CTCAGCCCCCAGGCCCTCGACGAGGAGCGCGCCGCCTATCTTTCCGCCAGCCAGCTGCTGGCCGTGGCCGTGGCCGAGTGCGACAAGGCCCGCGCGGGATTCCGCCGGGAGGAGGTCGCCATGGCCGAGGCGGAGGTCGTACAGGCCGAAGCCGAGCTCGCGCTGGCCCGCCAGGAACTCGCCTACACCACCGTCACCGCGCCGGCCAGCGGCGGCCCGTGGCGCGCCCTCGACGTCCGCCACCACCCGGGCGACTGGGTCGGCCCGGGACCGTCCGCCACGCTCGTCACGCTGTTCGATCCCACCAACCTCAACGTGCGCCTCGACGTGGCGCAGGGGCAGATCAGCCAGGTCCAGCCCGGCGGGCGGGTCGTCGTGCGAACCGAGGCGCACCCGCGGCGCGAATACCACGGCCGCGTGGCGCGCATCGAGCCGCTGGCCGAGCTGGCCAAGAACACGCTCACCGTGCGCGTCGCCCTGGAGGATCCCGACGACCGCCTCTTCCCCGAGATGGTCGCGCATGCCACCTTCCTGCCGGCCGCCACCGCCGCGACGCCCGCGGCGCGCGGCCTGGTCGTACCGGCCGGCGCCGTCGGCGGCAGCGGCGCCGACACGCACGTGTACGTCGCCGAAAGCGGGATCGCCCGGCGCCGCCCGGTAACGGTCGGCGAGCGCGTCGGCCAGGGCGTTGTCATCGGCAGCGGCCTGCAAAGCGGTCAGCGCGTCATCGTCTCCAACCTCGACCAGCTCGCGGACGGAACCCGCGTCACCACGGAGTAGCCATGGCCCCCTTCATCCACATCGCCGACTTGAGCAAGATCTACCGCCAGGGCGACAACGAGGTGCGCGCGCTGGATGGCGTCAGCCTCGACATCGCGGCCGGCGATTTCGTCGCGCTCATGGGTCCGTCGGGCTCCGGCAAGACCACGCTGCTCAACCTCATTGCCGGCATCGACCGCCCCACCCGGGGCACGCTCACCGTCGACGGCCGCGACATCGGGCGCCTGAACGAGGCGGAGCGGACGCGGTGGCGCACGCGCGGCGTCGGCTACATCTTCCAGTTCTACAATCTCATCCCGGTGCTCACCGCCTACGAGAACGTCGAGCTGCCGCTCCTCATGCTGGGGCTCACCCGCGCCGAACGGCACGAGCACGTCCTCGCCGCGCTGGAAGCCGTGGACCTCGCCGACCGCCAGTCGCATTTCCCGCGGCAGCTCTCCGGCGGCCAGGAGCAGCGCGTCGCCATCGCCCGCGCACTCGTCACCGACACGCATCTGCTGGTGGCCGACGAGCCCACCGGCAACCTCGACGCCGAAGCCGAACGCAGCATCATGACGCTGCTCAAGGCCCTGAACGAACGCTACGCGAAAACCATCGTCATGGTCACCCACGATGCCGCCGCCGCGGCCTTTGCCGGCCGGCGCGTGCACCTGGAGAAAGGGCGCCTGTGTGGGCTAACCTCGCTCAGTTGATCCTGCGAAACCTGTGGCGGACCCCGGCCCGCCTGGCGGTCACGGTCACCGGCTGCCTGATTGCGGCTTTCGTCACCTGCTTCTTCCTGGCCGCGCAGCAGAGCATGGAGCGGATGACCGACGCCGCCAGCCGGGATGCCAACCTGGTGGTGCGGCAGAAGGACCGGTACTGACCCACCTCCAGCGTGATCCCGGACGCTGAGACCGCTCAGTTCCGGGCGCTTCCGCAGGTTGCGGAGGTCATGCCGGTCCGGCTCCTGATGACATCCTGCCAGTCGAGCAGCGACATGATCGCCATGCACGGGATCGACAAGGAGACGCTGCTGGTCTTCCGCCGGCTCACCCTGGACCCGGCCGAGCGCGCGGCGTTCGACGCCGATCCCGCCGGCGTCCTGGTGGGCGCCAAGCTGGCCCGCCGCTACGGCTGGAAGCTCAACCAGGGCGTGACACTGCAGCAGTTGAACGGCATCAGCTTCAACGTCCGCGGCTTCGTGCCTCCGCGCGGCTCGGCCGACGATTTCCTGATCTACGCCGGCCGCCGGTTCCTGCAGGAGGTCGAGGAGCAGCAGGGGCTGTCGCACTACGTGCTCGTCAAGCCGCGCCCCGGCGCCGACCTGCCGGCCGTCTGCCGCGCCATCGAGCTGCTGCCGCTGACGGTCAGCGTCCAGTGCCAGCCCGAGGAGGCGCTGGTGACCACGATCCTGGACCAGATGAAGGACCTCGTCCGCCTGAGCCGCGGGGTCATCCTCATCATCGTCGCGGTCGTCCTGCTCGCCGTCGGCAACGCGCTGGCCATGGCCACGCGCGACCGCTACCGCGAGTTCGGCGTGCTGCGCACGCTCGGCTACCCGCGTCGCGCCATCGCCGCCCTCGTGCTGGGCGAGGGTCTCCTGCAGGCCGTCGCCGGCGCCGCGCTGGGCTGCCTGATCGTGCAGGTGCTGGCCACGGCCGGGCTGGTGCAGGCCGTGTCCACCTGCTCGCTGACCGTGGAATTCGCCGTCGGCTGGGTCGTCTGGATCGAAACCGTGGCCGTGGTGGGACTTGCCGCCGTGGCCGGCTGCCTGGTGCCGGCCTGGTATGCGGCCCGCCTCGACATCGTCAATGCCCTGCGGCCGAAGGAGTAGCGCGTGTTCCACCTGCCCTTTCGATACACGGTCCGGAACCTGCGGCGACGCCTGCTGCGTTCGCTGGCCACGCTCACCGGCATCGCCGTGTCGGTCTTCGCCGCCGTGCTCATGCTGGCGCTCACCCGCGGGCTGCAGCAGCGGGTCGACGCGAGCGGCGAAGCAGCGAACGTGCTCGCGATCAGCCGCCAGGGCCAGAACATCCTCTTCAGTTCGATCACCGAGGACGAGGTGGTCGAACTCGGCACCCTCCCCGGCGTGGCCAAGGACGCGTATGGCCAGCCGCTGATCGCCCCGCAGATCATGCACATGGCGACGGTCACCGCCGTGCACGCGGGCCGCACCGTGCAGGCGCCGATTTACGTGCGGGGCGTCACGCCGCGCGCCTACGAGGTGCACCGCGTCCTGCAGGTCGTGGAAGGCCGCCTGCCCGAGAACGGCGGAGAGCTGCTCGCCGGCCGCTCGGCCCACATCAAGCTGGGGCTGCCTCCCGCCGCGCTCAAGCCGGGCGCCACGCTCCAGTTCGAGAACCAGGAGTGGACGGTGAGCGGGGTCTTCGACGCGGGCGGCTCCCTGCTCGACTCCGAGCTGTGGGTCGCCGAGAACGAATTGCAGAACCTCCTGCGCCGCCGGACACACACCTTCGTCGTGATCCGCCTCGAGAGCCCCGCCGCCGTACCGGCCGCCGTGGAGCGTTTCCATGTCACGGGCGCCGTGGAGCGCTACTTCAAGGGCTCCGGCGAACAGGCCTACTACCGCGAGTTCGGCGCGGCCCTGGGGTGGGTGCTGCGGCTGGCCTACCTGATGGTTTTCATCATCACGGCGGCTGGAGCGCTGATCGGCATCAATACCATGTACACCGCGGTGCTGAACCGCATGCGCGAGATCGCCACCTGCCGCGTGCTCGGCTTCACGCGGGCCGACCTGCTCTGGAGCTTCACGCTCGAGGCTCTGCTGCTCGCGCTCGCCGGCGGGCTGCTGGGCTGCGGCGCCGGGCGGCTGCTCAACGATGTCCCGCTGAGTCTCTCCTACGGCGCCTTCCGCCTCGTCGTGGACGCCCGGGTGCTGGCCCTCGGACTCGGCTTGAGCCTGCTCATCGGCATCGTCGGCGGCCTGCTGCCGGCCTGGAAGGGGCTGCGACTGAACGACGTGGAGGGCCTGCGCCGTGGCTGAGCGCGCGCCTATCGTACCTGCTTGTTGCGCGTTGACGACCCTTCTGCTCGCGGCCGTCCTGACCGGCTGCGCCGCGCCCCGGCCGTCCGCGAGCCCCGACCCGGCAGCCCAGCGGACGGACACGTCGTGGGACGACACGACCGCCCCGCCGCCGCCGGACCCGTTGACGCTCGACGCCGCGCTCGAGCAGGCCTGGTATCGCCATCCCGCCATGGCCGCCGCCCGTGCCCGCATCCGTGCCGCCCATGGGCGGAAGGTGCAGGCCGGCCTCTGGCCGCGTCCGGAGCTGGAGGCAGCCGCCGTGGACAAGCGCGACCTGGAACGCGAAGTCGAGGTCGGGGCACGCCAGCGTTTCGAGCTCGGCGGCAAGCGCGCGGCGCGCGTTATGGCGGCCGACGCGGCGCTGTTCCTGCAGGAGACCGAACAGGCCGACAACTGGAACGTGGTGCGCAGCAGCGTCAAGGAGCACTATGCCCGGTGCGCCTTCAGCCGCACCGCCGCCGCCTTGCAGGCGCGGATCGCGGCGGCCGCCGCCGAGGAGGCCGAACTGGCGGGCAGCCTGCAGCGCGCCGGCAAGCTGGCTGACGAGGCCTGGCTGGCCGCGCGGCAGGCTGCCGCGCTGGCGCAGGCCGAACTCGCCGCCGCCCGCGTGCGCGAAACGGCCG
>CAYOBW010000449.1:0-4432 GCA_964402115.1 uncultured Victivallales bacterium
CAAGAGTCGAAGTGAGCGTGTGCTGACTTCCATTGGGGGCCCTTCGGGGCCCCTTTTCGCTTCTGCTGGGGCACGCCACATGCAGGTGATGGCAGGGGTGGGACAATGCAGATGTGAAGCAGGCCAGACCGCCGCTGGGGCGAGCGTGGAAACACGGCCCTGGAGGAAGGTCCGGACTGCACAGGGCAGCGCAGGAGCTAACGGCTCTCCACCGCGAGGTGAGGATCAGAGCAACAGAGACGAGTCGCGGCGGGGCAACCCGGCGCGGGTGCAACGGGCAATCTCTGCGCGCAGCAACACCAAGTAGGCCGGCGTTGACGTGGCTCCGCGGAGCCGGCGGGTAGGTGGCACCGAGCCGGTGGGGTGACCCCCGGCCCAGAGGAATGGCGGTCACGCCCGGGGGTCGCAAGACACACGGGTGCACAGAATCCGGCCTATCGGTCTGCTTCACACTATTGACAGCTTGTGCGGCGCATTGCGGCACAGGCCAGGCACGAAGGACGCCCCGACCATGCATCCCCAAGCCGCGACCCTGTGGCGCGGCCCTCTGTGGACCCTGGCCCTGCTGCTGGCCGCCCTGAGTTCGCTCGGCCCCTTTGCCATCGACACCTACCTGCCGGCGTTTCCCGGCATGGCCGCTGACCTGTCGGCGTCGGCGGTGCAGATGCAGCAGACCCTGTCGACCTACCTGTTCGGTTTTGCGCTGATGAACCTGTTTCATGGCGCCTTGTCCGACAGCCTGGGCCGGCGTCCCGTGGTGCTGGTGGCCATGACGGTGTTCACCCTCGCGTCCGTAGGGTGCGCGCTCAGCCCCTCCATTGGCTGGCTGCTGTTCTGGCGGACGGTGCAGGGCTTGTCGGCTGGCGGGGGCATGGTGATCGGCCGGGCCATCATCCGCGACCTGTTCCCGCCTGCGCAGGCCCAGCGCGTGATGTCGCAGGTGACCATCTTCTTCGGCGTGGCGCCGGCCGTGGCGCCGCTGGTGGGCGGCTGGCTCTTCGTTGCCCTGGGCTGGACTTCGGTGTTCTGGTTCCTGGCGCTGGTGGGGGCGGTGCTGTGCACGGTGATGTGGCGAAAGCTGCCGGAGTCGCTGCACGCCAGCCAGCGGCAGCCGCTGCACGTGGCCCACCTGTTGCGCGGCTACTGGCAGATGGGCGCGAGCGCGCGCTTCATGGCCCTGGCGCTGGCCAGCAGCCTGCCCTTCAACGGCATGTTCCTGTACGTGCTGTCGGCCCCCGTGTGGCTGGGCGAACTTCTGCAATTGCAGCCCACCGAGTTCTTCTGGTTCTTCACCCTCAGCGTGGCCGGCATCATGTCCGGCGCCTGGATGAGCGGCCGCCTGGCCGGGCGCATCCGTCCGGCGGCGCAGATCCGCCTGGGCTTTCTCATCATGCTGGGCATCTCGGTGTTGAACGTGCTGCTGAGCGCGGTATTGCCGCCCCACCCGGGCTGGGCGCTGTGGCCGGTGGCGGTGTACTCCTTCGGGTGGTCGGTGATGACGCCCTCGGTCACCTTGCTGCTGCTGGACCTGGTGCCCGAGCGGCGAGGCATGGCTTCCTCCGTCCAGGCCTTCTCCTCGGGCATCATGAACGGGCTGGTGGCCGGTGTGCTGGCGCCGCTGGTGATGCATTCCTCGCTGCACCTGGCCCTGGCTTCCGCCGCGCTGATGCTGGTCGGCCTGCTGAGCTGGGCCTGGGTCCGCACCCGACTCAGGTCGGAGACGCTCTGACCATTTGAAAGACGTTTCATCGGGCCCCGCACCATGCAGAACGTGTCTGGTTTCCGAAGCCTCCTGCGCAGCGCAAGCACCTGGGTGCGCCATGGGCTGGCTGCGCTGGGCCTGCTGGCGGCCTTGGCCGGGCTGGGCCTGTGGCTGGTGCCGTCCTGGCGGGCCGCCGGCGAGGACCGCCTGCTGGTCTGGCTGGAGCGACGCTCGTTCGAAGATCTGGTGCTGCCCGCGCCCGACCTGCAGGCCGCCGAGCGCGCTACCGCCATCGATCCCGCGTCGTTGCCGCAGGAGCAGGCCCGCATGGCCCGCTGGCTGGCTGGCACCTACAAGGTGGCGCCTGAACCTGTGGCTGCCCTGGTGCGTGAGGCCCACCTGGTGGGGCCCAGGCTGAAGCTGCAGCCGACCATGATCCTGGCCGTGATGGCCACCGAGTCCAGCCTGAACCCCTTCAGCCAGAGTTCGGCCGGCGCCCAGGGTCTGATGCAGGTGATGCCCAAGGTGCATGCCCGCCGCTTCGAGGAGCACGGCGGGCCCATGACGGCCTTCGATCCCCTGACCAACCTGCGGGTGGGCGCGCGCGTGCTGCACGACTGCATCAAGCTCACGGGCGGCTCGGTGGAAGACGGGCTGCGCTTCTACCTGGGCGGCAGCCGGGTGGACGATGCGCTGGCGGCCGAATACATCGCCAAGGTGATGGCGCTGAAGGCCCGCCTGGAGGAGGCTGCGCTGACGGGCGGACCCTGATGCCGGCCGCTGCGGGACTCAAGTTTGCGCTGCGTGCGCCGAAATCGAGGCAGGATGCTGCCGCGATGACCGACTCTGCCCCACGACTGCTGCCGGTGCGACCTGCGCCCACAGCGCTCCTGGCGCCGTGGGTGCTGCGGGTGCTGTCGGCATTGGTTGCGCTGTCGAGCCTGGCGGTGACCGTGCCCTTGCACGCGGCAGAACCGGCGGCCAAGGCGCAGAAGTCCGCAAGTCCTGCAGTGGCCCCTGCGCCTGCGGTGGCGGACGCTGGAGCCTTACCTGTCGCCAGGCCTGAGGCTGCCGCGCCTGCGGCCTCGGCGGCTCGCGGGCCGACGGCCATGCGCACGCCTTACCGGCCCCGCAAGCCCGGCCCGATTGGTGGTGGCGGCACTGCAGGCGCGGGTGGCGCTCCGGCCGGCCCTGGCGCCTCCTTCGGCGCGGCTCCTCCCATGAGCCCCGGCGCCCCGGGCACGCCTGCGGCCGCCACAGGGGAACCCCTGTTGGGCACCCCCATCAAGCTGGGCCCTGGCGACCCGCTGGAGCGCCTGCGCGAGCGTCTGGCACGCGGGGTGGCGGCGGATGGGGCGGCCAAGCCGGGCTCACGCGGCACGCCGGAGATCAAGGTCGACAACCGGGCCTCCGGGGAATTCGTCATCAAGGCGCCGCCAGCAGGCTCGACGTCAACAGCCCGAACCACCCGTACGGCCTCGGCGGCATCGCGTGGGGCGATGGCGGCCGGCGCCGCAGCCGCCACCGGGGCCGAGGCAAAGCACGCAGCCGGTGCGGGTGCCGGCACCCACGGGCCGGCCTGGAGCTACTCCGGCAGCCTGGGCCCGCAGGCCTGGGCCTCCCTGCATCCCTCGTTTTCCTTGTGCGGCAGCGGGCAGCGCCAGAGCCCCGTGGACATTCGTGATGGCTTGCCGGTGGACCTGGAGGAGGTGGAGTTCCAGTACCGGCCGGGTTTCTTCTCCGTCACCGACAACGGGCATACCGTGCAGGTGCAGGTGGGTGGGGGCAATGCCATCGAAGTCGGCGCGCGTCGCTATGAGCTGACCGGTTTCCACTTTCACCTGCCGGGCGAGGAGCGGGTGGACGGGCGGTCGTTCGCCATGTCCATCCACCTGGTGCACCGCGACCCTCAAGGCCGCCTGGCCGTGGTGGCCCTGGTGGTCGATGAGGGCCCTGAGCATCCGGCCGTGCAGGCCGTGTGGAACAACCTGCCCCTGGAGCGGGGCGAGTTCGTGGCGGCGTCGGTGGAGTTCGATCCCACGGCGCTGCTGCCCGCGCGTCGGGGCTACTACACCTACATGGGATCGCTGACCACGCCGCCCTGTACCGAGGGCGTGCTGTGGATCGTGATGCAACAGCCCATACAGGTTTCTCCTCAGCAATTGGCCATCTTCGCCCGCCTGCATCCGATGAACGCACGGCCCATTCAGCCGCTGAATGGACGGGTGATCAAGCAGTCACGCTGAACTCGACGCCGGGCGGGCCGCCGGCTTGCCAGGCTGCGCGGGCTCAGCCCCCCGGCCTGCCGCCCCGGCTGGCCCACCACAGGGCGGGCCACAGCCACAGGCTCAACACCCAGCGCGCCAGCCGTCCGGCGTTCAGGGGCCGCGTCTCGTGCTGTGCCACCTTCACGAACAGCACCACGGCGCCCACCAGCACGTACAGCAGCAGCGCCGCATACACACCTGCCCGCCAGGCGTAGGTGCCGCCCAGTGCGTCCCCCAGCAGGCTGCCGGCGACGGCGGCGATGAGCACCGAGCAGGCCAGCGCCAGCCCGATACCGGCCAGGGCATGGCGCAGGCGCCACAGGGGGTCGTTGTCGTTCATGGAGGTGCTGGAGGAGGCGACCGCGCACTCTCAGCGACCGGTCACCCAGGCCTGAGTGTCGGCCAGCGCCCGATCGAACTTTTCCAGCAACTCGTCGATCTCGGCCTCGGTGATCACCAGCGG
>CAYOBW010000450.1:0-4428 GCA_964402115.1 uncultured Victivallales bacterium
CGAACTCCTCGAACACCAGGTGCTGGTACTGCATCTCGGTGCCGAACTTGGCCGCCTGGAACAGCCGCTCGCCGTTCCACTGCAGGGCCGCGACTTGGGCCGGCGTCGCGGGGAACGTCGCGACCGGCGTGAGCAGCCACTGGTTGAGGAAGGTCACGTCGCCCCCCTCGGCCGTGTCCAGGACCACTGCCTTCGTGTGCTCGACCAGCCGGTTGTGCTCCGCGTGGAAGACGTGGTGGACGGTGGTCAGGCCGATGTTCTCGTTCACGCGGCCGTCGCCCGCGATGTAGTGGGCGTCCAGCAGTTCGTTGTCGTACCTGCCCGCGCCCGGCGCGTTGCCGGCGACGGTGTCCGCGTCGGGCGTCAGGCCGGCGTTGGGCGCGGCGGTGTGCGCGATGTCGTCCAGGAAGGCGTGGCCGGTCCGGATGACGTTGGCGGGGAGCGCGAGGCCCGTCCCGCCGTTGGCAGCCGGGTTCCCTTCGACCAGCCCTGTCGTCGTGACGAGTTGCGGGAAGCCGTTCGGGCCGGGCAGGAACTTGCCGTAGGAGTCGGTCGCCAGCAACGGCACGTTAAAAACGTCTGCGTCGGTCAGGGCGATGCCCAGGAGATCGCGGGCCTGGGCCTTGACCACGAACCAGGTGGCCATGCCGCCGATCACCACGTCATCCGCGGTGCCGTAGCGGCCGTCGCCGTCCAAGAGCCGGTGTACGATCAGTTCGCCCGTGGCGACCGGATCTCCGGCTGCGTTCAACTTGTACGCCCGCAGGAAGACCTGGTGCGAGGGATGTGACGTGTACGTCTGGTTCTGGTCCACAAAGGGCGTGGTGGTGTTGATGTTCTCGTGGAGGTCGTCCCCGGTGCCCAGCACGCCGTCGGGACCGGGCAGCATGGTGGCCCGCGTCAGCACCATGAAGTTGGTCGGGCTGCCCGGCACGAACAGCGGATCGTCCGGCTGCAGTGGCATGAACACGGTGCCGTTGCCGCCCTTGGTCACGAGGTCCAGTCCGTGGTCGAAGAACTGGCCGAAGAAGGTCATCCAGGAGTTGAAGGGTGCCGACAGACCCCCGTCCGGCGCCACGTTGGGGATGAAGAACGTCTGGAAGGGCGTCCCATCCGTGCGCGTGCCGCTCACGAGGTCGGCGCCATCGGTTCCCGCCGCGGCCGCGATGGCCGCCGAGTTGTTGGCGGTTTGGTCCACGATCAGGTTCGAGATGGTCCGCGGTTGCGAGTCGGTCACCTGCCCGTTGGTCTGCGTGTAGGACGTGCCGGCCTCCGCCGCGCGGAAGATGGGCGTGGTCGCCCGTGGGAAGACATGGTCGCCGGCCCCGAACTCGGTCTGGCCCAGGACCAGGTTGTTCAGCGAGCCGTCCACCGTGCGCAGGCCGAGCGACTGCCGCGCGTTCCCGACCAGGGACAGCAGGTCCGTACCGGCCGCATTCTGTTCGGAGATCTTGATCTGATCCAGGATGAACTGCAGGTCGGAGCCGAGGAAATGCACACCGGGGCTGACGATGCCCGTCTGCGGCCCAGTCAGCAATGGCGCCTGCCCGGGCGCCGGGACACCGGCGGCCACCACCGCGGTGGCCGTGGAAAATACGGTCTCCAGCACGCCGTTGGCGTCCCGGTAATGGGCCTTGAGCCGGAGCGCCGATCCCTGGAGATCCGGAGTGACCGTGAAGGTCTGGCCGATCGCGTGGGGCACGCCCCGCGCGGCGAGCAGGAACGTGATGTCCTCGAACACGCCGGAGCCGGGCACGCCCTCGAACTGCCAGTAGAACGTGACCGGACCGGTGATCGTCCCGCCGGGATTGTTGCCGTCGGTCACGCCGGTGATCGAGGCGTTCAGCACCTGGCCGACCGCCGGCGTAGTGTCGCTGACCGTCGCCGCGCCCACCGGCTCGACGTTGGTCCCAGCCACCAGCACGAGCGTCTGGTCGTTGAACTGCAGGCGCTCGATGTTCGTCAGGCGGTCGATGCCGTCCGAGATCGGGCGGACGGCGAGGGGCAGGCCGCCCACGTTATCCGTGACGGTGGTCACGCCCGCTGCCGAGGTCACCGTGTAGTCGGCCCGATTGCCGGAGAACACGGCCGTGTCGTCACCGCCGGCCGCGGTCAGGATCTCCCGCACGATGACGAGCTGGCCGGGGTTGATGGCGCCGGAGAGCATGTCCGGCACGAGTTCGGCCATGGTGTTGACGCTGCGGATCTCGGCGCCGCCGCCGTCCAAATTCGCGCGCACGCTGATCCGCACGTTCAGCCAGCGGTTGCCGTCGATCAGGTCGTTGCCGCCGCGGCCTTCGAGGATGTCGCTGCCGGCGCCGCCCAGGATGATGTTGCCCGCGCCGAACTGGTCGTCCGGGGTCCCGAGCAGACCGTCCGGGCCGACCGCGGCGGCTCCGACGAAGGCGCGCAGGCCGCTGATGAGGTCGAGGTTGGTGAGCACGCTGCCGGTGAAGCCGGCATTGACGATCTGGAGGGCGTCCGCGTCGTCGCCGCGCAGGATGTCGGCAAAGGCCGATCCGGACAGGCCCTCCACAAAGGCGAAGGTGGCGCCGAAGGACGCCAGCGGCGTCGTGGGCGCATTGAAGGCGTTCTTGAAGAAGTCCACGGTGGCGCCGGCCCCGTCCTCTTTGTAGGTGACCCAGTCGAAGCCGGAATTGCCGTCGTATTTGTCATTGCCCAGGCTGGCGACGATCACGTCGTCGCCGCCTTCGCCCAGCGCCTCGTCAAACCCGCCGTCGCCCAGGAAGACATCGTGGCCGACCACCGAGTCTTGGCCGAAGGGCTCGAAGTTGTCGCCGGCGGCGCCATCCTGCAAGCCTAACTCGAGCCAGTCGTCGCCTTCGTTGCCGTTGGGGAACGCATTCAGCCTGGCACCCAGGATGAAGTCGTTGCCCGTTCCGGCGAAGATGTCCGAGAAGTCTTCGCCGGTGACAATGAAGTCCTTGCCCGGGCCCCCCAGGATCAGGTTAATGCCCTGCCCGGCCTGAATGACGTCGTTGCCGGGTCCGCCCTTGAGCACGTCGTCGCCGCCGATATCGGTCATGATGTCGTCGCCATCGCCGCCTTGGATATCGTCGTTGCCGAAGCCGCCTTCCAGGCGATCGTTGCCGGCGTCCCCATAGAGCGTGTCGTCGCCCTCGCTGCTCACGAGGATGTCGAAGCTGGCGGTACCGCCCAGCACGACGTGCTCCGGCCCGGTGTACTGGAGGTAGTTCGTGTCGGGTCCCACCGTGCCGGGATTGTTGCGGATTACCAGCGGGATCAGGGGGTTGTCGCCGAGCGGATCCTGGGTGGGAGTGGCGATGTTGTCGGCGCTCTCATCGACCGGCGTCGCGGGATTATCGAAGAGGATCCCGTCGGGCCCGGGGTTGTTGGCCACGCCGGCGTTGAATTGCCGTGCCGGATCGACTTCGAGGATCAGGCCCGGCGTCAGGAACGATAACGCGGGAACGTGCGTGGCATCCGTGTTGGCCATGATCAGCGTCGCGAACGAGTTGTTCTCCAGCTCCTTGAGGAAGTTCAGGCCCGCGGTGCGGTGCAGGTAGTAGAACCGGTCGCCGTCCTGCAGCTTCTCGAGCTGGGTCTCGAAGACGAAGTTGAAGGTCGAGCCCAACATGCCGCCGAAGGGCATCGTCTTCTCGGCCAAGCCGCCGACCCACAAGTCGACATCGTCGAGCCCCGTGGTCGTCACGCCGTTGGGGAGGCTTGCCCAGGTGGGACCGGTGCTGTTGAGGAAAGCGACCGCGTCGAGCGGGGCCCCGGGGCCGCCGAGCACGATGGCGCCGGCCGCGGCGCGCTTGGCCGCAAGCGTCGTCACGTCGTCGGCGTTGCCGACGATGCCGTCCGCCCCTGAATCGCGGATGCTCGGATGCGTGCCGTAGGCCGCGATGAAGTTGACCAGCGATTCCTGGTGCTTGAGGTGTTGCGCGAAGTCGATCCAGCTCGTGTAGGGCGTGAGCTGGCTGTCCCCGGTTCCGGCGAAGAAGGTCCGCCGTGCGGCGTTCAGGGACGGAATGCCCGTATCGCGGGCCCGCGCCACGTTGATGGCCGGCAGGTCCAGCGGCAGGCCCACCAAATTGTTCCGCAGGGCTTCGGTCACGAACTCGTCGATCTCGTTGCCCACCTGCCGGGTCAAGCCGCGCACGATGGCGCCGGCCGCCTGATCCGGGGTGGGGCCGCTGGCCGCGAAGGCCAGCGGGTTGAGGAAGGCCTGGATCAGGCCGATCTCGCTGGAGACGAAGTTCGGGTCCAGGCGGTCGATGGTCTCGGTCAGCATCGAGTGGCCGAAGCGGTAGACCGTGTGGGCGAACTCGGCCGTGATGGCCGGATTGATCGTGTCGTTGAAGTCGAGGAAGGCGTCGATGTTCGGCTGGATGGTGCGCGCGAACTCCTCGAACACCAGGTGCTGGTACTGCATCTCGGTGC
>CAYOBW010000451.1:0-4415 GCA_964402115.1 uncultured Victivallales bacterium
ACTCAACTTTCGCAGTTGAAAAAAGAGGCAAAAGGTCTATCATACAGATATAATAAGCTCGCAAATGGACATCCCAATTCGCTATTTAAGTATTGTCAACAAAAAGACGTACCATCACGAGAGTTACTTCATTTGAGATAGACGATCAAGATATTAGAGATCTGCATATGGCTTACTGCAATCAACTGCGTTTCTGCGTGTCATACACATTTGCTTCCGGTGAGTATAAAAAGCTGGAACTCCCATTCGAAATATCAATAGGCCATTATGATTCTTGAGAGAGATAGCTTTTTAGAGCAGCGACTACATGCTCTGTCCGTGTTCCTGGCAGATCTTTTAGGCGCTGAACGATATCAACCGGAAGTCTAAAGCTCATGTTACAAGTATTCTTCTGGCTCATCTCCTCCAGAGATGAGATCCCTCTAGGCCGATGTCTTATTTTGACTACTCTCTCCAGCCCATCATTCCCTGATAGAGATGTGTTCGTCCCCGAATCTACCAAATCCTTCTCAGAAACTGGCCATAATTTTTTTCGAATCCATAGCCGAAGTTTACTCATTCGATTGGAATTAATTCTTCCACCTCGACCGTCGGTTGTTGGAAAAATCTTATTAATCGCATCTATCTCCTTCATTCCGCTCTGTATCAATTGATGAAGCTTCATTCGCTCGTTCAAGGTCTTTTTTCTGAAAGTTTCAAAGGCTATGGTCATCAACAGCTCCTTACTAATTATTATGATAACTGAAGATAATAGCTGCAATTAAGAACGCTATTATCACGCTAATAGTACAACACATTTAGTGCCCAGTGTCAAGTGATCATCTGAGAGCATGCTTACATGAGGGCCTATTTTGTCTCGTAGGCGTAACACGATTTTATGCTCCATTCTTGTTATCTAACCGTCCGGTTAGTTAACAAAATAATATGTTCTTTCGGGGGTTTATTCCCTTGACACCCGAAAAATAGGGGCGTACCTTGAATTCAGGTCATTTTGGAGGATTGAAATGAAAGCCGCCATCTATGCAAGAGTTTCCACGGAAGATCAAGCGCATAATGGAGTCAGTCTAGATGCTCAAGTGAGCAGATGCGTAGATTATGTAGCGTCTCTAAATTATCACCTTCTGGACACTGCTGTAGATGCTGGAATAAGCGCCAAGTCCACTGATAGACCAGGGCTACAGAGAATACTCTCTCTTGTGAATAAGAAGAAAATCCAGCACGTGGTTACACTTAAACTCGATAGGCTTTCCAGACGAACCATTGATGCCCTAAATCTTGTTGAAACTCTGGCCAAGAAAAATGTGAGACTGCATTTAGTCGGCGAAAATGGTTCTGTAAATTCAGATAATCCCGATGATGAATTTATGCTCACATTAAAGGCAGGGGTCGCTCAACTTGAGAGAAAGAAGATAGCCGAGAGGACAAGATTCGCTCTGGCGAGAAAAAAACAGCTCAACCAAAGAGTTTCTCGTCACGCTCCCTACGGCTATACTTTTATCGAGGGCATGGTGGTTGAAGACCCCCAAGAACAGGCTGTAATCCTCAAAATAAAAGAACTTCATAGAAATTGTTATACTATTCGGGCTATCATTGCAGAGCTATCGGCAGAAGGCATTTTCAATAGAAACGGCAATCCATTTGCTATCCCATGTATTCACCGGATTTTAAAAAAGGCTCATCATGAAAAAAAAGAAGAAATTGCCGCCACTCAAAGATACGGAAACTTTTAAAGAGTTATTGAAGGATTTGAGAAATCAGACTCCGGAGCAGCTCAAACGGCTCAAGGTCATGCTTGATGATCTTATTGAACCGGAGGACATTAAGAAAGATCCAAAATGATGTAGCCACCGGATTAGGATTAGTTGGAATACTTGATGAATCCACGTTTTCTTTCGGAATTTTTTACCTTGCAGGAAAACCCCCATATTTATAGAGGGTAAGTCTATAAACGGCTGGTCTTAACAGGTTCAATCCTGAGCGGTTTCTTGGGGCTATATCACCTCTTGTATGTCCTTTGATTTTGCTTCGTTAATATCAGGGCCATTTGTTTGCAGCAGTTTTCAGTCCATTGCAGTGTCGCGGGTATAACAAATAGTCTATGTATAGAAATGTTCTTACCCAGAGCTGAACTTGGTCAATTTATTGTTTTTATTGGGAGTGTATAAGTATGACTAACAATTCATGACTGGGTGGGTGTTTGAAATTGACTGCAGCCTGTACTACTGTTGTAGCCTACGATGAGGGGACATAAATGTTTTCAGGAGTGGAAGTCGGGGACATTCCACGATATGGCTTTATAATCAATTTGATGGCTGCTATTTTGTTCTGAAGGTCGGAAAAACCGGGCCCAAATATGGAGTTATGTCATGACCTTTGATGAATTGAGGGAATTCATATCTGACCGCCGCCGCATGAAAATGCAACACATATATCAACCGCTCTTGATAAAGTCTCTCATCGAATGTGGCGGCATTGCCACTATTAGACAACTTGCGCAATGTTTCTTGAGCCAAGATGAGAGTGAGCTCCTTTACTATGAAGAAAAAATCAAAAAAATGCCGCTCAAAGTCCTCCTCAAACACGGAGTTGTTTCTAACGAAAATGCTTTGGTTTCTCTTTCTGTTAAAAATCTCTCGCTAAAAGAAAAAGCTGAGTTAAGAATGCTATGTGAGAAAAGGATCCAGGAATATATCATTGATAAAGGTATTGATACTTGGAGCTACAATCTCTTGGATGACCCTATTCCAGGTAGTTTACGCTATAAAGTCCTCAAAGAAGCTGGAGGAAGATGCGAATTATGCGGGGCAACTAAAAATGATAGGCCTCTTGATGTGGATCATATCAGGCCCAGATCAAAAAAAGGAAAGTCGTCTGCAGATAATCTTCAAGTTTTGTGCTCAAAATGTAATCGAGCCAAGGGCAATAGAGACCAAACTGATTTTCGTGGGTTCATTGATTGTGCCCCTGTAGATGATTGTCCATTCTGTGAGGCACAGGTTAAAGATAGAATTGTAGATGAATTCGAAACTGTTTTCTGTATAAATGATTCTTTTCCGGTTTCTAGAGGGCATATGCTGGTGATTCCCAAGCGTCATACTGAAGACTATTTCTCAATGACTTACAAGGAGAAGGAGGATTCAGCTTTTCTTCTTACCATAATAAAGAAGAGAATCTTAGAAGATGATCCGTTAGTTTGTGGGTTTAACGTTGGGGTTAACTGTGGTGAATCCGCTGGACAGACAATATTTCACGCACACATCCATATCATCCCTCGGCGGAAGGGTGATTGTGAAAGACCTCGTGGGGGAGTCAGGGGGGTTATACCAGATAAGATGGCTTACTAATCTGTGAGCGAGGCTCAATCTGATCGCCTTTTCTGGTCCAGCGTTCAGTTGATTAATGGTATTTGTAGCCATACCCCTCCGACACGATTTGATGGCAATTAATTGCAGTGCCAAGTATTACATGTTCCAGTATACGGCTGTGTACAGCTTCCAGAGAATAGCGATGATTGGGCAAACTAATCTCATTGCAATTGTCTGCAACGGTCTAACTACTCCAATGGATAGCATGTTTATCTATTATGAGCAGGTGAGCAGCCGTTTGACAGCATGCAAAAGTTAATAAACTCAATGACATGAAGCGCACAAGCTGCCCACTTAAATTAGCGAATTCCTGCTACACTTTCAAAATGGTGACCAATGGTGTTTGACCGGGAAACCGCTCAACTGTAATGACGCCCCTGGCCTCCAATAATGTCAAACAGTTGGAGTAACTATGGCGGCTAATTCCTAACTCCTCACGGATTTTTCTCTGCATTTTTACCCTCGGCGATTTCGTAACCCCAACCAGGAAACACAGCGCTAACAATACATGTAGTGTTTTCCCAGGAAGGTTTGATGCCTCCATTACCAACCCCCACGGGATTTTCTTTATAAATCTTTTGTCTGGTTTTATTATAGGCATATCTTCCGGCTCATCTGTTTGTTCGCCAGGAATTCTAATTTCGTCAAGGTTTATAGTACTCATAACTTATTCCATATATATACCCAATATATATAATATATTGGACAGGTGTTATACGGTATGACTGGTACCAGTAGCACCACGTTACAGGTACCCGGTCGTCTATTTACCGGGTACCTGTCAGCCTGCATAACAAGTTTTTGTTAATTTTCTAGCCTGTCTAGGATGCGCCAGACGGTGTCCCACATCTGCCGACCTCTCTCATCCATATATCGATCTGGATATCTCACCGTCTTGACCTCAGTTCTTAATTCAAACCCATCCAGGACGATGGCTGAAGCTTCTCTCATGGCTTGTTGAGTCTCGGAAATTGCAGATTCTTCATTCTCTAAATCGAACTCTATTAGGATTGCGTCATGGACGGGAGCACATACCTTTACGCCACATTC
>CAYOBW010000452.1:0-1220 GCA_964402115.1 uncultured Victivallales bacterium
ATGATCCTCTTCATCAGCTTCAGCTTCGGCTTTAGTGGTATGGATAGTGCCGTCCTTATGATGTGGAGGCATATAGATAGTATAAAGTTTTAAAGCTTTCTCACTAGAAGTGTTTATTACATTATGTTGTGAACCAGCTGGTACTACCACCGCAAAACCATCCGAGATAAGAGACTCTTCACTATCTATTATTACTTTCCCTTCCCCGCTATCAATACGGAAAAACTGATCAGTATCAGTGTGCACTTCCATACCGATCTCTTCATTTGGTAATAAAGACATAACAACCACCTGGCCATAAGTACTAGTATAAAGTACTTTACGGAAATTATTATTTTCTAAAGTATCATTTTCAATATTTGAAACAAATCCTTTCATATTTTTATTTAATTAAATATTATTAATAAAGAATCCAACTATATTTTGATTATAGCAGATAAAGAAAAATAAGAGAAATGACTAAAATCATTATTATTTGACCTGGTTTTTAGCACGACGATATAAAAGATAAATAATAAGGCCAATAAAAAATAGACCGAATAGTAAATAAACAATATTCTTCGAGAATTCTATCTTATCGATCCATAATCGAGCCATCTCAATACTAAAATAACCTAAATAAATATACAGAAAGTTTCGAATAATTGAACCAAAAAAGGTAGTTAGTAAAAATAATTTTAAATTTATTTTTAAGAAACCAGCCCCCACAGAGATCAGGGTACTAGGGAAAATAGGGATGGTTCTAAGAACAAATAGCAGAATATAATCTTTCCAATTATTACTTAATTTATTTCCTAGATTTTCTATTTCAACATTGGTCACTCCGATAAACTTACCGATCCTACCCATTAAAACATCTTCGACTTTGTCCACAATAACATAAACCACTAAAGCGCCCAAGGTTTTTCCAAAGGCGCTAATAACTGTCAGTAAAATAAGACCCCAAATAGTATAGGTCTGTACCGAAGCTAAGAAACCGATCATTATAGAAATAGAAGGTGATGGAATGGGGGTTATGATTTCCTCAAGAAAAGAAGTCCATAAAGCAAAAAACTCGAGTGAAGTCTGACTCGCTAATGAAGTTAAAATTTGTTCAATTTGTAAAAACATAAATACTATTTCATTACAGTATACACGCTTGATAGCTCCAAGCCAAGGGCCCAAGCAGAAAAACCTCTCAATTTATTCTTTTGAATTAAGGATATCTTATAACCGATACT
>CAYOBW010000452.1:1320-4396 GCA_964402115.1 uncultured Victivallales bacterium
TTAGGGTAATCCTTGGGTTCTTCAGAAATCTGAGCGATCACCGCGACACTTAACTTCAAATTATGTTTTTGAAAATCCTGATATATTCTTTCTACAAATTCGGAGAATTTATCACGATAAGAAAGTTCCATTTGTTCAAAATCTATCTGCCAGCCAATATAACCAAAATCCCGAGCTTCTTCTATCATCGCTTTGATCAAAGTCTCTTGGGCGTTTTTATCATCAAGTAAAGTATGACCATCATTTTGGCTAAAAGCACCATTGGTTAATAAAGGCATCACCTTTATATTATTTTTTTTAGCAAAAGAGAGTAAATCTGGCTTGATTGTCCCAAACAAAAAACCTTTAGCATCCGCAGAGTAAGTCTGTGGAGCAAATATATCAATAAATTCTGGATGAGTAAAAAATGAAGCTCGAGCATTTTCGCCTTCAACAAAATAAAATAAACGTTCGTAAGTAGCGGCTTTCACTTCAACCGCCCCTAACCCCTCCTTATCTAATGAGGGGGAAAGAAAAAAACCAAAAAATAAACTAATAAGAAATACCCATTTAAAAATTATCTTTCCCATAACTTCATTATAGCACAATAATTATTTATATTGACCGATTCGAGCAAAGCTATTTGCTTTAGCAGATTCTAGAAGTAGAGCTTGAGCGGGAGTAAAATCTGTCGGATTCTTTGACCAAGATACTAGAGCTTTATTCTGAATCGCTCGGCCATAAGAAAAAGTAATAGGCCATATTTGTGGACCACTTTTACCAATGTGGTCGAGGTTAGACACAGCCATCTCATCGGTCTGACCACCAGACAGGAAGACAATACCACCCACTTCCTTAGGGACATTTTCTATTAAACACTTTAGTGTCATCTGAGCTACTTCAGCTGGAGTAGAAGGAGTCAGAGCGGACTCACCAGCGATAACCATACTAGTTTTCAAGATTATTCCTGGTAAAAAAACTCCGGCGGAATTCAAACTAGTAAAAAGGAATTGAAAATTTTTGGCGGTAATATCATAACAAGTTTCTATAGGATGATCCCCCTCTATCAGAATCTCTGGTTCAATGATCGGCACTATATCCTGCTCCTGACATTTGAGTGCATATTCTACTAAAGCTTCTGCATTGGACTTAATACAAAGGTCACTAGGAGTAGTAGCACTTATTTTATAAATAGCACGCCATTTAGCAAAAGAGGCTCCCATTTGTTTATATTCTTCTAAACGTGAAGTAAGACCATCTAAACCAGTAGTGACTTTTTCATCCAAAGCAGGATCTAGATCCACCGTACCTTGATCTACTTTTATACCAACCTCGATCCCTTTGTCTTTCATAATAGAAATAAAACTCACTCCATCGACTGTATTTTGTCTCAAAGTTTCGTCAAAGAAAATATAACCAGAAATATATTTTCCAATATCAGGCGCAGTCACAAGCATTTCTCTATACTGCCGTCTTTTTTCTTCAGTTGTTTCTACTCCCAGCTTTTCAAAACGTTTATTACAAGTGGAAATACTTTCATCAATGGCTAAAATCCCTTTTGGTCTCTCCATTAATCTCTCTACAGTTTTAATTAAAATATCTTTGTTCATAAAGTGGATTATAACATAAATATCAAAAAGACGCTCAGATGAGCGTCTTTTTGATTTAGGGGTGGCTACCGGGCTGTTTCCCTCGACTAAAATTTTTCCGTCAAAAAATTTTGTCTGGGCACCGACTCGCCATTTTTTCTGCTGAAAAAATAAGGCTCCGTCGTTCAACTCCCGGACGTAAGTAATTCAAATTACTTACTTAGCCACTCAAATTAAAACCGGCCTAAGCCGGTTAAATTTGGGTGGCTACCGGGAGTTGAACCCGAACAGAGAGCTCCACAAGCTCGCGTGCTACCGCTACACCATAGCCACCATAAACTCCTAATAACTAGGAGATACCTCCTTTATACCACTTTTATAGGCCGATTGTCTAGCGAAAGCATATAAAAGTGATGATAAGCGATTTAGATAGGTTAGAGTCTCAGGAGAAATAGGTATCTTCCCTTCATCCGCCACGGCCACTACTCGCCTCTCCGCCCTTCGAGCTAAAGTCCGGGCAAAATCAAATAAAGCCGATAATTCGGTCGTACCAGAAATAAAAAAAGTTTTAATCGGTGGTAATTCCTTTTCGATATCATCGATCATTTTTTCCATCTCAATAATCTTTTCAGAATTTATCTTTTTATTAGCTCCAGCCACCTCCGCCTGAATAATAAAAAGATTTTCTTGAATTCCATGGAGAACGTTAACCAAGGCCAGACCTTTCTCCAGATTTAAGGTCTGGCCTTGGTTAAATTTAGCTTTAATAATCCCCAAAAAAGAATTGATCTCATCCAAAGTTCCTAAAGCTTCAGCGATAGCCGAGCTCTTGGAAAAACGCTGACCTGCCTGCGCAGGCAGGTCGCAATAATAAGCACTTGTTTTCCCATCATCCCCTTTTCTTGTATATAACATATATTTAAAATAAAGTGCTCGGGGGGGAGACTTGGTCACGAATATTTTCTCGTCGTCACTCGAAAATTTCTCGACCCAGCCTCGCGGTTTTTTCTGCTGAAAAAACATCGCTCCGGCTTTCAACTCTCCTCCAAAGAAAATAAATTTTCTTTGTGCTCGGGGGGAGACTTGAACTCCCATGCCTGTAAAGGCGCTATCACCTCAAGATAGTACGTCTACCAATTTCGCCACCCGAGCATATTTAAATACTAACTTAAAATAAGGTAAAACTCAATACACAAAAAAACCGCAAGATATTGCTTTTTCGTGCCTTACGGACTGAGCTTTTTAGCAAAAAAGCGAGGGAGTAGACCCGCCTGCTTCAGAAAGCATTTCGGGCAGGGAAATAATTTTTCGACGGAAAAATTATTATCGTGCAAAGAAAAAGTAATATCTTGCGGTTTTTTATTTAACTTCAGCCGGAGCTTCTTCTGTTTCTACCACTTCTTTCGCATTCATAATATTTTTCATTTTCTTGCGAATTTCTTTAGCTGTTTTGTCTCGAACATTGTAAAGCTTGGATCTTCTAGACTTAACTTTTCGAACTACTTCTA
>CAYOBW010000453.1:0-4376 GCA_964402115.1 uncultured Victivallales bacterium
GTCCCCACACTTACTCGGTTACACTTACTCGACCCGCTTACTCGATCTCATCTTCTCGGCCAACGTTGCCGTTCAGCGTGCTGAGCTTGCGAGGCTACGCTGGGACGGCAGGTTCTGCCGCTGTCATGCCTTGTTCCACCGCTCGCGCAAGCCATGCCCCCCCACTCGTCCTCGTCGTCGTCCTCGTTCTCGTCCTCGATCCCCGCTTCTTCGAGTACGAGGACGAGGACCGTTCGCTTCGCTCACTGAGGACGAGGACGATTTCGTTCCGACATTCCTTCATCTTTTCCCGCCAACCTCTGCCCTTTCGCCGTCTATGTCGGAAGTCACGGGTCCGGCCAAGGGTCAAGGACGGCCGGGAAGTCCGCCCCGGGTGTAGCTTACGGCGCGTCGAGCGGACGAAGGAGGAGGTCGAGGGCGTACGTGCCGGCAGCCGGAATGCGGTACGCCTCGTGCACCGGCAGCCCCCAGCTGTTGTCGCCGCCGACACCCATCTGCAGGGCGTCCACGTTCACCGTGACGTCAGCGCGCCGCGGCAGCTCGTGGTCGTGCGCCGCGCGCGCCAGATCCTCCGCCGTGTAGGGCCAGGCGCTGACGCCAAAGGGCTTCCCCAAAGCCGCGACCCGCAACCCCTGCCCCGTCGCGTCGGCGAACGCGATCCAGCGCACGTCGCACCGGTTCGCGTTCTCCTGCGGCCGCACGTAGGGCGTGACCCACGCGCCTACCGTGCTGCGGTAGCGCCCCACCGCCGCGCCGTCCTTCCGGTCCCAGTAGTTCTCGTGCGGCCCCCGCCCGAACCACTCCACGCGGTCAACCCCGGCCGGCAGGGCGAACTGCAGCCCGACGCGGGGCAACTCCGGCGCCTTGCCGCCGGCCCGCAGGGTGAGCCGCACCTGCAAGCTGCCGTCCCGGCGCGTGGCATACATCAGCCCAGCCGTGGTCGTGCCCACCGGCACGCGCAGCGCCGCCTCGAGCCGCGCGCCATCCGCGGCCAGCGACTGCAGCTCCGCCCGCGCGCCGGCCGTCTGCCAGTCGCCCATGCGCTTCGGCGCCTTCCAGCCGTTGTCGTTGTCGGTCGGCACGCGCCAGAAGTTCAGCCGCAGGGGGGAGGCGAGCCGCTCCCGGCCGCCGCTCCGCCACGACGCGAGGCAGCCGGTGCGCCCGTCCACGCGCACGACGCCACCCGGCGTCTCGGCGACCCAGTCCGCGCCCTCGCGGCGCCACGCCTTGCCCGGCGTCGGCTCCGCCGGCGTGGAGGGGCCCCCGGGCACCGCGAGCTGTTCCCACGCCACGACGTGCTTCGCGTCCGCCCAGACCGCCGGCGCCGGCAGCCGGAAGCGCAGCGTAAGGAAGCACTCCGCGCCGGCGCGGCGCGGCGCCTCGCCCAGCGGCACCGTCACGGCCTGCTCCGTGCCGGGCGGGATGTCGAGGCGCCCCAGGCTGCCGGTCGCGACGACCGCGCCGTCGGCTTCCAGCGTCCAGTCGGCATCGAACGCGCTGAGGTTCGTGAACGTGTAGGCGTTGCGGACGTGCACGATGCCCTGCGCGATGTTCCCGGCGCGCACGCGCACGTACTGGTGCACCTTCTGCGCCTCCCAGTAGTGCGGGCGCGGCGCGCGCTCGGCGTCCACCAGGCCCTTGCAGCAGAACACGCCGTCGTTCGGCTCGTCCCCGAAATCCCCGCCGTACGCGTAGTGCCGGCGCCCGTCGGGGCCGGTCTTGTACGGCGTCTGGTCCACCCACTCCCAGATGAAGCCGCCGATCAGGAGCGGGTGGCTTTCGATCACGTCCCAGTAGTCGCGGAAATTGCCGAGGCTGTTGCCCATGGCGTGGGCGTACTCGTTCATCAGGAACGGCCGCCCCGAGGGGTACGCCCCGTGCTGCTCCTTGAGCGCCACCTCGTCGCGCTCGCCTTTGCGCGTGGCCTTGCCGGCCACGTGCTGCAGCAGCCACTCCGTCGTGGGGTACGTCTGGCTGTCCACGTCGCCGGCGCAGTTCATGTCCGCGTACTGGATCGGGCGCTGCTGCGGGTCGGCGGCCAGCAGCGCGGCGCGCATCGCCAGGAACGCCCGGCCGTAGCCGGCCTCGTTGCCCAGCGACCACATGACCACGCACGCGTGGCCGCGGTCCCGGATCGCCATCCGCCGCACGCGGTCCACGACGGCCGGCTCCCACTCGGGCCGGTCGCCCGGCAGCACTTTCTTGTGGTAGCTCAGCCCGTGCGACTCGACATTCGCCTCGTCCAGCACGAACAGGCCGTAGCGATCGCACAGCTCGTACCAACGCGGATCGTTCGGGTAGTGGGACGTGCGCACGAAGTTGAGATTGGCCTGCTTGATCAGGCGGACGTCCTGCTCCATGCGCTCGCGGGTCAGGCTGTAGCCGGTCACGGGGTCGAACTCGTGGCGGTTGACACCCTTGATCTTGAGCGCACGGCCGTTGACCGTAAACGTGCTGCCGCCCAGGGCTACGCGGCGGAAGCCGACGTCGGCCCGCCGCGCCTCCACGACCCGCCCGTCGCGCAGCAGCTCGACGACCGCGCCGTAGAGGTTCGGCGTCTCCGGCGTCCACCACAGCGGCCGGCGCACGGGCACGCGCGCCGTCACGTGCGGCGCACCGATGCCGGGCGCCGCGCTGCCCACGGCCTCCGCCTGTTCCGCCGCGACCGCGCCGTCCGGCGCCGTCAGCGTCAGGCGCACGCGGCAGTCGTCCGCCGCCGCGGCAGTGGCGTTGCGCAGCGTAACGTGCAGCGCGACGGAGCCGTCCTCGCAGGCGGCGTCGAGCGCGGCGTCCACGTGGAAGTCCCAGAGGCTCACCGGCGGCGCGCAGTAGAGGAACACGTCGCGAAAGATCCCGCTCAGCCGCCACATGTCCTGATCCTCGAGATACGACCCGTCGCAGAAACGGTACACCTCAACCGCCAGGAGGTTGGCGCCCGGCCGCGCGCTGGCCGTGATGTCGAACTCCGCCGGTGACCGCGCGTCCTCGCTGTAGCCCACGGCCTGGCCGTTGACCCAAACATGGCAGGCTGCGCTGACGCCAGCAAAATGGAGCAGAATCCGGCGGCCGCTCCAGTCGGCCGGCACGTCGAACGCCGTGCGATACGAGCCAACCGGATTGCGCTGCCGGCTCGCCGTGAACGCGGGTGGCGGGTCACTCATCACGCGGGGGGGGTCGGGCTGAAAGGGGTAGCGGCTGTTCACGTAGATGGGCACGCCGTAGCCCTGCAGTTCCCAGGTGGACGGCACAGGGATCTCCGCCCAGCCGGCGGCGTCGAAGGCCGGCGCCTGGAACCCGACCGGGCGGCTGGCCGGGTCCGGCGCCCAGCGGAACCGCCAGCGGCCGTTCAGGGAACGCACCCAGGGCGCGCTCTCGTACCGGCTCGCGCGCGCGGCTGCGGCGTCCGGACAAGGCCAGGCCGCGCAACGCGGCGGCAGCTTGTTGCGCCCGAACACGAGCGGGTTCTCCCAGTCCGGCGCCGTCCCGGCTGACGGCCCGCCGAGCACAGGCACGGCCGCCAGCAAACACGCAATCAGGCCTCGCTTCATCGGTGGCATCCCTTCGCTGCACCCCTGTCCCAGCCATGGTGTCGGGCGGATTATCGCCGCGCGCGCCGAAAAGGGAATCAGAATCTGCCTTCCGAAAACCTGTTGGCAGGGCGGGCGGGGACGACTATCTTCAAGGCCGGATCGTGCGGCAGGCCGGGGAAAACGGCTGCACGCACCGTTATCGTCACCGGGGGGATTGGCCATGCATGAGTTTCGCCCGCTGCTGTTCAGCCTGCTCGCGTTCACCGCCGTCCTGTCCGCCGCCCGCGCCGTACCGCCGCTGCCCACGACAAAGCCAGCCGCCGACCCGCGGCGTTTTGCCGCCGAGATCGCCGCCTTCGAGGCCGCGGATCGCGCGAACCCGCCGCCCACCAACGCGGTGCTCTTTACGGGCTCCTCGAGCATCCGGCTCTGGAAGACGCTCGCGCAGGATTTCCCCGAGTATGTCGTCATCAACCGCGGCTTCGGCGGCTGCCACGTCTCGGACGTCGTCCACTACGCGGAGCGCATCGTCATCCCCTACCGTCCCCGCCTGATCGTGCTGTTCGCCGGCACGAACGACATCCACGGCGGCAAGCGCCCCGAGCAGGTGGCGGCCGACTTCCGGGCGTTCGTGCTGAAGGTGCGGGCCGCGCTGCCCGACGTGCGGATCGCCTACATGTCCACCACCCCCGCCCCCGTGCGCTGGGCGGAGGCCCCCGCCCAGCGCCGGGCCAACGAGCTGATCCGCAAGCTGGTCGCGGCCCTGCCCAACCTGGACTACATCGACATGTTCGACGCCTTCCTCGGGCCGAAGCAGACGCTTGCATCGGTGACGGCGAAGATCGG
>CAYOBW010000454.1:0-4313 GCA_964402115.1 uncultured Victivallales bacterium
GTGACCATCATCCGTGTGTTGCTGTCCACGATGACAACGGCAAGTGCGGGATGGCTGCCGTCTTGTTCAATTTGCTCGGCGAGGCGAAGGGCGCGGAGTTCTTCTCCCGCGTGAGCGTGGCCTCCCACGGGCCGGAGCGCGACTGCGGGCATTGCGGAAATTTCTTCAACCTCCTGTGGGCGCTGCCGGGCGTGGCACAGTCCGGCCCGAATGCGACCGGGGCGTGGATGCAGGAGTTCGGTGCGTGGTATTTCGATCTCGCACGGCGCTGGGATGGGACTTTTCTACACCAGGGGCCTCCAGAGTTTGAGGAAGACAGCTACGCGGGCTGGGATTGCACCGGCGGCTACCTGCTGGCCTATGCGATGCCACTGAAGAAAATCTATCTAACCGGCAAACGGCCGGGTGTCGCGTCGCAGCTCGACGCCGCCGCCGCGCAAGCCCTCATCCTCGATGGCCGCGGCTGGAGCAACAAGGATCGCAACAGCGCCTATGACAAACTCAGCGGAGATCAACTATTGAAACGCCTCGGCAGTTGGTCGCCAGTGACCCGCGAGCGGGCCGCGATGGCGCTGGCTCGCCGCAAGGACGTTCCCATTCCACCCCTGCTCAAGATGCTCGATTCTCCGCGCCTCGAATCCCGCTACGGCGCGTGCCAGGCGCTTCGGGCGCTGGGCGAGCGAGCCGCGCCCGCCGTGGATGCGCTGCGGAAACTTTTGTCCGAACGCGACCTCTGGCTCCGCATCAAAGCAGCCGATGCGCTTGCAGCCATCGGCACTCCCGCGATGCCAGCGGTTCCGCAACTTCTCGAACTGCTGGCAAAGGTGGACACGGAAAACGATCCGCGCGGCATGCAGCAGCGGTATCTTTGCTTCGCGCTTTTCGATGACGGCGGGGAGCATAGTGTTGGAATGCTCAACTCTTCATTGGACGGAGTAGACCGCGAGTTGCTCTACAAGGCTGTGAGGGCTGGTCTCAGGAACCAGGATGGTCGTGCTAGGGGCAGCATCGGCTCTGTCTATCGGAATCTCTCTGCCAAAGAAATCAAACCATTGTTGCCCGCGATCTATCAGGCGGTCATCGAACCAGCCCCGAGCGGCGAAATGTTTGCCGACTCGATCCGTGTGGAGGGGCTCCGTCTTTTGGCCAAACATCGGATCGAGGAAGGAATCCGTGCCTGCGTGAATTACACCCGCGATCAAAATCCATGGGACAGCCAGGAGCGCACACCGGAATTGATGAAAGTTCTCCTCAGCTACGGCGCTCACGCCAAGTCGGTGATTCCGGAACTGACTAAGATTGCCGATTACTTCGAAAAGGACGAAAAGGACTTTCCACCGGAGCTCATGATCATGAAGGCCAAGTGTGTCCGCGAAACAATTCGTGCGATTAAAGCTTCGAAAGAATCTCCGCAACTCATCCGACTCAAATAACGCAAAAGCCCCCGCCGAAACACGCCGCACGATGAAACACATCGCCACATTCCTCATTGCCGCACTCTTCGCCGCTGCCAGCACCGAAGCGAAGCCACTGAAGGTCTTCATCCTCGCCGGACAGTCGAACATGGAAGGCCATGCGGAGATCGGGACGTTTGACTACATCGGCGACGACCCCGCCACCGCGCCGCTGCTGAAGCAAATGCGCGGTCCGGATGGCAAACCGCGCGTCTGTGACCACGCCTACATCAGCTACTTCACCGGAGGTGACACCAATGGCGAAGGGTTTGGCAAGCTGACCGCCGGTTACGGAGCGCGGGAGAATCCGTCCGAGGATGGCGGCAAGATCGGACCGGAGTCCACCTTTGGCATCGCCATGGATGCGGCGTTCGACGAGCCCGTGCTACTCATCAAAACAGCGTGGGGCGGGAAGTCGCTCTTCCATGACTTTCGTCCACCGAGTGCCGGGGTCTATCCGCGCACGCCGAAGGACATCAAAGAGGACCGCTACCACGAGGCGAAGGCCGGGCACTACTACCGGCTGATGATCGAGCATGTGAAAAAGGTGCTGGCCGATCCCAAGCGTGTTTGCCCCGAATACGATGCTGCGCAGGGTTTCGAGGTTGAGGGCTTCGTTTGGCTGCAAGGCTGGAACGACATGGTGGACGACGACGTGTATCCCGAGGTCCCGACGAACAGTAAGAAACCGCGTTTCGCCAAATATAGCGAGTGCCTGGCGGCCTTCATCCGCGATGTGCGCAAGGACCTCAACGTCCCGAAGATGCCCTTCGTCATCGGCGTCATGGGCGTCAACGGCACGAAGGCAGCCGCGGACATCCTTGCCTTTCGCGAAGCCATGACGGCTCCGGCGCTGCTGCCGGAGTTCAAAGGCAACGTCGCCGCCGTGCAAACCGCGCCGTTTTGGTCCATGGAACTCGGCGCGATTGACGACAAGTATGACCAGGTGGAACAGATGCGATACTTCCTCGACTCGAAGGACAAAGGCCACGCCAACGCCAACGGCAAGATGACCGAGCGGCAGAAGCAGGAGTATATGAAATCGTTTGAGGCCAAACTCATATCGCCTGCGGAGGTCGCCCTATGGCAGCGCGGCGCCTCCAATGCCGGTTACCACTATCTCGGCTGCGCCAAGACCTTCGCGTTGATGGGCCATGCCTTCGCCGAGGCCATGCTCGGCATGATGAAGCAGCGTAACCGCCCGTGACTAACAACCAATCATCGATAGGCGGCCCAGTCCGCCGTCGACCGCCCGGTCATTTCCCGCTGAGTTCAAAGCTCCCGGCCGAGTAGTAGAGCGTTTGGCTATCCTGACTGAACGCGACTTTGCTGACGGGACCGAGCTTGTCACGTTCGAAGTTGGCTTCGCCGCCGCGGCATGCCACGATCTTGCCGGTGGTGAGATCCCAGACGACAATCGCGCCGCAGCGTATGGATTCCCATACGTTGATCGCTGTCCCGATCGCCAGCAGCTTGCCATCGGGACTGAAAGCCCAACAGGCGGTTCGCTTGTTCCGTCCCCTTTTCTCCTCGTTCAGATTCACCTGAGAAAGCAGTCCGCTCAACGCTTGGCCCGTGACTTTGTAGTAGAACCGGCCTCCCTGGACGGTGATTTGCCCATCCGGACTTTCCCGCAGCGGCTCGGGCGCTCCCACAATGGACGCGCGGAACGTGACCCAAGGGCCGGTCACCTCAGTCACCTTTTTGGCGGCGGCCAGGGCATTCGGCTCACTCGGCCAGGCCGAGGAACCAAGGACCAAGGAGAATCCGAAGGTCAGTAGGGGTAGAACACTGCGTTTCATGGCACACCTCGACAAGGTTTCATGTGGGACCGCGCTCTTCCGAAGGCCGCAGCCGTTCTGCGGCGGCAAGAAGCCTCCTAGAGAGAAGGCCCGTTTCTCGGCTGCCTGGGGACGCGGGCGACGCAGGCGACGCGGCCAATCATGCCATCTTGTGCCAGTGCTGCGCGAGATAGGCCTCGGCTTCTTCCTTTGTGGCGAAGTACCTGGCGAGACCATACTGACCGGCCCAGCCATCGCCTGTCCAGAATTCGCGGTTAGACGATGGCGCGTTCGCCTCCAATTCGGACGCCCCGTCGATTTCATTGCGAGCAGCCGTGGTGTGACTGCGAACGATGATCCAGTTGCCGCCAAGCTTGTCAACTGTCGCCATTGCATCTCGCCTTCGTCGATGCTGGATTCGACCTACGGCGCGATAGCGGACTGAGTCACCCTGCACAGTCCGGTACTCGACCGCAGGCACAACCCCGTGCCCACGTCGCGACGCCGGGGCGATTTCGCAACAGCGACGCGGACTCCGCCTCACTTCTTCCGGTCTGCTTGCTTCTGGGCCTTCTTCGCGTTCCTGTCGGGGTCCTTCATCCGACCACCGGGCGTTGCATTGTTCACCGTTGGCAGCCATTTGGCCATCGCGGCCTTCTGCGAGGCGTATTCGGGCTTGCTCGCAAGATTCGTCCACTCCAGCGGATCCACGGCGTTGTGGTACAGTTCCTCGTCTCCGTTGGCGTAGCTTATGTACCGCCAGTCCTCGCTGCGAACGGCGTGGTTCTTGTACAACCACGTGGTGATCGCGGGTTTATCCCACGGCGCGTCGGGCTTCTCCAGAAGCTGGCGGATGCTTTCCCCGTCCAGGTGCTTCGGCGCCGGCAGGCCGGCGAGGTCACAGAATGTCGGATAGATCTGCATGTAGTCCACGGTGCGACTGCACACGCCGCCGAGTTGGGTCACGCCGGGGACGAGCCAGATATACAGCGCGCGAGTAGCCTCTTCCCATAGCGCGAATTTGCGCCAGTGCTGCTTCTCGCCGAGGTGCCAGCCATGGTCGCTCCAGAGGCAGATG
>CAYOBW010000455.1:0-4310 GCA_964402115.1 uncultured Victivallales bacterium
CCAGCGCACTGTCCCGCGCCTCACGCAAGGCTTTTTCAGCGGTCAGCCGTTCAGAAATATCCTGAATGATGCCGGTATAAAGCCGTTCTCCTCCCACTTTGACTTCACTCACCGCCAAACGAATTGGAATCGCTTGGCCACTGCGATGCAAGGCATGTACCTCGCGTGGTTTACGTAGGATATTTTGTTCGCCAGTGGCAAGATAATGGGCGAGGTAGCCATCATGCGCGCGTGCATGATTTTCCGGCATGAGCTTATTGATATTGCAGCCCAATAATTCATCGGCCTGGTAACCAAACAAGGCGCTAATGGCCTGATTGATTTGCACGATATGGCCACGTTGGTCGATGACGATAATGCCCTCAAGGACCGAATCAAAAACGGCATTGAGTTTGGCTTCATGCATTCTCAGGTCATGCTCAATCTGCGCGCGCTGTGCAATTTCAGCGGTCAGTTTTTGGTTGATGTCGGCGCGTTCATCTGCCAAGCCCTCGCTTTGGCGTAGTGCTTGGCGCAGACTTCCCATCGAAAACCCCACCAGAATTAGGCTAAGTGTGACAATGCCTGCACTCAAAATTAAATCATTACGTAGATTAGTTTGTGCTTGTGAGGTAAGGCGGGCCATGGGGCGCACAATTTCCAGCACACCGCGCACATCACCAACTTGCCAATCGGTTTTTGGCGAGCCTGGATAAGTATTGTGGCATTGCACACAATTCGCCAGCATTCGATCGGCCTGCGCGTAGCGTAAAACCGCTTGTCCGCCACGCTGCTCGAAGCGGTAAATAGGCTGATTGGGATTCACACTTAAGTGCCGCATGGCCTCCTGTTGGAAGTCGTCAACTTGGCGCGCAGCCTTGCGATAAGGGAAGGGCCATGCACTGTATAACTGAACATGCGTAGAAGACGCTTTGGCGACCAGAAACTCGCCGAAATCAAGCGTGAAAGTTGCAGGCAAGGGGAGTGAATTGGGTAGATGCTTATAATCATGCGTAATAGACATGCCGGCCTCACGTGCACGTGGCACAATTTCACTGGCATAAAAATTACGAAATTGCGTCACCGACTCGGCAAAATTCTGCGCGTCTTCTACCGCCATATCTCTACTTAGTGCAGCAGATGATGAATGGGTATGCCATACAACACCACCAGCGCCTAAAAACAACAATGCACTGAGTAATAGCAACACATATTTGGACGATCTGACCAACAGGCGGCGGAGTAGACGGTTCATCAAGGGAGCAGTTGACATGCGAGCGCTTCTTTATGTGTTCACGTTGATCGTTGAATCTTGAAATGCCTTAAGCGCAAGACTGAAGGAAAAGTTATTGATGTGTTGCACAACGTCATTGAAATGGGGCCCTAGTGCAGCACGCAGCACGTCTGCGTTTTCACGACAAAAATTAATTGCAATGAAATCATCCTTTTGCAGCAAGCGTTCAAGTTGCGCGCAGGCTTGGCTAATTTCTTGCGGGCTGAAGGTGGGCGCAATTTTTGTGGGAGAACCTGCCAACGTTTCGGGTAGCTCTTGGGCGTGCTTAATGGCATCGCGCAGGTTGAAAAAATCAGCTTCTAACTGGGCGGCGCGAGCGTTTAAGTCAGCTTCAATCGTGGAGGGATCCGGGCGTTTAAGATCAGCTTCCAATGCGGCGGCGGCACTGCGTAAATCCATTGCGCCCAAGGTGGCGGAAACCCCTTTTAGCGAATGAGCGGCTTGACGGGCTCCGCTCCAATCGGCGTTAGCCAAGGCTTGCCGAATTTGGGTGGCATCTTGTTTGTCGGCGAATTTAGCGAGCAAACGCAAGTACAGCGCTTCTTTGCCATTGACGGCATTGAGTCCGCTTATCGTATCAAGCGCGTCAATTGCGGCTAATTTTTCCATTTCAGTACACGTATGTTCAGTGGAAACCCCACCAGAATTTTCGTTTGATAGCATATGAGTAGAAATTGAGGCTGAAGCTGGAGTAGAAGGCAACCACTGCAATAAAGAAACGTAAAGTGCTTCTGGGTCAACCGGTTTGGCAATATGGTCATTCATACCGGCGGCAAGGCAGGCATCACGAGCTTCATCGAAAGCATTAGCGGTCATGGCCAGAATGGGTGTTTTAAGATGAGTGGGTAATAAACGAATGCGTTTAGAAGCGGTTAGCCCATCCATGACGGGCATCTGCATATCCATCAAAATTAGATCGTAACTTGATGCGGCGGCTTTTGCCACGGCTTCTGCACCGTTTTGCGCCAAGTGTGCCTGAATGCCTACTCCATGCAGCAAAGCTAATGCGACTTCTTGGTTAATCGGATCATCTTCCACCAGCAATATCAATGCGCCATGTTTATTGCGTAACTGTGTTTCTGCGCCGTTAACGGTATGCATCTTGCTGCGAATGCGGCGCCCAGATAAGGTGGATTGTAAGGCGGTATAGAGACGAGAGGGCGTGAGGGGTTTTTGCAGAATATCAAAAAAACCCGCCGACTTGAGAATTTCATTATCAGGTTCATCCCCATAGGTGGTCAACAACAGCAGGGGAATCGGCTTGGCACGCGCTTGCTTACTAATAATTTTTCCCACATCAATACCATTGATATCAGGCATTTGCCATTCAATCATGATGAGGTCGAAAGGCTTACCCTCTTTATCCGCGGCGATGATCCTTTCAAAAACCTGTGTGCTATTTTCTGCAGTGAATACCTGAATTCCTAACATTGTCATCATGTCCACCAGAGATTCACGCGTTTCGGCCAAATCATCGGCGATCAAGACGCGCAATCCTCGTGTGGCAACGTGCTCAATGCGATCCGGAATCACCGTGCTGCCGAAGCCAAGGGGCACTTCAAACCAAAATGTACTGCCTTGACCAGGCTGACTGATTACACCGATGGTGCCGCCCATCAGTTCAACCAAGCGTCGACTGATGGATAGTCCTAAGCCAGTGCCGCCATATTTGCGCGTGGTGGATGTGTCTGCCTGCTCAAAAGGATTAAACAGACGCGTGCATTGCTCGGCAGATAAGCCAATGCCGGTATCGGTGACTTCAAAAAGTGCCATGAGCTGGGTGTCGCTGGCAGAAGACATCCAAGCGCGCAGGCTAATATTACCGCTTTCGGTAAATTTGATTGCATTGCTGAGTAGATTGAGGATGATCTGTCCAATACGTAGGCCATCGCCGTATAGCGTGGCAGGAATTCTACGCAGGTCAACGACGATCTCAACGCCTTTGGCGGCGGCCTTGTCATAAATCAGGTTGCAGACATTCTCAATGATGCGCTCCGGATCAAAATTGGCTTGATCCAATTGCATTTTTCCGGCATCAATTTTGGATAGATCAAGAATATCGTTGATAACGCCTAGCAAGTGGTCAGCGGCACCGGCAATTTTACTGAGGCGTTCCTTCTGATCGTTGCGCGGTGCATTACGTTGCAGTAGGTGAACTAGACCAATAATTGCATTCATTGGCGTGCGGATTTCATGACTCATGTTGGCAAGAAAAGCGCTCTTGGCTAAATTAGCGGCTTCGGCACGTTGACGAGCCTCTGCCAATTCCGATGTACGGTTTTCAACTAAATCCTCAAGATGCCGCCGGTAGTTGAGTAGCTCCAACTCCATTTCCGCCTGCTCGGTAATGTCTTGTTTGATGGCGACATACTGCGAAACCACGCCATCCGGCTGGCGAATAGGAATAACAGTGGAAAATTCTAAATATTCACCACCATCTTTGCGCCGATTTTTAAATTCCCCCATCCAGATTTGATTACGCTTCAGGGCTGACCACATTTCTTCATAAGTGGCTAAAGCGGTTTTACCAGATTGCAGAATACTGGCATTTCTACCGAGTAGTTCTTCACGTTTATAACCACTAATTTGGATGCAAGCTTCATTGACGTATTCAATACATGCATCTGTGTCGGTAATCATGATGCATTCCGGGCTTTGCTCAACCACCATAGAAAGCTTGATGATCCGTTTTTCCGCCTGTTTACGCGCGGTGATGTTATGCAAATTCAGAATAACGCCCCCAATTGCGCTATCGGTTGTCGCATTTTTAGCGTTTATTTCGTAAGTATTCCATTCTTTGTTCTTGTGCTGAAGCCGCATTTCAAAGGTTATTTGTCCATCAGAACTTTGCCTAACCTTACTTAGATTTTCTAGCATATTGGCATGGTCTTCTGGATAAGCAAATTCACGGCACTGCTGCCCGAGTATTTCAGTAACGGCATAACCACAATTTGCCTCAATGGAAGGGCCGGCAAAAATAATTTTATTTTCGCTATTGACTACCAACACGACATCGGAAGCGTTTTCAATTAGTGCG
>CAYOBW010000456.1:0-3130 GCA_964402115.1 uncultured Victivallales bacterium
CCGTGCCCGGTCCGCTGTTGGTCGCCTGCAGCCAGTAGTTGGTCTGCCAGCTCCAGGCGAGGAGGGCGTCGTTCGTGACGGTCAGCAGCACGTTCGTGCCCGCACCCGCCACGGCGCCGGCGTCATCGGTCTGCCCGACCAGCGTCCAGCCCGTGCAGACGATCTGCGTGGCCTGCAGCCCGACATAGACCGGTGAATCGGTGATCTGCGCCGTCACGGAGTCGCCGTAGCTGTAAGGATTGACGCCGACGGGCGGCACGGCCGTGCCATAAGCGCTGGCGACGGTCAGTGCCACTTGATCCAGCGCGAAGTTGACCGCGAGATGTCGCGCCTGGTCAGCCGGCACGGCGACAATGACAGACGTGGGCGTCAGCACCGTTACCGTGCAACCGTTCGTATCGCCGACCAACCCGGCGTAATGATGGTTCGGGTAGCCGTCCACAGCGGCATAGAGCACATTGCCCTGTGCATACCAGGACTGGTAAACGTCTTCCGAGCCATGCGTCGGGGTCCAGCGGTTGACGTCCAGCCAGAAGCTGGTCTGCCAGCGCCAGGTCAGTGTGGCGTTGTTGGTGACGGTGAGGCTGATACTCGGGGCGGCCCCGCTTGTCCGGCCGGCGTCGTCGGTTAGCCCGGCCAGCGCCCAGCCGGCGAAGATGTGCTGGGTGGCTTGCGTGCCCTCGTAGATCAGGAGGCTCGTCACGCGAGCACTCACCGGCGTGCCGTAGTCGTACACGTACCGGCCGGTCGTCGGGTCGGCGGCACCGGCGGCTGACGCGATATCGAGCGCGAAGGTGTCGATGGCGAATTCGGCCACGAGCGAGAGGGGCCGGCTCATGCCCACGGTCACCTGCGCGGTGTCGGCGCTTCCCGCCACGAAGGCGTTGGTGTCACCCGTCCAGCGGACGAAGTGGTAGTGCGCGGACGGTGTAGCCGTCACGACGACGTTGGATCCGGCGCCCTGCCATCCGGCCGCGGGCGAGACGGCGCCCGGTCCGCTGTTGGTCGCTTGCAGCCAGTAGTTCGTCTGCCACTGCCAGGTCAGGCGCCCATCGGCACTGACCGTCAGCAACACATTGGTGCCTGCGCCGGCCGCGGCGCCATTCGTGTCGGTCAACCCGGCCAGGGTCCACCCTGTGCAGACGTACTGCGTGGCGAACACCCCCGCGTACACCGGCGAGTTGGTCACGGTGGCGGCGAGGACGGTGCCGTAGTCATAGACGTTCGTGCCTACGCCCGGCACGGCCCCGCCCTGGGCGGAATCCACGACGAGGTTGTGACGGTCGAGAGCGAACTCGGCGGTCAGGGCTACCGGGCCGACCATGCTCACCGTTACCGTGCCCGCATTCGCATCGCCTGCGACAATGGCGGTCGTATCGCCCATCCAGCGCACGAAGTGGTGGTGGTCCAGGGGCGAGGCCGCCACGACGACGTTGGAACCTGCGGTCTGCCAGCCGGCTGCTGGCGAGACGGTCCCGGGGCCGCTGTTGGTGGTCTGCAGCCAGTAGTTCGTCTGCCACTGCCAGGCAAGGATGGCGTCGTTGGTGACGGTCAGCAGCATATTCGTGCCCAGGCCGGCCACGGCGCCGCTGTCGTCGGTCTGTCCAACCAACGTCCAGCCGGTGCAGACGTACTGCGTGGCGAACAGGCCCACCGCGATGGGTGAGTTGGTGACCGCAGGCACAAGGGCCGTGCCGTAGTCGTAGACGTTGGTGCCGACGGCCGGTACGGCGCCGCCGAAGCCCGAAGCGATCACCAGCGACTTGCGATCGATGGCGAAGTTGGCGGTGAGGGTGAGCGTGCTGGCCATGCTGACCGACACGGTCGCAGCGTTGGCGTCTCCCGCAACGATGGCGGCGGTGTCGCCAGTCCACCCCGCGAAGTGGTGGTTCGCGTCGGGAGTCGCGACGAGTTGCACGTTGGCGCCGGCGACCTGCCAGCCAGCGGCCGGCGTAACCGTGCCGGGGCCGCTGTTGGTGGTCTGCAGCCAGAAGTTGGTCTGCCACGTCCAGGCCAGGACGGCGTCGTTGGTGACTGTCAGCAGCACGTTCGTGCCGGGGCCGGCCACGGCGCCGGCGTCGTCGGTTTGACCGGCCAGCGTCCAGCCGGTGCAGACGTACTGGGTGGCGAGCAGCCCGAATGCCACAGGCGAGTCGGTCATTTGCGCCGTGAGCGGCGTGCCGTAGTCGTAGCGGTTCGTACCCACGGGCGGCAGGGCGGTGCCGTAGAGCGAGGCGACCTCCAGGGCGTGCACGTCGATCGCGAAATTCGCCGTCAGGCTCAAGGCCCGTGTTGCGGCGACGGTGATCGTGAGCGAGTTCGTGTCGCCCGCGACGATCGCGCCGACATCGCCGGTCCACCCCGCGAAGTGGTTGTGCACATCCGGTGCCGCAACGAGCACGACGTTCGAGGCGGCAGCCTGCCAGCCGGCAGCCGGCGTGACCGTGCCCGGTCCGCTGTTGGTGGCCTGCAGCCAGAAGTTGGTCTGCCAGGTCCAGGCGAGGAGGGCGTCGTTGGTGACAGTCAGGGACACGTTCGTGCCCAGCCCGGCTACCGCGCCGCTGTTGTCGGTCTGCCCGGCGAGGGTCCAGCCCGTGCAGACGTACTGGGCGTCACGCATGCCGAAGTAGACCGGGGAATCTGTCACCTGCCCGAGGATCGGCGTGCCGTAGTCGAACGTGTTCAGTCCGGGCGGCGGCACGGTGGCGCCGTGCTCGGTCGCCACATAGAGCGTGTGGCGGTCGATCGTGAAGTGCGCCGTCAGGGCGAGGGCGCGCGTGACGCTGACCGTGATGACGGGCGTGTTCGTGTCGCCGGCGCTGATCGCGCCCACGTCGCCGGTCCAACCCGCGAAGTGCTGGTGGGGTTCCGGGGTGGCGCGCAGCTCGACGGATGCGCCGTCAGGCTGCCAGCCCGCGGGCGGGGTTGCGGCGCCGCCGGCGCCGGTGGTCACGCTCAGCCAGAAGTTGGTCTGCCACTGCCAGGTGAGGGCGCTGTTGGTTGTCAGCAGGACAGTCACGTTCGTGCCCGCGCCCGCGGAGGCGCCATTCGTGTCCGTGCTGCCGGCGAGCGACCAGCCCGTGCACACGTATTGGACCGCGCCGCCGATTTCGATCGGCAGGCTGGTGTT
>CAYOBW010000456.1:3230-4303 GCA_964402115.1 uncultured Victivallales bacterium
GCCGACTCGTAGGCGCCGATGTCCACGGTGCCGTTGATCCGGCGCGGGAAGCCGGCCAGATCGCGTTCGCTGGCTACCCAGGGGAGGTTGGTCCCGGCGTCGATGCAGGGCGAACCCAGCCGGAGCGCGAAGTCGCCGCCCGCGGCGTTGGCGAACAGCGGATCGCCGCCGATGTTCAGCGTGCCGGCCGGCACGGGTTCGGCGCTGCAGTGGGCGAACGTCGTGTCCGTGCCGTTGACCCACCAGTCGCTGCTGCCCGGATATGTGGCCGAGTTGCCGGAGATGACGGTGTTGACGACGGTGCCGCCCGCATCGGCGTAGAGGCCGCCGCCGACCGCCAGGCCGGACCCGAGGTTGCCTGCGACCGTGCAGTTCTCGACCGTGCCCCCGCTGACGAGATAGATGCCGCCACCCAGCGCAAGGAATCCGGACGTCACGCGATTGTCCGTCACCAGGCAGTTGCGGAGCGTGCCGCCGCCGTCGATGTATACGCCAGCTCCCATGGCGCCGAGGCTGGCGGCGTCGTTCGCGTAGCCGCCGCGAATGACGAACCCGCTCAGGAGGGCATTGGTGTGGTTGAGGTAAACGCACCGTGTCGCGTCACTGCCATCGAGGACCGGCGGCGTGCCGGCCGCGGCGACAACCATGACGCCGTTCGTGATGCGGATCGGCTGGGACAGCGCGTATGTGGTGGAGCCGGTCACCACGACGTACTCGCCGGCGCGGGCGACGTCGATCGCGGCCTGGATGTTCGTCGCGGCGTCCGCCCAGTCGGTGAACGGCGAGCGGTGGGCGCCCAGCGGGGAGACGTAGTGCTCGGTGGTGCTCTGCACGTTTTCGATCGTGTAGAGGTACCGGTCGTCGTAAGCCAGTTGCGCGTTCACCGCGTTCGTGAGCACGATGGCTATCGTTTCGTTGCCGTCATTGACCCGGTCGGTGAGGATGTTGATCCGGAGCGTGCCGCTGATCGCGCCCTTCGGGATCGTGATTGTGCCGGAAGCGGGGGCGTAGTCCGCGTCCGCCACGGCGGTCAGGCTGGTGACGCCGAAGGCGATGGTGGCCGTATTCGTGGG
>CAYOBW010000457.1:0-4298 GCA_964402115.1 uncultured Victivallales bacterium
CGGTGGCGGCCTCGAACGCGCCGCCGTCGAGCACCACCGCGTTCGCCGCCTTCAGCACACCCGTCGCGCCCAGCCGGAGCGCGCCGCCGAGGACCGTCGTGAGGCCGGTGTAGGTGTTGACGCCCGAGAGGGTCAGCGTCCCGGCGCCGCGTTTGGTCAGCGCCCCCGTTCCGCTGATAACGCCGCTGACGCCGCCCGCATGGCCGTCCGTGTCGAGCGTGCCGCCGCCCGCGGCGAGCGCGAACGTGAACGGCATGCCCGCGGAGTTGACCGTCAGGTCCGCCACGTCCCTGGAAAGCCGCAGCACGCCGCCGGTCAGCGAGAGCGTCGCGATCCCGCCGGCGGCCGGGACCGCCGTGCGCTCGAAGCCCTGACCCGTGACGAAAGTGCCGGCGATGGTCAGCCAGCCGTCGCCCGTGCTGCCTGGAGCCGGGTTGACCTTGACCGAGTCGGCGCCGGCATAGGTGAACAGGGCGCCCGGGTTGACGGCCAGCCGTGCGTTGGTGCCGCCGATGCCGGTGAGGGACAGGGCGCCGTTCTGGGTCCACGTGGCGCCGCTGTTGAGGGAGACGGTTGCAGCGCGCCCGACGGCGAAACTGCCGTCATTGACCACGCTGCCATTCACATTGAGTGTCTGGGCGGTGGCGCCCGCGGCCGTGCCGCCCGGAAGCGTGCCGAGCCGAATGGTTGCGCCGCCGGCAACCGCGACGGCGGAGCCAGCCAGGATGTTGACGGTGCCGGTGGCGGCGTTGTCCTTGCCGATGGTCCAGCCGCCCGTGGCCGCGCCCTGGTTGCCGGCGACGTTGACGGTACCGCCGTCAACCGTCGTGCCGCCGGTGTAGGTGTTGGTGCCGGAGAGGGTCAGCGTGCCCCGGGTCTGCCGCAGCGCAACCTGCCCCCCGCCCGTGCCATCGCCGATTACGCCGCTCAACTTGCAGCCGGCGACGGAGTTGGAGGTTCCCTGGGTCAGGGTGTAGGTGCTGCCCGCGGCCGCCGTGCCCGTGATGTCGCTGGCGATCGTCGCGGCGGCGTTCTCGCCGCCGACGGTCGTATCGCCTGCGAGCGTGATGGCGCCGTTGAGGACGGCTGTTGCGACCTGGACGCGGATGGCGCCGCGGTTTTCGGCGTTGCCGGTGCCGCTGACGCTGATGCCGCCGCCGAACGTGGTCGTGCCACTCGCGACAAAGAGCTGGCTGCCGTTCTCGACGATCAGCGCGGCATTGAGCGTGCCCAGGTTCGTGACATTCCACTTGTTCCCGGTCGGGCCGCTGGCGGCCAGGCGGATCGTCCCCGCAAAATCCGTCGCCTTGCTCAGATAGGTGTTCGCGGCGGCCGTGCCGGATAGCAGCAGTTGCAGCACCCCGGTTCCGGTGATCGCGTTGGTCCAGGTTGTCGTGCCGGCGGACGCCAGCTCGAGCGTGCCCCCGCTGTTGACCAGGGCTGCGCCCGGGAACGCGCCGGGCGCGTTCATCCGCAGCGTGCCATCGTCGACGAGCGTGCCACCGTCATACGCATTGGCGCCGCTGAGCACGAGCGTGCCGGCGCCGGACTTGGTGAGGCCGAATGTGCCATCGCCATCGCTGAGGGCGCCCGCGAACGCGTGCGGTATGGCGCCGTTCGTTGGGGTTTCCACCGTCACGTCCGCCGCCAGGGCAATCGGCCCCGCCAGGGTCAGGGCGCCGCTGTCCGCGGCATCGCCCAGCGTGAAAGCGCCGTTGAGCGTCACCGGCGCCGCGAACACACGATTCGTGGCGCTGTCACTGGACAGGGCGCCGCCATCAATCGTCAGTGCGCCCGTGCCGAGCGCGCTGTCGTTGCCGATGCGCAGGCGGCCGCCGCGGAGGGTCGTGCCGCCGGCGTACGCCTGGGCGGCGGCGATCGTCAGCATGCCCGCACCCTCCTTGGTCAGCGCAGCCACCCCGCCGATCGCCCCCGCTCCCTCCAGCGCGTAGGCTTGCGTTTCGTTGGTGAACGTGACCGCGGCGGGGACAAGCGTGCCGGCCAGCGTAACGGTCGTGCTGCCGCTGGCCGTGTCGTCGAAGCGCACGGCGTCTCCGCTGTAGAAGAGCTGGTCGCCTTCCTGCCAGGCCGTGGACGTACCGTTGTCCCACGTCGCCGCCGGCGCGCCGACCCAGGTGCGCGCCCCGGTGGCAACCGCCAGCCTTACGCGGTGATTCGCGGCGTCGTCCGTCACCACCGGGCTGCGGGCGCTGGTCGCGGTCACGTTGCTGATGCCGGAGAGCGCGCCGGCCCCGTAGTCCAGGACCGTGAACTCGCCGGAAGTCGGCGCGACATCGAACGCGATATCCACGGTCCCCGCAAACGTCACCCCGTTCGCCGTCAACGCCCCTTCGGTCGCAGGATCGACAACCAGCGCGGTTCCGCCGTTCAGCGTCAGGCTGCCCGTCGTGCTGCCCTCGCCGCCCAGCGTGCCGGCGTTGACCGCGATGTCCGACGTGGCGCTGCCTTTGAGCGTCAGCCGGCCGGCTTGAACGGTCGTCGCGCCCGTGTAGGTGTTGGTGCCGGAGAGGGTGACCGTGCCGGCGCCCGCCTTGGTGACGCTGCCGCCCCCGCTGATGACGCCGCTGTAGGCGCTTGCGCCGTCGGCGCTGCCGAGGGTGAGAACCCCGCCGCCGGTCATAACGGCGCCGGTGCCGGTCAGCGCGTTCACGGTCTGGTCGAAACCGTTCATGTCGAACGTGCCGGCGTTCACCGAGATGTTGTTGCCGGCTTTGACGCCGTTGGCTATGCCCAGCCGCAGCGTGCCGAAGACTCGCGTAAGCCCCGCATAGGTGTTGCTGTTGCCCAGAACCACCGTGCCCGCCGCGGGGTAGATGTCTATGCCGTAGCCGCCGGCGGAGGAGATGACGCCGCCGAGGGTCAGCGTGCCGGCGGTACCGCCGATGTCGAGAGCGTCGCTGGCCGTGTTTTGGGAGCCAAGTGCGATATTGCTGGAGATGACGTTGTTGCCGGCGGTGTTGCTGATGGCGATAAGTCCGGCGTTGCTGAAGGTCAACTGGCCGCCCGCGACCGTCCCGCCGCCGCCGATGCTGATGGTTTTGCAGGTGTTCGGGGCGGTGAGCGTCAGCAGGCCGGCGCCGGCCTTGGTGAGGATGTAGGCGCTTGAACCCACAAGCGCCGGGGTGATGGTCAGGTTCTGTCCCGCGGCCGCGCAGTTCAGCGTGGCATTGCCGGCCAGCGTGACAACGCCGGAGATCGTGGCCGTGCCGGCGGTATAGGCCTTCAGAGCGCCGTTGGCACTGAAGCCGGCGCCGCTGATCGTGATGGGCCTGGCGAGGGTGACGCCCGCGGCTACGGCCAGGCTGCCGCCGCTGTTGACGGTCACCGTTCCCGCGGTGCTCAGGGCGTTGTTGGTCGTGGCCGCGATGCCGCCGCCCGAGTTGACGGTCGTGCCGCCCGTGTAGGTGCTGCTGCCGCCCATGAAGAGCCAGTTGCCGGTGCCTGTCATGAGGACCTTGCCTGCGGTTCCGGCGATATTGCCGTTGTAGGTGCCCGTGTCGTTGATGGTGAGCGTGCCGGTCAGTCCCGAGATCGTGCCGCTGCCGGAGATCGCCGTAATCGTGGCGTTGACGACGTTCTGGAGCGTGCCGCCGCTGAAGGTAAAGGCATCCACGACGATGCTTCCCGCGGTATTGTCAAGCGTGCCGCCGGACATGGTGAAAGTCGAGGAGCCGGCGCCGGTGGTGAAAGCGCCGTTGTTGATGATCTTTCCGCCGGAGAGTTTGAGGGCTCCGGAAAGGGAGGTGCCAGCGCCGAGCGTGATCGAACCGGTGGTCAATTGGCCGCCGGAAAAATTCAGTGTGCCGCTGCCGTTATACGTGCCTTCGCTGTGGCCAACGACAGTTCCGGAGGTGGTACGGGTGCCAGTGGTCGCGTCGTAGTTGCAGATGCCGCCGCCGCTGCCGCCATTGTGCCCGATGCGGGCGCCGTTGCTTGCGCCGGGGGCGCCATTGCTCCAATTGCCTGCGATCTCCCACTTGTCAGCGGTGCTCCCGGGGCGGTCCCAGTACGTTGCCGCGCCGGCTTGCCGGGCCGGAACCAGGAAGCCGAGAAGCAGCGCGCTTGTACCGATTCGCGCGCACAGCCGCCCGACAGGTTTCACCATCGCGTTCATCCAGTTCATGCTCCGTCCTCCCGGGCGCTCGGTTTCACATGAGGCGCTTGCAAAACCTCCTTCGTCGGTTCTGCAAGCGCAGGCTTGCCACGATACATGCCTGCCGCTTCGGTTTGCCTCTACCAGAAACCCTGCGCCGACGCAATCCCCGCAGGCTTGGGGC
>CAYOBW010000458.1:0-4293 GCA_964402115.1 uncultured Victivallales bacterium
GTCGCCCGTGACCAGCCGGCGGATCATGTCTTCTTTGCGGCTCCCCGCGCGTCGCCGCCGGTCAGGAACGCGCGGATTTCGGACGCGGCACGCCCATGTCGAGCACGATGCGATCGATCTTGATCACCAGCAGGTTGAAGCCGACGTAGCACGGCACGGCCACCATCAGGCTGGCCGCGGTCATGGTCAGCGCGTACAGCAGGCCGTCCAGCACGTCGCAGCTCTGGATCAGCGGCGCCTGGCTCTTCATGACCAGGACCGCCTGAACCATGCCGAGCACGGTGCCGAGCAGGCCGAGCAGCGGGGCCACCTGCGCGACCAGCGCGAGGACGACCAGGCGACGCTCCATCCGGGAGAGTTCCGACAGGCTGGCGTCCTCCACGGCGTGGCGCAGCCCCTCGCTGCCTTCGTTGCGGTGCAGGATGGCGGTCTTGACGATGTACGCGACCGGCCCGGGCGTCTCCTCGCAGATCGTGAGCGCCTCCGCCGGGGTCTGGCGGGTGAGCACGATGAAGATACCCTTCAGGAAGTCGTCGTAGCGGATGCGAGCCCGGTGCAGGTGCAGGGCGCGTTCGATGTAGACGCAGAAAGCGACGAACCCCAGTCCCACGATCATCCACAGGATCGGTCCGCCCTGCCGCAGGAAAACCCAGAACATAGCTGCCTCCAACCCGGTGCGCCGCCCGCCTCAGGGCCGCCACCAGTGCTCCGCTTTCAGTTTCTCGATGCGGGCCTGCACCTCGGCCGCGGCCGGCACCCCCGCCTGCGTGACGCGCTCGAAGATGCGCACTTCGTTGCGCCAGTCCTGGCGGGCCTCGTAAATGTGGGCTGCGTCGAGCGCCGCCCGCGTGAACCACAGCTTGGCGGCCTGGTTCTGCCAGACGCGCTTCTGCCGGTCGTCCAGGAAGCGCACCATCACGCGGGCATAGTACTGCTCAAGGGCCTCGTCTGTCTTCTCCTGTTTCTCCAGGCAGCGCCCGATCTTGTACTCGGCTTGCAGCACGAGGTCCGCGGGTGCGTTGGGCGTCCTGGCCACGGTCTGGTAGCACCGGATCGCCTCGGCATAGCGGGTAGGATCGCGCGTCCCCAGGGTGAACTGACAGTCTCCGCGCCGTCCCCAGGCAGCGGGCACGAGTTCGTTGTCGGGGTATTTGGCGATCACCTCGTCGAACACGAGGATCGCCTCGGCAAAGCGTCCCAGTTCGAACATCGTGTCGGCCTGGGCGAAGCGTGCCTCGGCGAGGCGCGCACTGTCGGGGTGGGCCTTGACCAGCTGCTCGAAGACGTCCAGGGCGCGCAGGTACTCCTTGCGCTTGACGAGCGCTTTGCCGGCCAGCAGGAGGGCCGTGTCGGCCAGGGGGTGCTGGGGGTAAAGCGTGGCGAACTGCGTGAAGCGCTCCTCGGCGGACTCCGGGCGGTCGCGGTTGTAGTAGTACTCGCCGGTCCAGAACAGGGCGTCAGCGGCCCAGCGCGACTGCGGGTGGGCGGTGCGAAACGCGTCGCAGAGGGCCAGGGCTTCGTCATCGCGGTTGAGCCAGTAGTGACACATGGCCCGCAGGTAGGCGGCCTCCTCGGCCACGCGGCTGGCGGGGAGGTCGCGGACGACGCGCGTGAAATCCTCCAGGGCGGCGGCGAAGCGGTAAAGGCGGCACTGCATGCGGCCCCGCCCGTACAGTGCTTCAGCGGCGAGCGCGCCGCGCGGATAGGCCTGCATCATGGTGTCGTAGATCGCACTGGCCTCCGCCCAGCGTCCCGCCGCTTCCTGCATGCGGGCCAGGCGCCAGTGGGCCTCCTCGGCCTCGGGCACGGCCGGATGGCGGAGGATCAGATCGCGGTAGGTTTGCGCGGCTTCCGTCGTGCGCGCGGCCTGCTCATGGCTGGCGGCGAGCTGCAGGTGCGCCTGCGGGGCCAGCGGGTTGTCCGGGTAAAGGTCGAGGAAGCGCGTGTAGGTGTCGGCGGAGAGTTGGGCCTGGGCGTTGGCGAGGTACGCGTCGCCCATCCGGAACAGGGCGCGGGCCTGCCGGGCGGGGTCCGTGAAGAGGGTCTGCGCCTTGCCGAAAGCCGCCGCTGCCTCGGCGTGCCGCCCCAGCACCATCAGGCCCCAGCCCCGGCCGTAGTGCGCCTCGGCCTGGCCCTGGGCGTTCGTGTAGGTTTCGAGGTAGTGCTGGTACTCGTTGACGCCCTCGCCGCCGCGCTGGTGGGCGATCAGCGCGTCGGCCAGGCGCAGTTGCAGGTCGGCAGCCCGCGGGTCCATGGGCGCGGCCAGGATGAAGGCTTTGGCCAGCGGCAGGCCCTCCTCCAGCCGGCCCAGCTCGAGGAGCAGGCGGGCCAGCTCTGCCTGCCCGCTCAGCTTGAGCGCCTGCGTCCGGACCAGCTCCCGGCCGCGTGTGATGCAGGCCGCCGCCTCGGTCAGATTGGTCCGCGCCTGGTGCATCCGCGCGGCGGCGAACCACGCCTGCCCCCGCGTGTCGGCCGTGGCGTTGGTGTTGGCGCCGACCGCGAGGAAGGCGCCCAGGGCCTCGCCCGGCTGGCCGGCCTCCGCCAGGGCCAGCCCCAGCCAGTAGCCGCCGTCCGCGCCGGCGGGTGTGGCTGCGGTGCTGGCGGCAGAGAGGCGGCGCAACACGGCTGCTGCCGCCGTGGGCTGTCCGGCCGCCAGGAGGGCCCGGCCCCATTCCAGCCGGTTGTCGGCCCCCACGGGTGTGTCGCCGTACTGGCGGTCCACCTGCTCGAAGCAGGCCAGCGCCTCGGGCAGCTTGCCCTGGCGCACGTGGCAGCGGGCCTGCAGCCGGAGGCTCGGCGCGTCGTAAGGCGAGGCGCGCAGCCCCGCCTCGCCGTGCGCCAGCGTCTCCAGCGCCTTGTCCACTTGGTTGGTCTCGTACCAGGCCACGGCCATCCAGTAGCTCGCGGCGGGCGTCTCGCGCAGGGTCCGCGTCCAGCGTTCCCCGCCGCCGGTCAGCCGCAACATGGCGTCCGTCTGGCCCAGTCCGTGCAGGCTGCGCAGCAGCAGTTCGAAGGCGGCGGCCTGGTCGGCGGGGGCGATGTCCGGGCTGCGCACGAAGGCTTCGATTTGCGTGCGCGCCAGGTCGTACAAGCCGTCTTCGATGGCTGCGCGCGCCGCGGTCAGCGTCAGCGCGGGCGCCGGCGCCGGTGACGTGGCTGCCGCCGGCGCTGTCGCCGCCGCCCCGTCCGCGGCGCACGCGGCTGGAGCCCCGCCGCCGGCCAGTCCGGTCGTCACGACGGCCGCGACGGCCAGCCGCGCCTTCCACCCCTGTCCCTGCCGCCATCCGTTCATGTCCACCCGTCAGGCGGCGCCCTTGGCGCCGCCGCTCGATTTTCAGCCGCCCCACAGCGCGCGCAACGCGCGCCCCGTATGCGAGGCCGGGCACGCTGCCACCGCCTCGGGCGTGCCGGTTACGACCACGGAGCCCCCGGTGTCGCCCCCCTCCGGCCCCAGGTCAATGAGGTGATCCGCGCTGCCGATCACGTCCAGGTTGTGCTCGACCACGACAATGGTGTTACCCTGCTCGCGCAGCGCCCGCAGCACTTGCAGCAGTCGCCGAACGTCGGCAAAATGCAGCCCCGTGGTGGGTTCGTCAAGCAGATAAAGCGTTCGCCCCGTGGCGGCCCGGCTCAGTTCGGTCGCCAGCTTGATGCGCTGCGCCTCGCCGCCCGAGAGCGTCGTGGCGGATTGTCCCAGCTGCAGGTACCCCAGTCCGACGTCCGCGAGCGTCTGCAGCCGGCGCGCGATGGCGGGCACGTCGCGGAAGAACGCCAGCGCTTCCTCCACGGTGAGGTGCAGCACCTCGGCGATGTGCTTGCCGCCGTACTTGACCTCCAGGGTCTCGCGGTTGTAGCGCAGCCCGTTGCACTGCTGGCAGGTGACGTAGACGTCGGGCAGGAAGTGCATTTCCAGCCGGCGCAACCCGTCACCCTTGCAGACCTCGCAACGACCCCCCTTCACGTTGAAGCTGTAGCGTCCTGGGCCATAGCCCCGCACCTTCGACACCGGCGTCTGCGCGAACAGGTCGCGGATCGGGCCGAAGGCGCCCGTGTACGTGGCCGGGTTGCTGCGCGGCGTGCGGCCGATCGGCGACTGGTCGATGTCGATGACCTTGTCGAGGTGCCTGGCGCCGTCGATGCCGTCGTGCTCTCCGGCGCGCAGCTTGGTGCCGCGGTTGAGGCGCGCCGCCATGCCCTTGTGCAGGATCTCGTTGACGAGCGTGGACTTGCCCGAGCCCGACACGCCGGTGACGCAGGTGAACGCGCCGACCGGGAAGGAGACGTCGATGTCCC
>CAYOBW010000459.1:0-4225 GCA_964402115.1 uncultured Victivallales bacterium
GAATGCGCCCTTCGAAATTGCGGTTTCCGCTCAGAACGGCCGCCACCACCAGGTCGTCCGCCCGCACGGCCGCCGCCACGGCGGCGGGCAGTGGGCCGCTGTTGCCGATGCACGTCGTGCAGCCGTAGGCGACGACATGGAAGCCCAGCGTCTCCAGGTCGGCCAGCAGCCCGGTGCGGGCCAGGTACGCCGTCACCACGCGCGAGCCGGGCGCCAGGCTGGTCTTGACCCAGGCGGGCGGACGCAGCCCCCGGGCGGCGGCTTTGCGCGCGAGCAAACCGGCCCCGAGCATGAGGCGCGGGTTGGAGGTATTCGTGCAGCTGGTGATCGCCGCCAGCACGACCGCCCCGTGCGCCAGCTGTCCGGCCGGCGCGGTCGCGGCGGTGCGGGCCGCGGCGGACAGGCCGAACCCGCGCTCCTCGAGCGGGGCGGTCAGGGCGGCACGAAAAGCCGTGTGCACCGCGCCCAGCGCCAGCCGGTCGTGCGGGCGCTTGGGCCCCGCCACGGAGGGCTCGACGGCCGCCAGGTCGAGGTCCACGACCGCGTCGTAGACCGCGGCGGCCTCGTGGCCGGAGCGGAACAGCCCCTGCGCCTTGCAGTAGCGTTCGACAAGGTCCACCTGCGCGGCGGACCGGCCGGTGAGGCGCAGGTAGTCGAGCGTGGCGCGGTCCACCGGGAAGAGCGCAGCCGTCGCGCCATACTCCGGCGCCATGTTCGCCAGGGGCGCGCGGTCCGCCACGGAGAGCCCCTCCAGCCCGGGGCCCCAGAACTCGACAAAACACCCGACCACGCCGCGGGCCCGCAGCAAGGCGGTCAGCGTCAGCGCCACGTCGGTCGCGGTCACGCCGGGGAGCACGGCGCCGCCCAGCCGCACCCCCACGACCCGCGGCGCCACCATCGGCAACGGCTGGCCCAGCATCGCCGCCTCGGCCTCGATGCCGCCCACCCCCCAGCCCAGCACGCCCAGGCTGTTGATCATCGGCGTGTGCGAGTCGGTGCCGACCACGGTGTCGGAGAAGGCCAGCCCCTCTTCCACCAGCACGCCGGAAGCCAGGTACTCCATGTTGACCTGGTGACAGATCCCCACCCCCGGCGGCACGACCCGCAGGCGGCGAAAAGCGGCCTGCCCCCAGCGCAGGAAGGCATACCGTTCCCGGTTGCGCCGGTTCTCCAGTTCCAGGTTGCGCGCGAGCGCGTCGGGGCAGCCATGGAAGTCGACCTGGGCGGAGTGGTCGATGACCAGGTCCACCGGAAGGCGCGGCTCAATCCCGCGCGGCGCGCGCCCCTGGCGCGCGAGCGCAGCGCGCAGCGCGGCAAGATCGGCCAGGCAGGGCACGCCCGTGAAGTCCTGCAGCAGCACGCGCCCGGGCAGAAAGGGATACTCGCCGGTGTCGTCCGCCGCGCGCCGCAGAAAGGCCAGCACCTGGGCCTCGGTATAGGCGGGATGGCCCTGCTGCCGAATCAGCCCCTCGAGCAGGATCTTGAGCGTGACGGGGAAGGAAGAGACATCGGGCAGCCCGCGCTCCGCCAGGGCGGATAGCCGGTGGTAAGCGACTTGCGTGCCGTCGACCAGCGCGAGCCGGTCGCGCGTGAAGGCGAAAGGATTCATGCCACACCGTCTCCACCCGGACCGGTCCGGGGCGGGGCACCGCTCAAGGTATCGGCTCACACGTTTCCAGTTCCGCCACCTCATGATCGAACTGAATGCCGATCAGGTACCGTCCCTGCTCGCCCGTGCTGACGTACACGACAGCCCCGCACACGTCGATCTCCCGCTCGCCCAGGGCAATATGCAGCTCCATTTCAGACTGGCGCGCGACGGCTTCCAGAACCTCGACGCGCACGCCGCCCTGGCTGACGTCCAGCACCCGCCCCATGGAGATCGGGCACCGCTGCACGCCCTCCTCCTTGTTCACGTAGGCCAGCAGGTATAACACCTTGATGCGGGGATGGCGACGCTTCTCCCGAAAACCAGCTTTCGTCTGCATGCGGCGGTTCTCCTCCTGTAAGGCCAGCGCAGATTAACAGAAGCACGCCGGCATAAGAAGCGCAAAACACACCCGGCTCACTCCGCGAGAGGCACGATCTTCAGCGTCACGCACCGGTTGTGCAGGCGGTCCTCGTCCTTGTAGCCGGAAACCGTCGGAACGGCGCCGCCCAGGCCGCGCACGGTCATCTCGCGCACGTCGCCGCCGGCGGCGCGGAAGGTTTCCACGAAACGTTCGGCGAACGCCTCGCTGACAGCCAGGTCGTCCTTGTCTTTCCCCGTGCCCAGCGTGTGGCCGCGCACCTCCACCGCGAAGGTCTCGCCCAACCGGGCCGCCCGCGCGCGCAGCTGCTTGAGATCGGCCACGAGGGCGACCACCCGCGCCTGCTCCCCGGGCCACAGGTCCGGCGCGCCGGCGAGAAAGCGGAAGAAGCGGCTCTCGAGACCGGCGCGCAGCGTGTCGAACTCCTCGCGATCGGTGTCGACCAACCCGTCCAGGCGTGCCTGCTCGAGCCCGGGAATGTTGCGCGCGATCACGTGCGCCTCCCCGGCCCAGGCATGCGACGCGCGGCCGCTGACCCAGAGCACGGCCCCGGTCACGCTCAGCCGGACCGTCGGCGGCGGACGGAGGACCCGGGTCGCGCGCGCCAGCATGAACGAGTCATGGACGGCGTAATGGGGTTTCCAGCTGACGACCACATCGTTGGTCCTGAAGCCGGCCTCCTTGATGAGCTCCCACGGCTCGCGCGCCAGCGGGTCGCGCAGGCCCACGAGGTAGAAGCGGCCGTCGCGCCGGCCACTTTCGATGATGACCAGACCGGGCTGCCGGGTCAGTTCCTCCAGACACGTTTGCCAGCGCAGCATCTGCTCGTTGTCCACATCCACGAGGTCCGTCACGTCGACGTGCGCCACGCCGGCGAGCCCGCGCGCCACGAGCGGCGCGGTGGCGATCCAGTCGCGGGGAGCCCGTCCGCGCAGCACGAGCACATCGTCCTTCAGCTCCACCAGCACGGACTCCGGCGGCGTCAGGATGGCGCGCGCCCTCCGCCGGATGAAGTCGGGCGTCAGCGCCTGGTAGGGCAGCCACTGGCTCGCGACGCGGTTCGTGTTCAGCCCGCAGGCCTGCAGCAGCGCAACGGGGTTCGCGGCCAGGGGATCGCGCAGCCCGCGCACCTGGTAGTCCAGCCCGCTGCGCCCCGCCTGCAGCACAATGAAACCGGGCTCGTTCTCCAGCCGCGCCAGGTACTGCCGCCACCGGTGCTGATCGTGCGCCACCAGCCACAGCGCCGCCAGGCCGAGCAGCGGCGTCGCCACCAGCACCAGCCAGGTCGAGGTCAACAGGCTTTCCCGCGGATTGCGCACGCGGACGTTCAGGCACGACGCCAACACGGGCTGCGCCGCCTCGAAGGGCCGCGTATCGCCCGCAAAAGCCCGCAGGGCCTCGCCCAGCCGCGCGTGAATCCGGGCCAGGGCGCCCTGGAACGTGGTGCGCAGCTCGGGGGTCGGGTAGCCGTGCAGAATGCCGGCCAGCACCGCCAGCGGGCCTTCGTCGATCCAGACCGTCAAATCGCCGACCTGGATCGTCTGCAGCCGGTCGCCGCGCTTGACGTCGAACGAGTCCTGGACGAAATCCTGCACGGCGGTCAGCATGCCCGACACCATGTCGCCGTCCCGCATGGCGCCCTTCTCGCGCCGCGCCTGCGCGAGCAGCAGTCCGGTTTCCTTGTGGATGAGGAGCACTTCCTGGACATCGCACACGAGGCTTTGTTCGTAGACGACCTGGGCGAAGGAAACGCCGCGGCGCCGGGCTTCGACCCGCCAGCGCCAGCCGCGGAGCGAGACCGTGTAAAGCAGGATGTGGTTCAGCCGCAGCAGTTGCCGCCGCAGGAAACGCCCGACGGACCGCCGCAGGGTCCGCCCGATGATCGGCGCCAGCGCGTCCACCACAAAGCTCGGGTCGCGGCTGACGTTCTCGGCCAGGTTCAGTTCGTCGCGCAGGGTGAGCGGGGAGACGGAAGGAGCGGCGGGCAAGGGAGGTGCGGGCACTTCCCGCAGTCGTGCCCCGCCGTCGCCCGGCCTGACCGCCCCGCCTTCCATGCGCGCAACCTTCCTCCTGGTTCACCCCGTGGCCCCCACCGCCCGCGTCCGTCCGGGAAGTGGCATTGAACCGTTTGCACGTTCGATACTAGCACCGCCCCCGCGGACTGGCAAAGGGCTTTTCCCGCACCACCCTCACGG
>CAYOBW010000460.1:0-4172 GCA_964402115.1 uncultured Victivallales bacterium
ACCGCGTCCACTGCCGACTGTTCACTGCTCACTGCCGACTGTTCACTGTTCACTGTTCACTGCCGACTGTCCACTGCTCACGGCCTTCTCGATGACCCGCGCGCTGATCCGCACGACCTTGTTCGCGGCATGTCCCGGATACCGCTGATTCAGCGCGTCCCGGGCGTTGGTGAGCATGTTCATGACCACCTGCCGGATCTGCTGGCTGCGGCAGGTGAGCAACGGCAAGTCCGCGGGCACGTCCACCTCGATCGCGATCTGGTCGTGCCGCAGCACGGCACGGACCAGCGAGAGCGTGTCTTCGACGATGTCGTACGCGCGAGCCGGACTGGCGAGCTGGCTCTCGGATCGGGCAAAGGACAGCAGGTGCTTCACGATCATGGCCACGCGATCGCTTTCCCGCACGATTTCCGTGGCATATCCCGCCACGGGGCTGTCAGGGCCGAGCCGGTCGAGGATCAACTGCGCGTAGCCCATGATCCCCATGATCGGGTTGTTGATCTCGTGCGCGACGCCGCTGGCGAGCGTGCCGATGGACTCCAGTTTCTGCGCTTGCAGCAGTTGCGCCCGCATGTGCTCGCGGTCTGCCTCCGCCCGCCTCTGGTCTGCCTTCTGGCGCGCTTCGCTCAGGAGCAGGGCTTCCCGGACCTGTGCCAGCTGGCGCTCGGTCGCCAGGTGGTTCAGGACGCGGCGCACGGCGAGCGTCAGGTTGGCCAGGAACCCGGTGCCCTTGATCACGTAGTCGCGGGCGCCGTGTTTCATCAACTCGACAGCGGTGCGCTCGTCGCCCGCGCCGGTGGTGACGATGAACGGCAGCGGTGCGCCGGCGCGATCGAGGAACTGCAAGCCGGTCATGTCCGGCAAAGCGTAGTCCAGCAGCACCAGCGCCGGCCGGTGGCCAGCCAGCCACGTCAGGGCCTCCGCGCCGGTGGCCGCGTGCGCCGTCAGGCAACCCTGTTCGCGCAGCAACTCCGCAATCAGCTCCGCCACCCCGGCGTCGTCCTCGACAATCAGGATCGCGCCCGGCAGCGGATCGGCATGGCTCTGCATGACAACCTCCCGTTAACTTGACGCACGCGGCACTTCGATGATCAGGATGAACAGGCCCAGACGGCGCAAAACTTCGTTGAAGGCCGGGTAAGCCACCGGCTTGGTGACATAGCTGTTGCAGCCGAGCGCATAGCAGCGCTCCACCTCGCGCGGGTCGTCGGTCGTGGTCAGCATGATCACCGGCAGGTTACGGAGGTGCGGCGTGTTCTTCAGGCGTTCGAGCACCAGCACGCCGTCCAGCTTGGGCATGCAGATGTCGAGCAGCAGCAGATAGGCCTGGTCGCTGCAGTACCCGGTGCGGCCGGTGGTTGTGCCGAGGAAGAAGTCCAGCGTCTCCTCGCCGTCGCGGAAGCGCCGGATCTCGTTCAGAACGCCCGCGTCGCGCAGGTTGTTCTCGATCAACTCAGCATGGCCGTCGTCATCCTCGGCCATGAGAATCACGATGCCATGGCCGAAGGTGCTGCCCTTCACGTCCGGCCCCGGCTGACGCTCGTTGTGCGTTGGGTTCATTCCCGTCATCCTTTCGCCCTGCCTGCGCTCCGTTCCACCGTGCGTCAGCTCGGCACGCACGGATTCCCCATCAGCGCGGTCGACCGCGCTCCGATCCCATCGACTGGCAAGCCAGCCCCGGCGGGCGCCATGGCGCCGTCACCGTGTCGTTCGGGCTGACAGTCCTTGGCCCCCGTCGCCCCGTAAGGGAGGGCAAAATAGAACCGGCTGCCCTCGCCCGGCGCGGACTCCACCCACGCGCGGCCGCCGTGCCGCTGGACGATCCGCCGCACGACCGCCAAACCCATGCCTTCGCCGGGCGCCGCGTCCCGCGGGTCGATGCGCACGAAGATGCGCCAGATGCGGTCCAGGTATTCCGGCTTGATGCCCTTGCCGCTGTCCTCGACACAGTAGACGACCTCGTGCCCCTGCGCCGTGCCGCTGACGGCCACGCGCAAGGGACGCCGCGGATCGCGGTACTTGAGCGCGTTGTCGAGCAGGTTGGAGACCACCTGCCCAATCTGGCACGCTTCGCCGCGGCAGGGCGGCAGCGGTTCGACGCGCAGTTCGGCCCCGGCCGCACGCACCTGGTGTTCCATGGCCGCGATCACGTTCCGGACGAGCTGGTCCATGTCCAGCGGTTCCGGTTTCAGCTCGACGCGCGTCAGCCGCGACAGGCGCAGCAGCCCCCCGATGAGCACGTCCATCCGCTCCGTACCGGCGACCACGTAGCGCAGCGCGGCGGGCATCCGCTCCTGCACGATCGGCAGCATGGCCGCCCGCAGCGTAGCCCCATCCACCGGGGTGGCAAGCAATCCGGCGAGGTCGGCCACGGCCTTTTCCAGCCGCTGCCCGAAGCCCTGGATGTTCACCAGGGGCGTGCGCAAGTCGTGCGAGGACGCGTATAGGAGGCTCTCCATCTCCTCGGTTTTGTCCTCCAGCGCCTTGTGCGCGACCGCTTTCGCCTTCTCCGCCCGCTTGCGTGCGCTGATATCGCGAATGTTGCATTGGACCACCTTGTCGCGGTTCACCAGGTAGACGTTGCTGACGAACTCCACCTCGATCCGCCGCCCGTCGGCGGTTTCCAGCGCCATGTCTTCGTAGCGGATGTACTCCTTCTGCTGCAATTCCACGAAGTGGTCCCGGTTGGCGACGATATCCTTGAAGAACCCCAGTTCCCAGACCGGCGTGCCGACGAACGTCTCGCGCGAGAAACCCAGCAACTCGATGAGGAACGGATTCACGTCCGTGACCATGCCGGTCTCGGCATCGAGGGTCAGAATGCCGTCCTTGGTCGTCTCGAACAGCCGGCGATACCGCACCTCGGACGCGCGCAGCATCTCCGCCGCCTCCGCCCTTGCCCGGTAGAACCGGACGTGCTGCTGCCGCCAGACCAGACTCACGCAGGCAAACGCGGACAGGAGCAGAGCGCCGAGCAGGCCGACCATCTGCCAGAGCCAATCCCGCATCGGCGCATAGGCTTCCGCGACGTCCATGCGCGCCACCAGCGCCCACGGCGAGTCGGGAACGGTGCGCAACGCGGCCACCACCGGCACATCCCGGTAGTCCACGCCTTCCATGAAGCTGTACCGCCCCAGGACGGCCTGCACCGCCGGCATATCGAGGCGGTCCAGAGGCACGCGCTTGTTCAACGCGGCGTTCGTCTGGAAGCGGAGCTCGTTCAGGTAGACGACTTCGTTGCCTTCCCGACGGACGAGCAGCGTCTCGGCGGTCAGACTGGGCGTAGGCCAGCGCCTGATGAACGGGAAAAGATAGGTGGTCGGGTCGATGCGCAGAACGAGCACGCCCAGCGGAAGGTTCGCCGGCGACTCGTCGAAAATGGGGACCAGGACGGCCAGTCGGACGGGGCCGCCGGGGGCGTCACGATGGATGTCCTGCAGCGTCACCTGTCCGGAGCGCAGGACCACCACGGCATCTTGCGTCAGATGGCAGGCCAGCGGTTCCGGTTGGCCGGAAGCAGCCGGCCGTTCGGCGCCCTGAGCGTCGAGCAGGGCGATGAGGTCGAACTGCGAGTTCCTCCGCACGCGGTCCAGCCAGCCGCGAAGTTCGCGCAGGGCGTCCAGATCGGCTGGCTGGCCGAAGGCGCGCCGCACCAGCGCGGCAAAGGCGGTGTTCTGGAAGAAGAAGGCGCCATCTTCCATCCGTTCCCGGCGCCAGTGCGCCAGTTCGCTCGCTTTCAAGTCCGCGACGGAGGAAAGCTGCAACTGCACCTCGTCACGGAAGCGCCGTTCGTGGTGCCGGTAGGTGAGGTAGCCGGCGAAGACGATGCCCGCGGCCAGCGCGCCGAAGACCAGGAGGAAGACAGCGCCCGCGCGGTATCCGTCCGGCTTGACAGGTCGCCAGGCAGGATCTCCGCGCGCTGCCGCGCTCGCGACAAGATGGGTATTCGTGGTCATTTACGCCCGCATTATGACCGGCCGTTTCCTTCCCGACCATGGAGCGGAGGCTGAAAGAAACGTAGGCGAAGGACTACAAAAAGAAACCGTCCCCTCTGCGCGCGGGGGCGCGCAGAGATAACATGGCGAGACTGCCAACGGTCTCTCCGCGCTTGCCTGGTCGGCCCGGGAGGACCGTCCTACGTTGGACGGCGCTCCCGCGCCGTCCCTACGCAC
>CAYOBW010000461.1:0-4147 GCA_964402115.1 uncultured Victivallales bacterium
ACGGAGCGCTGGCGACGCGCAGGGGTGAGGCCCGAAGGCGGCGGGCCGGCTGGCCCTGTGCGTCTGAGGCATACGCGCAACGCGTGCGGAGCGCGGAGAGGAGCGACGCGATGAGAAGCCCGTGGGGTCGGTCGGTGGGTCTGTTGAGCCCGGCGAGGGCCGCGCTGGCGGCGGGGCTGGCGCTGGTTGGGCCGGACGGCGCCCGGATGGCGGCGGCGCAGGACATCACGGCGTCCAAGGATGGCTACCTGACGTTCACAAACGCGAACCCGGCGCTCTACTACCGGGTGGAGTTCAAGCCCAACCTGACGGGAGCGGAGGCGTGGGACGGCGCCTACGAGGGCCTGAAAAACATCCGGACGAACGCGGCTACCGTCACGGTGCCCGTCGGGGTGCACTATCGGGTCGTGGGCAGTGCCGCCCCCGTGGGGATCGGAACCGCCGTGGCCCGCGACATCCTGGCCCCGCAGACGGTGTTCGTGAGCGGCAAGGAAGTGACCGGCACGCTGCCGAATGTCGGCGCGCAGTACGTGACGCCGGGCGTGACGAACCGAGCGATCGCCGCAGGCTACCACAATGGCGCGGGCCGCGTGGCAGGGGACGCCAACCTGGTGACCGCGAACATCCAGGCCAAGGCCAAGCTGTTCGGGGTGACGGGGAAGCAGGAGGTGGTGGACACCGGCTCGGGCGATGCGATTGCGACGCACCTACGGGTCGGCCAGAAGGCGTGGGTGGATGGCGTGGAAGTGCAGGGCACGCTGGCGACGCGAACGATCTCGCCCGACACCGACGAGGTGGCGAGGGGCTACTACGAGGAGACGACGCTATCGGCCGCGGACCCGGACCTGGCGACCGGCAACATCCGGGCTGGCGTCACCCTGTTCGGCGTCACGGGCAAGACGGCCGTGGTGGACACGACCTCGGGCGACGCCGCGAGCAAGAACCTCGCCGCAGGCAAGAAGGCGTGGGTGGACGGCAGAGAGATCACCGGCACCGAGGCCCAGCTCAGCGCGTACCTTGCGCGGGTTCCGAAGTCAGGAGCGGGGGCCATCGCCGGCTACCCAGCGGTTGCCGGCGAGGATGGGGATCCCGCGATGCGCCGGGGTGTGGCGTCGCCGAGTCCCCGCTTCACGGACCATGGCAATGGAACCGTGACCGACAACCTGACGGGGCTGATCTGGCTGCAAAACGCCAGCGCGTTCGGCTTGCGGGACTGGGCAACGTCCCTGAGCGACTGTGCGAACCTGAACAGCGGCGAGGCGGGACTGACCGACGGGTCGGTCGCGGGCGACTGGAGACTGCCGAACGTGAAGGAGCTACGGAGCCTGATCGACTTCGGCCGCTACGCTCCGGCCGTTCCGGCGGGCCATCCGTTCAGCGGCGTGCGGTCGGGCTTCGGTGAGCACTACTGGTCCGGCACCACGGACGACGGTGGCGTCGGCCGCGCGTGGAGCGAGGACCTGCGCGCCGGCACTGTGCAAACCATCGACAAGCCGTCCGCGTGCTACGTGTGGCCCGTGCGCGGCGGGACCTGACGCGGCGGGGCGCCTGGAGCGTTGGGCGCCTCGGCGCAACCGCTGGGCTGCGGAGGCGGTCGGGGGAGGGGGCGGGCGCGGGGCGGAGCGGCACGACGGCGGGGCCCGAGGCAGCAACGCCGAACGTGCAGTACGTCAAGAGGAGCGACGCGATGAAAGAGCGGTGCGGACGGTGGGTGAGTCTGGCGAGTCCGGCGGCGGTCATGTTGGCCGCGGGGCTGGCGTTGGTTGGGCCGGCCGGCGCCCGGACGGCGGCAGCGCAGGGCATCACAGCGTTCAAGGACGGCTATCTGACGTTCACAAACGCGAACCCGGCGCTGTACTACCGGGTGGAGTTCAAGCCCAACCTGACGGGAGCGGAGGCGTGGGACGGCGGCTACCATGGCCTGCTGAACATCCGGACGAACGCGGCTACCGTCACGGTGCCCGTGGGCCGGCTCTACCGCGTCGTCGGCAGCGCCAGCCCCGTGGGCGTCGGAACGGCCCGTGCAAGTGACATCCTGGCCTCGAAGACCGTGTTCGTGGACGGCGTGGAAGTGACCGGCACACTGCCCAACGTCGGCCTGCAGAAGGTGACGCCAGGCACGGGGGCGCAAACGATCCTTGCGGGCTACCATAACGGTTCGGGCTACGTGCTGGGGGACTCTGAACTGGTGGCGGCGAACATCCGGGCCGGGGTTACGGTGTTTGGGGTGACGGGGAAGACGACCGTGGTGGACACCAGCTCGGGCGACGCGGCGCCGGAAGGCATTCTGTCTGGCAAGAAGGCCTGGGTGGATGGAGCGGAAGTCGTGGGCACGTTGCCGGTGCTGACGCTCTCGCCCGATAGCGAGACCGTGGCAGCCGGCTGTTACTGGGCACAGAAGCCGCTGACGGTGGTGGATCCGGACCTGGTGACCGCGAACATCCGGGGCGGAGTCACGGTATTCGGCGTCCCGGGCAAGACGGCGGTGGTGGACACAAGCTCGGGCACTGCCGCAGCCGCGGACGTCTTGACGGGCAAGAAGGCGTGGGTGGACGGCGTGGAGCTCACAGGCACCGCGGTCAAGCTTCCCTACCCGGCGTCGGTGGCGAAGACGGGCGCCGGGGACATCGCCGGCTATACGGCCGTCGTGGGCGAAGACCGGCATGCCGCGATGCGCCGAGGCGTGGCCTGGCCGAGTCCCCGCTTGACCGACAACGGCAACGGAACGGTGACCGACAACCTGACGGGGCTGATCTGGCTTCGGAACGCCAACGCGTTCGGCATTCGGAATTGGGCCACCGCGTTGACCGACTGCGCGAACCTGAACAGCGGCGAGGGGGCGCTTGCCGACGGGTCCGTCGCGGGCGACTGGCGCCTGCCGAACATCCAGGAACTGCAGAGTCTGATCGACTACGACCGTCACAGTCCGGCCCTGCCGTCGGGCCATCCGTTTACCGGCGTGGACCTGGGCGGCTACTGGACCGGCACCACGGCCACCAACGTCACCGATTCCGCGTGGCGCGTGGTACTGAACACGGGCCTGACCGGCACCGGCAGCAAGACCGTTGCGTGCGGCGTGTGGCCAGTCCGCGGCGGGCAATAGGCCCCAGGACTCGGCGTTCGTCAGTCCGGGGCTGCCGTCCGCGAGCCTCTCTGGGCACATGCCCGGCGGGAATGGGTGTCCGACGAATTATCCGCACGCTGCTTGGGGGAAAGGGAAACGCTCGCTGCTTCATCCTGGAACGCCGCGCTCCTGCCGTCGGGCTGGATCGGCCCCGCCGCACTCCTGTCGGCGGCGCGGGCGGATTTGGCGGCCGGTCAGTAGGGGTGGTGCGGACGATGAGGCGGGGGAGTTGCCCCGCCTCATGGCCTCACACGCGATCCGTAGATGCGATGATGCGTGTGGCCCCAGCGCTGGGGCTCCCTGTCCCGATCGCATCAGGTTTCCAGCAGTTTGTGTCCGAACACGCCGACGATCCGGGTCTCATCCGGGAGATTCTCCCACAGCGCATCCGTCGTTTTGTGAGTCCGCAAGGCCTCCACAACCACGGGCAAGGGATCGGCAAAAATCTCCGGCAAGTCGGCCTCTCCCGGCAACGACACGGCGAAAGCCAGATGTTCCACGGGCGGGGCGAATTGGGCGTTGACGCCTTTGCGATTCCCGCGGGGATCAATCCTGTACCACCCGAAGCCCGGCAAGCGGGTGGCATTGAGACCGTGGAGTGCGTACGGTGCGCCCTGGCCATCACGGCTCAAGCGTTGGTAACACAAGCCGGCAGGAATCCCGTTGGCTCGCAACAGGGCCGCCAGCAGATGGCTCTTGGCGTAGCAGTAACCGCTCCGCTTCCACGTCGGCCGCCTTCGCAAGGGAGGTCGATACCGATCCCGATGGCAACACCGATGATCTCGCTCCTCCCTCAAGCCCCTCTCTCAGAAGTCCTCATCCGCGCCTGCCAACGTTGCCGTTCTCGGGCGGCGCGTCAGCGACGTACCGCGCAAGGGCGTGTTCGGCACGGTCTGTGGTTTCTCAATCCTCCTGAATCTGGAGCGCGATGAGGAGTGCCCCGTCAAGCAAGCGGAGTTTACCCGGGGGGAGCATGCCGACAAAATGCGTCAGCATGGTCTTTGGGAGGCTCACAAGCTCGTC
>CAYOBW010000462.1:0-4132 GCA_964402115.1 uncultured Victivallales bacterium
GCCAGCGAGTGGTCGTAACGCAGGTTCAGCAGTGGTGTCAGCTTGTCCTGGTCAAAGAAGTGCAGGTGGGCTCGCACAAAGTCGTAGATCGTGAAGTAGTCCTTGCCATCGTACAGCCGCGTGCCGCGCCCGATGATCTGCTTGAACTCGATCATCGAGTTGATTGGGCGCAGCAGCACGATGTTGCGGATGTTGCGGGCGTCCACGCCGGTCGAGAGCTTTTGCGAGGTGGTCAGGACCGTGGGGACGGTCTTTTCGTTGTCCTGGAAATCGCGCAGGTGCTGCTCGCCCAATTCGCCGTCATCGGCCGTTACTCGCTGGCAGTAGTTCGGGTCGGTGCTCGTCTTGACCTGGTTGATCAGGTCCCGCACGAGCAAGGCGTGGGCCTGGTTGGCGCAGAACACCAGCGTCTTTTCGTGCTGGTTGATCTGCGACATGAAGATCTCGACCCGTTTGCGTTCCCGCTCGCGGATCTCGATGTTGCGGTTGAAGTCCGTTTCTTCGTAGACCTTGCCCGCCTCGATCTCGCCCTCGACGACCGTGTCGTCGGACGTATAGACGTAGTAGTCCAGCGTGGTCTGGATCTGCTTGACCTTGAACGGCGTCAGGAACCCGTCGTTGATGCCATCCTTCAGCGAGTACGTGTAGACCGGCTCGCCGAAATAGGCGTAGGTGTCCACGTTTTCGTTGCGTTTGGGCGTGGCGGTCAGGCCCAGTTGCACGGCGGGGGCGAAGTAATCCAGGATGGCCCGCCACGTGCTTTCGTCGTTCGCGCCGCCCCGATGGCACTCGTCGATGATGATGAAGTCGAAGAAATCCCGCGGGTACTCGCCAAAATACGGCGACGGCTGGCCATCCACGGGGGGCCCGCAGAGAAAGGTCTGGAAAATGGTGAAGAACAGGCTGCCGTTCTTCGGCACCTTGCCTTTCTTGCGAATGGCCGCCGGTTCGATGCGCACCAGTGCGTCTTCGGGGAAGGGGAAGAAGGCGTTGAACGCCTGGTTGGCCAGGATGTTGCGGTCGGTCAGGAACAGGATTCGCGGTCGGCGGGTCGGCTGGCCGCTCAGGTTCCAGCGGCTGTGGAACAGCTTCCATGCGATCTGAAAGGCGATGAACGTCTTGCCCGTGCCGGTGGCCAGGGTCAGCAGGATGCGCACCGCCCCGCCGATGACGGCGTCCAGCACCCGTTCGATGGCGATGTCCTGGTAGTAGCGTGGCAGGAACAGGCCGCCGCCGTCCTGAAAGGGCACGTCCGCGAAACGATCTCGCCAGTCATTCTGCTCGGCAAACGTCGCTTTCCACAGTTCGTCCGGCGTGGGGAACCGCGGCAGCTCGCCTTCGTGGCCCGTCTGCATGTCGATGCCGTAGATCCCCTGACCGTTGGCGGAGTAGGCGAAGCGGATGGCCAGCTTGCCGGCGTAGTCCTTGGCCTGGGCCACGCCCTCGGTCAGCTGTTCGTCCCACCCCTTGGCCTCGACCACGCCCAGCTTGTGGTTGCGATACACCAGCACATAGTCGCCTTTCAACGCCTTGGCCCGTCGCCCGTGCCCTTCGAGCCGCCCCAGCGTGATCGGGTATTCCCGCCGAATGCGACTGCCGGGGACCACGCCCCAACCCGCCGCCGCCAGCGCGGGGTCGATGTGCTCGGCTCTGGTTTCAGCTTCGTTCATGGCGATTCGTCCGGTTTGGCTGTTTTCGGGCGAGGCAGCTTTTTCACGGCGTCTGCCAGTTCGTTGAGCGCATCGGCTTCGATCTGTGCGCGGCGGCGAGCGGCGAAGCGTTCGTAGGCTTCCGTCGCCTTGTCGTCGGCGCTTTCGCGGCTCACTCGGCCGGCATCGGGCAGCACCTTGCGGTCGTTGAATTGCAGGAACTCGTCCAGCCGTGTTTTCCAGTCGTTGAGAAAGACCTGCTTGCGGCGTCGGGCTTGATCCTCGGCGAAATCCAGGAACATGACCACGACCCGATTGAGTTCGTCGATTTCGTCTTCGCGCAGATAGTTCTTCGCGACCGTGACGTCCCCTTTGCGAACGACGCCCCCTTTCCACGAAGTCAGCCCCATGTTCGGCTCGTCGGCATTGGCGCGACTGGCGATCAGTTCGGGCGCCGTCATCCCCGTGGCGGCAAAGTGCAGCTTATTCTGCACGGTCTGAAAGAACAGCTGTGTCTCCGGCTCGGTCGGCGCGTAATCGGCCGCCAGGGCGAGGATTTCCCGCACCCGCAGATACACCCGGCGTTCGCTGGCCCGGATATCGCGGATACGTTCCAGCAGTTCGTCGAAGTAGTCGGGCACTCCGGGACCGGGCGGATTCTTGAGCCGCACATCGTCCATCGTGAAACCCTTGACCAAATACTCGCTCAAGCGGGCCGTGGCCCATTGGCGGAACTGCGTGCCGCGCGGGGACCGCACGCGGAAGCCGACGGCGAGGATGGCAGGCAGGCTGTAGTGTTCGATCTCGCGGGAAACCTCGCGGGAGCCTTCTCGGCGAACTATCCGGAATTTCCGGATAGTTGCCTCCCGGCCCAGTTCGCCTTCGTCGTAAATGTTTACCAGGTGCTCGTTTATCGTCCGCACGTCCTTCTGGAACAACTCGGCGATTAAGGCTTGGGTGAGCCAAAGCGTTTGATTGTCGAACCGGCACTGGATGCACGTCCGACCATCCTCCGTCTGGTACAGGATCATGCTGGATTGCAGCAGGTCATCGTCGGACATGGCGAACTCCTAGAGATCTCCGCTGAAGGCTTGGTGCAGCAGGGATTTTTCAGCTCGTCGAAGGCGGTGAGCTTTTGCTGGTAGAGGGAGGCGAGGCGTTGGGTTTCGGCGCGGAGGGAGTCAAGGTTGCTGACAATGTCTCGTTGCATCCCACGATCCCGTGGAAACGGAATCACGTTGCCCAAAATGCGTTTGGGAGCTGTGTGTTTGACCATCGTTCCTGTTGCCGAACCCTTGACGCTCTTCAAAAACCCATCGCTCAACATGAAGTAATAAAGCAAGCGTTTCTCGATTCGGTCGTTCAAAAAGACCACACGACCGATTCGTTGGTTGTGAAGCACGTTGTCCGTCTCGACGAAAGCGGGCTTGCCCAAGATCTTCATTTTCGAAGATAGGTCCGTCATCACTACCACCAAGTCTCCCACATCAAAGCGAAACCCTGGCGGTGGCTCTCCGCTGAACCGTTTTGCGTTGCGTTCGTTGAACAACAGTCTCCCGTCCTCGGTGAAATTTCCCGGCGTAATCACGAGCGGGTTACCATGGGGCACATCGCTTGAGAATTCCGCCCCGTCGAAGGCATAGCCGTGCTTCACGTCGCAAGATGAGCCTACCAAGTCTTTCACCCACCCCTGGCGGCGCTGCGTGAACACGGCCTGCAGGTGACTTTCAAACAGGGCGTGGGCGTTTTGGAGGTTCGTTTTGGCGTTGGCTTTGGCGGTGGCGATGCCGGCAAACGCTTCGTCGAGGATGCCCACGATCCGCCGCCGTTCGGCGAGCGGGGGCACGGGCACTTTGAGTTCGGCCAGCGCGGCAGACGAGATGTTGGGAAACGTCGCGCCAGTCCCCAGACTGTAGATGGCATCTCTCTTGTGGCGGACGAAATAATTGATCCACGGCTGATAGTCTCTGGCTCTGATGGCAGCGACGCCGCGCCCAATGCACGCATCGAAAGCTGCGAAATTCGTTCTGCCGGTTGTTGACCCGCGGACGCAGATGATCAGATCATTCGCTTTGCAGAACTTATTTGGTGCGGTAGTGAATTTAGTTCGGACGGTCTTTCCGAACGCACCAGGGCTGAATTCGACGGGGCCGTTGATCAGCGGCATCCCTTCACCGGTGGTGTTGTAGGTATCGCCGGGGGGACTTGTGCCCATGATGATTTCGGAAACATCACACAGATTCCGCAATTCCCCGCCCGCTGTCCGCGCCGCGTGCGAAACGTTCGCGGAACTTCCGCGTTCGCGGCACTCTGCGTCAGCGGCGTGCGTCTTCGGTTGCCTCATGGCCGGCCTCCGGGGGCGCGCTGGGCTTTCTGGGAGTCATGGGAGTGATGCGACGGATGGTTGGCGGCATCTTTGCGATTTCGACGCTGGGTTTGGGCGGCATGGGGGATCGGGCGGTTCATGACTGGCCTCCTGGGCG
>CAYOBW010000463.1:0-4120 GCA_964402115.1 uncultured Victivallales bacterium
GCAGCGCGATATCACGGCGCGCCCAATCCAATGCCGCGGCTAACTCGGGGCGACTGGCCGATTCCTCCTCCAACGCACCCAGCCAAGGGTCCCGCCACAGCAGAACGGCCACTGCGGCGGCGTGGACCTTGGGGCCATGGTTCGTCCAATGGGACAGCAGAAGTTCGGAGACACGGTTGTGGGGCGAACGGTTCGTCGCCTCAACGGCCGCGAGCTGTAGCTCCAAAGGCGTCTGCGGAATCAGCAGGCTGGCCAGGCAGCGCAGGTCTTCGTCCTGCCGATCCGGTCCGCGACCGAGAATCGCCACAGCGGCTCCGCGATCCGCCATGTCGACCAGTGGATTCGCAGCCGTCCGGCGGGCGGCGGTGAAGACCCGCGAAATCCCCTGCCTGGCAACGGTCGCCTGAGCGTCGTCGCGGCCAAGGACCTCGGCCAACGAAATCCCGTCTCGAGCCAGGACATCCAGAATCCGCCGCACACGCTCGAATTGGCGTTTCTCCTCGCCTTGCGGCGGTTCCGCCGCGAGCCCTGCAAACTCTTGCCGAGCGGCTTGGCGCAGGTCGCGCAACTCGGGCGCGCGATTCTCCTCGCCCGCCAAAGCGACGCGCCCGGCCAGCAGGAAAACCGTCATCACGCCCATCCCGACACGCCGCATCGAATCTTCTCCCGTCCCTCAAGGACTTGTCGTTTCCTTCCCGCCGATTTTGTACCGACAGAATCGGGCCGTGCATTCCGCACAGCCCGCGCAAGCCGCGTTCAGCGGCACTGGTGAGGCACTCGAGGGCCTGCGGTCTTGGCCACGGACTTCGTACCCGATCCCGGACAAGGCGGGCAGCACGATGAGAGCCGGCACTTGTTCCAGGAAGGACCTGCGCGAGAAGCACGACACTGGTTTATGGCGGTCACTTTCCTCGTTCATGTCAAGAGTCCCTTTAGTACCGCTGCTTGAACCGACACGGGAGACCTTCGGTCGGCCGTTACGGCGGGGTCAGAGACCCGCGCCGAGCAGTGTTCACATCACAGTCCCTTCAGCAATTCGTCCGCCGCCGTGTACCCGGAACACACGGCGCCTTCCATGGTGGGAACATCCACTTCGTTGCGAATCCAGTCGCCCGCCAAGAACAGATTCCGTAAAGTTGTCTGCGAGCGCGGCCGGAACTTCAACGTCCCCGGGTCGGTGAGCAGGTACCTTTCATGGTTGGACGTATTCCGATTCAACGACTCATGAATAATGCCGGCTTGCCGAGGGTTCTTGGCTCCGACGATGCGCGCGAGGCAGTCGTAAGCGGTGGCCTTGAGATCCTCGTCCGACAAATGCTCGAAACTGGTCTCCTGCCCGACCCACTCCAAGGCGGAGCCGAGCCGATCATCATTCCGGTATCGACTCTTCAGGTCCTTGTAATCGATCACCATCGGCAGCGGCTCGTCCAAAGCATTGATGCAGGCCGCCACGCCCGGCAGCACGCACTGCTCGGTCCAGACCTGTAGCGACAGTGTCGCGACGGACTGCAGATTCTCCACGCCGGGGAACCCCCTCCAGAAACCGCGATCCCCGGAATTCAACTCCCGGAAATTGTCCACAGGGACGGCAAGGACGACGTGGTCGAAATCGGTGATCGTGGCGGTCCGCTCCGGCAGCACGCGAACCGCTCGCTCCCATTTCGTCCGGCCGTGGTTGTGAAAGGTGAAGTCCGGGAGCGAGAACCGCAACCCCGTCACGCGTGTCCCCGCGTGCAGGATCTCCACCAATTTGTGGAACGACTGGAGCGTGCCGCCCAGTTTCCGGAAGCGATTGACCAGCGGTTCGATGACGTCCTCGCCGTACGTGCCATCCACGAGATAGTACTGCGAGCTACCGCCCAACAGCCGCAACGACTTCAGCGTGATGTACGCCGACACCTCGTGGGGCCAGTTGAACAAGGCATCCTGCGAGAAGCGGAAGGAACGCTTCTTCGTGAGTTCTTCCTCCAGGCCGTGTTGAACCGTCCACGCGGTCCAGCAGAGGTCGTCGAATTGTTCGATGTCGGGTTCTTTGTAGATGAGCCCCGCGTTCTTGCTGAAGAACGAGAGCGTCTTCAGCGTGTCGGGGCGCAGCAGATCGGCAACCGTGCCCGACCTGGCGATCTTTCCCGTGCGGTCGTCGTAGTAGTACGTGCCGCGGTCGAGCATCAGGGTCTTCGATTTGTCGACCCCGGAGCGGGCCAACAAGCCGAGCAGCCGGTGGTAGTTCGTCGACAGCGCGTGGAACCCGTGGTCGATGTGAAACCCGTCGGCATCGCGGTACGAGGTGGCTTTGCCGCCCAGGTGATGTCCCAGCGTGTAGAGCGTGACCTTGGCCCCCGGCCTTTCTTCCAGGAGCTTGATCCCGGCAGACAAGCCGGCGAGTCCTCCGCCCACGATGACTGCCCTGATGGTGTCATTCGTCATCGGTTTGCCCGATCATTTCCTGGAAGCCGCTGCCTTTCGCGATCTGCCCGCCCCGCACGCTGACTTCCGCTAGGCAGGGGCCTTCCCAGATCCGGCCATACAGCAGTACGGGGAGTTCGTGATCGTCGGTGTGCGTCCGGATTTGAATCGTCATGCCGATTTCTCGCGCCTCAATCTGCCATTCGAGGCGGTACGTTCTTCCGCGAGGACTCTTCCAAGACCGGCCCGGGGTGAACACCACGTCGCGGTAGACCTCGGTCTTGCCATCGGGATAATGCAGCGTCAGGCCCTTCTGGACTGTGTCACCGCTACGGCTGTCTTGCAGGAAGAAGAGGCTCAGGTTGCGCCCGTCCTTCAGCCGCAGGCCCCACCAGCACCACTTCATCGGCACCTTGGTCACCACTTTGCCCCATTGATGGTCGTACCAGAAGCTTCCTTCCACGCTCGTCTCTTGTTCTTGGCCCAGGCGCAGCTGGCCGCGCGCCGACATCCGTGGGTAGGTGTAATAATGCTGATCCTCAGGACTGTGCAATCCCGTCAGACCGGTGCCGAGGACCGGCAGCGCGGGACCGGCTCGTTGCAGTACCAGGTCCAGAACAAAGTCCGGATTCTTGTAGACGGCCCGATACGTCGCCCCGTCCTTCTGCAAGTGATGACCGTCATAGTCCAGCCACAGGTCCGACTTCGGCGGCTCGGCGGGCGGACCAGCCGGCGCCATGAACTTGTGACCTTCGGGCAAGAGTGGCAAGACGTCTTGGAGCCAATGTGTCAACCGCCGTCCAAGCCCCGCGGGCTCGCGAGGGGGCTTCGCCCCGTCGCCCTGTGCTTGATTGGCCGCAGGCTTGTCGGTCGCCCCAAAAAGCGATCTGTCGACGATCGCATAATGGAGATTCTTGCCCGTGGTCAGGTCCGAGAGGTTGTAGAACAGGTACCGCCCTGACTTGTTGCGCTGGAAGGACGAGACGAACGAGTACTCGTATTTCGGTGCCCCGGTTCGCTTTAAGAACCCGAAATGGTACCACCATTCAAAATCGCTGTCCGCGTGCGGACCCTCCTCTTGTTCGGGATCGTACGCGAAACCCAAGGGCCTGGAATCGTCGCCCTGCTGTGGCGCTGACCTCTCAGCGGCGTCCTGGGTCCTGAGTGGCAGTCCGGTGCCGACGAAGACCGCCACGATGGACATCGTCCAGCCAATCCGTTTTCGAGAATACATCAGCGGACCTTTCCAGGTGGCCTTGGTCGCGTCACGATCGCCGAACTGTTTGAACCACGCCGCGGCGGCGACTAGTGTATGTACCGGGCAAGCCCCTCCGCGGTTACAGAAGCCGGCCCGAGCTATTCGTGCATCGTGCCGAACTCGCCGGGGCTGAAACGAAGGCAATTCACCTCCGCTCTAGTTCGCTTTCGATTCGACCGTGACCCACCGCCGGCTGACCGTTGGTTTGACCGCAAAGTCTCCGTCGAGTGGGGTCGTGGCTTTCAGGATGCACTTCCCGGCGACATTCGGGATGGTCAGCGCAATCTGGTGGCTCGCGTCGCCGGTGCGAAGAACGTCTTCTGGTACCAGAAGTAGTTGCGATCCTGATCCACCTTGCCCTTCTAACGCCAGCGGTCCACCGTGTACTTGTTGTGGGGGGTGTCGTGGCTGGCTGATCATCAGGAATCTCTTTTCCGTTTGTAACCGGACTGTCGC
>CAYOBW010000464.1:0-2925 GCA_964402115.1 uncultured Victivallales bacterium
CGGCTGAATTCCGCTTCGCTCATGTCACGCACGAACGCCGTGGGCCAGACGCCCGCGTTGTTGACCAGGATATCGACCGGTCCCAATTCGCGTTCCGCAGTCGTAAACAGCCGCTCGATGTCGGCCTCTTTGGCCATGTCGCCGCCCACCGGCAGCGCTTTCACGCCATGCCCGGCGCGGATCACTTTGGCCAGTTCCGCCGCCTCGTCGCCCAAATCGATCTTGGCTTCCGGGTTGGACAGGTAGCTGATTGCCACCTTGACCCCTTCGGCGGCCAAGCCCAGGCAGATCGCCCGGCCCAGCCCCCGCGACCCGCCGGTCACAATGGCTACTCGGTTCTTCAGATTCAAATCCACGGTTGTGCCGCCGTTTTGCAGGAATTACGGAAGGAGTCGACCCTGTTTGCACGCATCAGTTTATCGCAGCATGGCTCGGGCTGCCAGATGGCTGCCGCGATGGCTGCTGCGATCGATGATTGACCGAGCGAGGCTGCAGTGGTACGCTCTCTTCGCCGTCGCTCCTTGACGCCTGCCGGCTCCGAGGGGCTTCACGTTGCTAACCTCTACCGCCCGAGGACAATTCCTTGAAGAATTCGCTCTTGCTACGTTTCCGGCTCTGGACTCTCGACTCTGGACTCTCGACTCCATTTGCGTTCGTCCTTCTGATGGTTCTCGTTGGTCTGGGGTGTGAACAGCCGTCAGGGGCACCGAATGGACCGAACGTCGATGCGGGATCGGCCTCGGATACCGCAACCACCCAATCCGACAATGGATCCTCGGCTCCGGCGGCAGCGAATTCGGACAAGGACGCGGCGGACAGCGAAAAGCAAGCCGGAACCGAAGGTGACTCGGCCAGCCGTCCCGCCGAGCTGGTGGCCACGCCCGAGCAGATGGCGGCGGCACTGAAAGCAAAGAATCCTGGTTTCAGCGGCGAGCTACAAATGGAGCCCATTTCGGCGGACCTGCTGGTCCTGGTCATCAACGATCCCGAACTGAAGGACATCCGCCCGCTGGCCCGTCAGCGGATCGGCCGGCTGGACCTGTCCAAGTGCGACATCGCCGACTTGAGCCCGCTGCAGGGTTTGCCGCTGGATGCGCTGGCCTTGGAAGGTAACGAACGGCTGGCGGATATCACGGCGTTGCGCGGAATGCCCCTGCAAAAGCTGTATCTCAGCCGTACGCGAGTCGAGAACCTGGGGCCGCTGCGAGGTGCTCCGCTGGACGAATTGAACCTCGTTGGCGCCCGCGTGAAGGATTTATCGCCGCTGGCGGAGTGTCCCATCAAGATGCTGTGGCTGACCGGATGCCCGGTGGAGGACATTTCACCGCTGCGCCGCGTGCCCTTGCTCAGCCTGACACTGCAGGACACGCGTGTGTCCGACTTGAGTCCCCTGCAGGGCCATCCGTTGCAGCGACTGCACATCGGCGGTACCGAGGTTACCGATTTGACGCCGCTGGGGTCGTCGCAGTTGACGCGGCTGATCTTCACGCCCGGCAAGATCAAGTCGGGCTTGGATGTCGTGCGAACGATGACCAGCCTGCAAGAGTTGGGCACCCGGTTTGACGACACGGCGGACGACAAGATGCCGCCGGCAACATTTTGGGAACTGTATGACAAGGGCGAGCTGAAATGAGCCGGACGAAGCGGAGTCCCAGAGATCAACAGATCACCGCGTCGATCACGCGTCGCCAAGCGTTGCAGTCGCTGGGTTGCGCAGCGACGGCTCTCGCGTGCGGCAAGTTCTCTGCGGTCCACGCGGCGGCCACCCTGGAGGGCATCGAAACCGATCGTACCCGCTTGGCGGACGAAATCGAGCGGGTGATGTGGGACCGGGTGCTGGCCGCCTGGTATCCGCGCTGCCTGAACACCGACCGCGGCGGCTTCTACGAGAATTTTTCTCGCGACTGGACGCGCGGGCCGACGGACTCCAAGTTCCTGGTCTATCAAGGCCGGCAGACGTGGGTCGCAGCGGCCGTGGCCCTGGCTCATCCGCAGCAGCGTGACGCGTACCTGCAATACGCCCGGCACGGGCTGCGATTCTTGGCCGACAAGATGTGGGACGCCCAGCACGGCGGCTTCCTCGACCGGACCGATGACGCGGGGAAACCTCTCCCGGCGACGATGCCCTGGAAGCAGTTGTACAGCTATTCATTCGGCATGTATGCGGCAGCGGCAGTCGCCCAGGCGGCTGGTGACCGCGACGCATTGGAATTGGGTAAATCGGCGTTCCAATGGTTGGACGAGCATGCTCACGACGGCCAGCACGGCGGATACTTCGAGCACCTGACGGCGGAAGGCCGGCCGGTGGCGATGGACGTGCCGGCCGAACCGCTCGGTCGCGGCTTGCCGGTGATCGGCCAAGTCGGCTCCAAGTCGATGAACGCCCACATCCATCTGCTGGAGGCATTGACCGCCCTGCGGCGAGTTTGGGATGACTCGCGGCTGACGGCCCGATTGCGGGAAGTCTTTGAGATCGTGCGGGACAAGATCGTCCTGCCCGGCGGGCATCTGAACATGTTCGCTGCGAGGGACTTCAAGCCGCACGACGAGCGCAGTTCGTTCGGGCACCAATTGGAGATCGCGTACCTGTTGGAGGAAGCGGCCGAGTTGCTGCCCGGCCAGGACGCGGAAAGCACTCGGCGCAAGGCCCTCCTGACCGTGGACCAGGCCCTGCGTTGGGGCTGGGACCAAGAACACGGCGGCTTTTACGATGAAGGCCCGCCCACCGGTGCCCCGACGCGGACGGACAAGGTGTGGTGGGTGCAGGTCGAGGGCCTGAACGGGCTGCTGACGGCGGCGCATCTGGCGCCGCAAAATGGCGATTATTTCCGGCGGTTCACGGAAACCTGGGCCTTCTTCCGCCGCCACATGATCGATGACCGTTACGGCGATTGCTACGAGACCGTTGCGCCGGACGGCCAACCG
>CAYOBW010000464.1:3025-4118 GCA_964402115.1 uncultured Victivallales bacterium
CCGGATTTCTTTGTGGCTACCAATGGCAACGACCAGTGGTCGGGCAAACTGCCGGAGCCCAAAGCGGACGGTAGCGACGGTCCCTTGGCCAGTTTTCCGCGAGCGCAGCAGGCGGTCCGGCAGTTGAAGGAGACTCAAGCGGATCGGGACCATCCCATCATCGTCTCGATTCGCGGCGGCACCTATTGGCTGGATGCATCGATTTCCTTTGGTGTGGACGATTCGGGCACGGAACGGGCGCCCGTTGTCTACCAAGCCTTTGGCGACGAACGCCCCGTCTTTTCCGGTGGCCGGCCCATCAAGGGCTGGAAAACCGACGAAGCCGGCCGCTGGTACGCCGATCTGCCGGAAGTGAAGGACGGCCAGTGGTCTTTCTGCCAGCTATTCGTTGGCGACCAGCGGCGGTTTCGGCCTCAACTGCCGAAGAAGGGGTACTACAAGATCGCCAAAGCCGGTGATTCCACGCCCGAAGCTGGCGACAAGGGCTTTAATCGGTTCGGCTTCTCCGCAGGCGAACTCGACCCCAACTGGGCCAATTTGAACGATGTCGAGGTCATGCCGTTTCACTCGTGGACCGCCTCGCGGCTGCGCGTCGCAGCCATCGACCCGCAGGCCAAGACGGTCACTGTCAGCGGCCATACCGCCGGCACCAGTTCGTGGGCAGGCTTCCATCAAGGCCATCGCTACCTGGCGGTCAACGTCCGCGAGGCTCTGACCGAGCCGGGCGAGTGGTACTTGGACCGACCGAGCGGACGGCTGACCTATTTGCCGAAGCCGGGCGAGGACCCTCAACAGGCGACTGTCATCGCGCCGCGGCTGCGATACTTGGTACTGCTGGCAGGCGATCTCGCGCAACGGCGGTGGGTCCAGCACATCCAACTGCGCGGCTTGACATTTGCCCACTCGAACTGGACCACGCCGCCCGAAGGCCAAGCTTTCCCGCAGGCCGAAGTCAATTTGGGAGCCGCCGTCGCAGCGACGGCGACTCGCAACGTGGTGATCGAGGACTGTGCCATTCGCCACACCGGCGAGTATGCGCTGGCGTTCGGTCCCGGCTGCCAGCACAACCGTGTCGAAGGCTGCGAGCTGTTCG
>CAYOBW010000465.1:0-4087 GCA_964402115.1 uncultured Victivallales bacterium
CTTGTTCATTGGACATTCCGTGCTGGATATTGGGTGTTGCTTACGACTGAAGTCTCAGACAAGCCTCTTCCGACAGCCGCGGCAACGCTTGGCCGGGGCGTGACATCCGGGGGTCAATCCGTGAGACACGTACGACTGGACGACCGTGGTTGCCGGCCCCTCACCCCAACCCTCTCCCCGCCGGGGAGAGGGAGGTTCTCACGCCGGCCGCGCACCCTGCAGACTCCGCCGCGTTGGCAACGGCTGGCAGCCGGCGGGGGAGCTTGCGCTCGGCGGCTCAAGCCGTCACCACACGGTCGTCGGGCATCGCACCATAAGCATATTATGGCGAATGACATGGGAGAAATGGAAGCGGGCTACTTCCGTTTCCAGGTTCATCCCACTGACCCCTGACCCCTGCTCACTGCTCTGCCACCGGCGGCGTGGCGTCGTCGGGGGCGGCCGTGGCGGCAGCCTCGCCCGCCGCGTCCGCTTCGCCGGCCTCGTCTTCCGCGTCCGTGGCGAGCGTGGTGGCTGAGACCAGGTGATCGTCCTCGTCGAGATTGATCAGGCGCACGCCCTGCGTGGCGCGGCCGATGAGGCTGATCTCCTTGACGGGCATCTTGATCAGCATGCCCTTGGCGGTCACCAGCATCAGCGACTCGTCCTCCCGCACGGCCCGCGCCTCGACCACCTTGCCGTTGCGCTCCGTGGTGAGCATGGCGATGACGCCCATGCCGCCGCGGCCGATGCAGCGCCACTCGTCGAAGTTCGTTCGCTTGCCGTACCCGTTGGCCGTGCAGACGAGCAGCGTGGTTTCGGGCCCGACCATGGCGAGGCTCTTCACGCGGTCGCCCTCGCGCAGGGTGATGCCGCGCACGCCGCGCGTGGCGCGGCCCTGGTCGCGGAGCTGGTCCTCGCTGAACCGGATGCTCATGCCGTTCTCGGTCGTCAGCAGCGCGTTCTGGGTGCCGTCGGTCGGCTTGACGTCGATCAGCTCATCCTGCTCGTCGATGTTGATGGCGATGATGCCGTCCTTGCGGACGTTGCGGTACTCGGCCAGGTTCGTCTTCTTGACCACGCCGCGCGCGGTGGCCATGACGAGCAGCTGGTCCTCGCGGAACTCGCGCACCTGGATCATGGCGGCGATCTTCTCGTCTTCGCGCAGGTTGAGCATGTTGACGATGGCCTTGCCGCGCGAGGTGCGGTTCGCCTCGGGGATCTGGTAGACCTTCTCGGCATAGGCGCGGCCCCCGCGCGTGAAGAACAGCAGGCGGTCGTGCGTGTTGGCCGTGAAGAGGTGCGAGACGAAATCCTCTTCCTTCGTCGCCATGCCCGTGATGCCCCGGCCGCCGCGCCGCTGCGCCCGGTAGGTGGCCACCGGCACGCGCTTGATGTAGCCCTCGTGGCTGATGGTGATGATGCAGGGCTCGTCGGCGATGAGGTCCTCGATGTCCACGTCGTCGTCGGCCATGACGATCTCGGTGCGGCGCGCGTCGCCGTAGCGCTCGCGGATCTCGCGCAGCTCGTCCTTGATCACGCCGTAGATCTTCAGCGGGTCGGCCAGCAGGGACTTCAGGTAGGCGATCTTTTCCTGGATTTCGCGGTACTCGGCCTCGACCTTCGAGCGATCGAGGCCGGTCAGCTGGTAGAGGCGCATGTCGAGGATGGCCTTGGTCTGCAGCTCGGAGAAGCCGAACTTCTCCATGAGGCGGCCGTGCGCCTCCTCGCGGTTGGCGGTGGCGCGGATGGTCCGCACGACCTCGTCGAGATTATCGAGCGCCTTGAGCAGCCCTTCGAGGATGTGGGCGCGCGCCTGCGCCTTCGCCAGCTCGAACTTCGTGCGGCGGGTGACGACGTCGAAGCGGTGGTGCGTGAAGCAGTCCACCAGCTCCTTCAGGTTCATCACGCGCGGCCGGCCGTCCACGAGCGCCAGCATGATGGCGCCGAAGGTCATCTGCAGCTGCGTGTGCCGGTAGAGGTTGTTGAGGATGACGTCCGCGATCGTGCCGCGCCGGAGTTCGAGGATGATGCGGACGGGCTCCTTCTGGTTCGATTCGTCGCGGAGGTCGGTGACGCCGTCGATCACCTTGTCCTGCACGAGGGCGGCGATGGTCTCGATCAGGCGCGCCTTGTTAACCGTGTAGGGCAGCTCGGTGATGACGATCTGCTCCTTGTTGCCGTCGCGGTCCTCCACGTGGGCGCGGCCCCGCACGCGCATCTGGCCGCGGCCGGTGCGGTACATCTGCTCGATGGGCTGGATGCCGCAGATGATGCCCTGCGTCGGGAAATCCGGCCCCTTGATGAACGTCAGCAGGTCGGCGACCGTGGCGTCCGGGTTGTCGATGGCGTAGAGGATCCCGTCCACGAGTTCGCAGAGGTTGTGCGGGGGGATGTTGGTGGCCATGCCGACGGCGATGCCGGTCGAGCCGTTGAGCAGCAGGTTCGGGAACTTGGACGGCAGGACCAGGGGCTGCTGGAGCGATTCGTCGTAGTTGGGCCCGAAGTCCACGGTCTGCTTGTCGATGTCCTCGAGCAGCTCCTCGGCCAGCCGCGCCATGCGCACCTCGGTATACCGCATGGCGGCCGGCGCGTCGCCGTCGCGCGAGCCGAAGTTGCCCTGCCCGTCCACGAGCGGGTAGCGCATCGAGAAATCCTGGGCCATGCGCACGATGGTGTCGTAGACCGCGGTGTCGCCGTGGGGATGGGATTTGCCGATGACGTCACCGACCACGCGGGCGGACTTCTTGTAGGCCGCGCTGTGCGTGTTGCCGAGCTCCTGCATGGCGAAGAGCACGCGGCGGTGCACGGGCTTGAGCCCGTCGCGGGCATCCGGGAGCGCGCGCCCCGCGATGACGCTCATCGAGTAGTCCACGTAGGACGTACTCATTTCCGTTTCGATGGCGATGTGCCGGACGTTCGGGTTGACGGGTGTTTCCATGGTCGTCTCAGATGTCCAGGTTGGCGTTCAGGGCGTTCTGCTCGATGAACACGCGGCGGGGCTCCACCTCGTCTCCCATGAGGATGGTGAAGATCTCGTCCGCCTTGACCGCGTCTTCGAGGATGACCTGGAGCAGCATGCGCTTGTCCGGCCGCATGGTGGTCTCGAAGAGCTGCTCCGGGTTCATTTCGCCCAAGCCCTTGAAGCGTTGGATGCGGCGGCCGCGCGCGCCCAGCTCGCGGGCGGCGTTCAGCAGCTCCGGCAGGGAGCGGATGGCGATCTCGGTCTCGCCCGTCACGAGCTTCGCGAACGGCTCGCGCGTCGGGGCGTAGTTCGCGATGGAAAGGCCGCACTCCTCCAGCGTGGAGGCGATGCGCGCCAGCCGGCTGGCGGCGTGCAGATCCACCCACGCGAAGCCGACACTCGGGGCGCCGGCCGCCGCGCCGGCCGGGTGGGCCTCGCCGGAAGACTCGACCATCTGCTGGCCGGTGCGCTGCTCCGCCGCCTCGCGCAAAGCGATCAGCTCCGCGTCGGTGTGCACGAAGTGCCGCTCGGTCTTGCCCCCGGCCGTGATGGTCGCGAGGTACTTCGGGAACGAGCGCCGCGCCGCGTCCCAGTGCGTCAGGTACTCCTGCGGGTCCACCCGCTTGCGCTTAAGCGCCAGCACGGCCAGGTCCAGGTCGGTCAGCACGTTCAGGATCGCGTCCATCTGGCCGTCCTTGAAATCCCGCCCCGAGCGCAGGTCGTGCAGCGTGGCGTCCTGAATCCCCAGCGTGAGCAGCCGGCGCGTGAGCTGCTCGTCGGACTCGATGTACTCCTCCTGCTTGCCCTTTGTGATCTTGTAGAGGGGCGGCTGGGCGAGGTAGATGTGGCCGTGCTCGATCAGCTGCGGCATCTGCCGGTAGAAGAACGTCAGCAGCAGCGTGCGGATGTGCGCGCCGTCCACGTCGGCATCGGTCATGATGATGATCTTGTGGTAGCGGATGCGCGCGAGGTCGAAGTCGTCCTCGCCGATGCCCGCGCCGATGGCCGTGATGAGGGTGCGGATTTCGTGGTTGCTGAGGATCTTGTCGAGGCGCGCCTTCTCCACGTTCAGCACCTTGCCGCGCAGCGGGAGGATGGCCTGGAATTCGCGGTTGCGGCCCTGCTTGGCGGAGCCGCCGGCGC
>CAYOBW010000466.1:0-1627 GCA_964402115.1 uncultured Victivallales bacterium
ACCTCGTTGCGCGAGGCAACGAACTCCGCCTCCTGATGCACGGCCCGGAAATCCGCAATCACTTCGGCCGCAGGACGGAACAGGGAGCAGAAATCACTCAACCGCTCCGCCGAGACCGCGGTGGCCTCGTGTTCCGCGGGGGGCCGGGTGACCGTATTCAGTTGGACGCGATCCGGCTGAATTCGGTCGACGCAAGCGGCCAGCTTGCCCATCTCCTCCGCCGTTGCCGTGTATCCACCGACGACCATGACTTCCAGCCAGTAAGCGCCCTTGAATTCCTGCCGGAACGCCACCAATCCGTCCACCATCTGTCCGAATGAGATCTGCTCGTGCGGGCGGTTGACGGCCTGAAAGACGGCGTCGTCGCCGGCATCCAGGGAGGGGATCACCAAATCCGCCCGAAGCAATTGCCGACGCAATTCCTCCTGCCACAACAGAGAACCGTTGGTGAGCACGGCGACAGGGACGTCGGTCAACGCTTTGATCTCGGCGATCAGCTCACCGACCCGCGAATACAAAGTGGGCTCGCCGGACCCGCTGAGCGTGATGTAGTCCGGCTCGCTGGTCAGCCGCTCCGACAACTCGGCAACGATGCGATCCAAGGATACCCATTCTTTTCGCTCGATGGTCTTATGCGTCGTCCGCCCTAGCTGGCAATAGATGCAATCGTAGCTGCACGTCTTGAACGGCGTCAGATCGACGCCCAAGGATCGTCCCAGGCGACGCGACGGGACGGGACCAAATACATAGCGAGTCATGGCTTTTTCTTTACGGTCAATGATTCACGGGAGAGCATCTCGACGGCGAGAGATGCACGCGCCGTACCAAACCAACTGCGGGGCCTTGATCGGAATGCGGATCAACGCTCCTCGGCGGAATCACGCTAGATTCCAATTTCGCGGTCTGGAGCGGTCGACAGGGCGGAAGCGAAGAGTGGCAAGTCGGCCACGTTCTACACGGCAGAATGCAAGAGGTAGCTCCGCTCGAATGCTTGCAAAATGCCACAAGCTCGGCTACGGCCACGATTCCGGATTGCTCGTCCCTGCCGCTGCCAGCTCAATGGGCTATGGCCGCTCCGGTCGAACACAACGAAAGACCTCAATTCGTCCCGCGCCGGTGTCGGCTTGAGGAGGCGGAGGATCTGGGCCTTGCCCGATGATGGCTGGGGAGGCGAGGAAGGTTGCTAGGCACCGTATTTGCCCCTCTCTGGACTGCAAACAGTCAGAATCTCCGCACGCTATGCAGAATTGGGACTCACGCAGAGGCGCAGAGGCCGCCGAGAAACGGCTTGTTCTCCGCGTTCTCTGCGCCTCTGCGTGACATCCGTTCCCCGATGAGCTTTGGTTGCGGCCGAAGGCCGCGCCAGGCAGGTGTTCGCAAGCCAGCCCCAGGGCGGCGCTGTTTCTGCTAGAATACGGAGCAGAGAAGATCTGTCGAGGAGGTGCATGATGGAAAGCTGCGAGCAAACCAAGGTGGCGAATCGTTTGTGCGTCTGCCCCCGCTACTTGGCGACGTTCCAACCGAAGCAGGTCCCGCATTTCTTTACGGATGTGCTGGTCATCGGGAGCGGCCTGGCAGGGCTGCGGGCCGCGTTGGAGGTCGATCCGAAGCTGACGGTGCTGGTCGT
>CAYOBW010000466.1:1727-4042 GCA_964402115.1 uncultured Victivallales bacterium
GGCCGCGAGGTCGTGCGGGCCATGGCCCATCGCATCCAGCAGATGCCGAACATCGGCCTGTGGGAGAACACGTTCACGATCGACTTGCTGACCCACGCGGGACAGTGCTGCGGCGCGCTGGTTTGGAACCGCCAGCACGGCAAGACGCTGATCTGGGCCAAGCAGACCATTCTGGCCACCGGCGGCGCAGGGCAGATCTACCGCGAGACGACGAATCCGGAGGTCGCCACCGGGGACGGTCTGGCCATGGCTTACCGTGCCGGCGCCGAAGTGCGCGACTTGGAGTTCATGCAATTTCATCCGACCGTACTGTATGTAGCCGGCAGCAGCCGGCATTTGATTACGGAAGCGGTGCGCGGCGAAGGTGCGCACCTGCTGGACCGGGACGGCCACCGTTTCATGCCCGATCAGGACGAACGGGCGGAGCTGGCGCCGCGCGACATCGTCAGCCGGGCGATCGTCACGCAGATGGAAAAGACGCGGCACCCCAATGTCTACCTCGACTTGTCCCACCTGGATCCGCAGCACGTCCGCCAGCGGTTTCCCGGGATCGCCGCCCTGTGCGCGCAGTTCGGTCTGGACATCACCTGCGACCGCATCCCCGTCCGCCCCGGCGCGCACTACATGATGGGCGGTGTGACCGTGGACCGCGACGGCCACACCACGCTGCCGCATTTGTGGGCGGCGGGCGAGGTGGCTTCGACGGGCTTGCACGGCGCCAACCGACTGGCCTCGAACAGCCTCAGCGAAGCGGCCGTCTACGGCGCCCATGTCGGGCGGGAAGCGTCTGCGGAAGCGACTCGCCACAACGACACGTTCCGCGCCTTGCCGCTGGAGAACCCGCCCGTCAACCTCGGCGGCGAACCGCTCGACGTCGCCGACATCCGCAACTCGCTGAAGAGCCTGATGTGGCGCAACTGCGGCGTGCGCCGCGACGCTTCGGGTTTGGCCGAGGCGACCGAGACCATCGGCCGCTGGTGCCGCTACGTCTTGTCTCGCCAGTTCTCCAACCCGATCGGCTGGGAACTGCAAGACATGCTGCTGGTGGCCGGGCTGATGATCGAGGCCGCTTCGCTCCGCACCGAGACCCGCGGCGGCCACGTCCGCACCGACTACCCCGAACCAGACGACGAACACTGGACCCGGCACATCACTTTCCAAGGGGGCACAACCCGGCTGGACGAGTCGCCCCGGCGGAGCCCGTGGAAAGCCGGCCAGGCGTCGAACCACCGCCGCGGGCCCGGCATGGCAAGTCGATCACGCTGGAATTCGCGGGCGGGTACTGGAATGGAAAATCCCTCCGCACGGATTCCGCCGATCAGGAGGAATCGCTCTTGGCCATGGCGTGTTACGAGCTGGCTCATCACGGGGCGATCGGCGCAGAATGTGCGGGCATGTCCGACGATGCCGTGACCTTTGCCCGCCTGCATGGCTGGGCGGCGGCAAAAGAAGCCGGTTTGCGGGGAGCCCACCGTTATCGGGTCACCGAGCGTCGCGAAACAGAACGAGAGATTGTCGTTAAGTTGGGGCACGAACCGAAGGAGCCGTAAGCATGTCCAACGTGATGAAAGTGGTCATTATTGGCGGCGTCGCCGCGGGGCCGAAGGTGGCTTCCCGGATCATTCGCCTGGTCCCGGACGCCGAGGTGACGATCGTCGAGAAAGGCAAACTGCTTTCCTATGCCGGCTGCGGGCTGCCTTACTACGTCTCGGGCGTGGTCAAGGAGCAGGCGGAACTGATGTCGACGCCCGTAGGGATCGTGCGCGACCCGGTGTTCTTCCGCAATGTCAAGAACGTCCATGTCATGAACCAGACCGAGGCCGTGCGTGTGGACCGCACCGGCCGACGCGTGGAAGTGCAGGACCCCAGCGGCGGCCGGTCTTGGTTGGACTACGACAAGCTGGTCTTTGCCACGGGCGCCACGCCCGTGGTGCCGCCGATCCCGAACGTCGCCCTGGCGAACATCCTGACGCTGCACGGCGTCCACGACGCGGAACAGATCAAGACGTTGCTGGCCGAACACAAGGCACTCGATGTGGTGGTCGTCGGGGGAGGCTTGATCGGAGTGGAAGCCACCGAAGCGCTGGTGCAAAGCGGCTGCCGCGTCACGATTGTGGAGATGCTCCCGCAGATCCTCGGCATGCTCGATTTCGAAATCGCCAAACTGGTCGAGCAGCACATGGAATCGCACGGAGTGAAGGTTCTGACCGGCACCACGGTGCAATCCTTCGAAGGTCAGGGCCGTGTCCAAGCGGTGATTACGGACCGCGGTCGGCTGCCGGCCGAGATGGTGATCATGGCCGTCGGCGTTCGTC
>CAYOBW010000467.1:0-1503 GCA_964402115.1 uncultured Victivallales bacterium
CTTCTGTTGCGTAGATTCGATCACGGCCCGCGCCGCCATCTGGCGTACCGCGGGCGCGCGCTGCCACTTCTGGGCGGACGGGAGAATGCTAGGAGAGGTTCTCCGCGTGCTGACGGTTGCGGACGTCAACGGAGACGGCAAACCGGACATTATTACCGTGCCGAGTTACGGGGCGGCAAACGTACGTGTCTTCTTCAACCAGTACCCGGCGAACCCGGCGTTCCAGGCGACTCCGGATATCTCATTCCAGGCGTTTCCCGTGGCGGCCGTCGGTGGCGCGGTCGTCGCGGCCGCTGACATGGGCAGCTTGAACAACAGCGGTTCCTTCGTCAACATCCCGGACGGCAAAGCGGAAATCGTCGTCGCGACGGGCGGCGGCACCAAGGCCACGGTGTCCGTGTTCGAGGTCTCGACAGCCACGCCCAAACGCGTGCAGACGTTTTTCCCCTTCACCACGTTGAACCCGAATTTCACGGGCGGGGTCTCGCTGGACGTCGCGCCGATTGATGCGGACGGCATTCCGGACATCATTGCCGGCATGGGCGTGAATGGATCCTCCAGGATTGAGATCTGGAACTGGAGCACCGCCAATGCGACCCTAACCCAACTGGGTGCGATTCCCGATGCCTTTACGGGGCCCAGCAACAATGCGCCGGTGAATGTGGCAGCGATGGATACGGACGGGAACGGGATCGCGGACGCGATTCTTGCCGTCCAGGGCCCGATCGGCACGGTCGGCGAAGTCCATCGTTTCGACATCACCGGGACCTCGCCGTTGACGTATCAGCCAGCGGACCCGTTGACCGGTTTCGCCGGCCCGTGGTTCATTGCGACGAGCAAATCAGAGCCGTCCGGGCCGATTCCACAACCGGGGCCCATGCCTTCGCCGCCAGTCACCGTCTGGACGAATCCCGTCAACTCGCTGGATGTGAATAACGAAGGTCTGATCAGTCCCTTGGATGCGCTGATGACTATCAACCACATCAACGCGAATCCGGACGCGACCTTGCTGCCGACCCAGCAGTTCTCGCCGCCGCGATTCCTGGACACCAACGTCGACGGTCTGATCACGCCGGAGGACGTGCTGTTGGTCCTCAACCGTCTGAACGGCTTCCAGGCGGGGTTGGGCGAGGGCGAGGCGAACGAAGCGGCGGGCGAGGCCGTGGCGATGTTCAGCACGTGGGATTTGGTCGTCAGCCCGGCCGTTCCCCACCCCGCGTCATGGACGCGGGAGGCCGAGCGCGATCAGGTCCTCGAGATGCTCGACGCCGCTGACGTTCCGGGTGCGGAGTGGTTCCTGCAGAAAGTGGAAGACGAGTCACCGCGGGTTCCCTATTCTGCGCAGACGCCGTTGGACGACGCCGACCAGTTTGATTTAGAATCCGTCTTGGAAGAGATCACGGCGGAAATTGGCGCGGCGTAGGAGTTGCGGGGCCCGCAAGCGATCAGCGATCAGCATTCAGCCTGCAACGCGAAATGCCCCCCGCGAAGACTGGCTTGACC
>CAYOBW010000467.1:1603-4010 GCA_964402115.1 uncultured Victivallales bacterium
GCGATCAGCATTCAGCCTGCAACGCGAAATGCCCCCCGCGAAGACTGGCTTGACCTCCGACCGCTGACCGCTGACCTCCGACCGCTGACTGCTTCTACCACCTGGCTTCCACACCGCAACTGGCGCCGTGCAGGAACATGCTCCCGGTGCTGTGCAGCAGGTCGCCGGCAGGCAGCGTGCCGCTGAAATCGAGTTGATCCGGGGCCAGGGCGAGCCCCGAGATCCAGATCAGATTGTAACCGGCGCGGAGGTTCCAGACGTCGCTCAACCGGTAGATCGCCGTCAAGTTCAATTCGCCGGCAAACGCGACTTGGACACCTGCATCGCCCGTTAGGGGGCGGAGTTCGAAGTTCGGAAAATCGATGATGTACTGTTCCTCCTGAGCGTCGTTGCCAAAGATCCCGGCCTTGCTGGTCGCCTCCCAGCCCAACCGCTCGCCCCAGCGTCGCAGCCGCGCGCCAACCTGACCCCCATACAGATCGTTGCCCGTGCGAATGTTGTACGGGCCGTGCTCGACCGCCGTGGTCACCTGGGGGATCTCTTGGTCACGCTCGCCGTGGATATTCAACTCCTCGCTCAGGCTGAGGTAGCGGAAACCCGCCAACCACTCAAACGTTTGGCAGCGCGAGCGACTGCCTGCCCCGTGGCCCGGGACGCCATAATCGGTATTGAGGTCCCCGGAAGTGGTGCAACCACCGTGGCCACAGACGAGATTCAACTCGGCGCTGCAAAACGAGGAGGAGTAATCCGTCCAAATCCGGTCGACGCCGCTGATCACGTTAGTTACGAGCCCGCCGGGAAACGTCAGGTTCGTGTCCGGCGGGGTGGTGAGGAAGTTGGAGGCTTCGGATTCGCACAGCCCAAGGTACGAACCTTCGAGCGCCCAGTTGTCGTGCAAGCGAAACCCCAAGGTGACCCGTAACGCTGGATTGACTTCGAAGTTCAAGTCCGAAGTGGATAGGAATGTAGCGCCCTGATTGCCATCGATCGTTTCGACGATGATGGGTTGATCGAAGCTGCCATTGCTGCGTTGCAAAACCAGCCCTTCTGCGTAGCCGTAGACACGAGCGAACGGCGAGCCAGCGTCCCAGGGGGCAAGGCCGGCCGTGGCTTGCTCGACGGGACTCGAAGGATCCGCGCCGTACCACAGTGATTCTGCGGGACTGAGCCCACCTTGGGGCGGTTGGGGCGCATCCTGTGCTTGGGCCAGCGCGCCGAGCTTGGCGGCGAGCGCCAGCCACAGCATCGCGCCGGCAATCGCTCTTGTGGTGTTCATCCTGACAGACTCCCCATTCCGACCGAACGCGAGGTGCTGGAAACGCTCGCAGTACAGGTCTTTCCAGCATGCAGCCGCCGAGGTCCGGATTCCTCCTGCTGGTAGTCATCGGCCGTGCACACGCGGAACGGCCACGGATTCGAATGGCCCCGACAGGACTGGCGTGACACGCGCGTTTGCCATTTCAGGCGCATGGGAAAAAGGCGTCACATGTGTTTCCGATTCGACATCCCCATTGATTGGCCGAAGGCCCGTGCACCGCGATTTATGGAGAATCCGGACGATTCCGCCCAACCGACATGGTCTGCTTTGAGAGGTTTTTCTGTGAATGACCGGAATTTTCGCTGCAGACCGTTGAATCCGTGAGTTCGTGCGTTAAGGTAAGGTGGGATGGAGTTACAAGGATCGATGGTAAGGTGTCTCCATTCGAGGGAGCCGCGGTCGTGTGGATCGATCGGAGGCAGCCAGTGGGCTTACCAGTGACGTCGAGCGGTTACTCTGCCGATGGTGGACCCTTCTGTGGCATTCAGTCAGGACGTGCAACGAGGCCTGAGCCGGTTGGCCCGTGGCCTGACGGGACGGCGGTGGCGATGCATCGTCGGCGTGGGAGGCAACCGTTGATGAGGTTGCGGCCGCGAGTTCGTAGACGTTTTGCCGCCCGCTGTTGTGCCGATCGGTGTTTGTCCATGTTCGGCCCTCTCCACCGTTCTTCCTGGGATGCCCCTGCTCCCTGACCGCTTCCTGCCGGAGGATTCGACCATGTTTTCGGGATTCTCGTTCTTTCGCCGCGAGGAAAGAGGCAATCGCCTGCGGCCCCCGCAGGAACGCCGCCAGCGGCGACGGAAGCTGCTGCTGGAGACGTTGGAAGACCGACGGTTGCTTGCAACCTTCAACGAATCGGGGGTGGCGTTGAACGTTGCCTTGGGTGCGGGCGATCTGCTGTCGATCTTGTCCACGGCATCGGATACCTACACCTTGTCGCTCACCGCGGGCGGTCTATGGAACGGGACGAACAGTGGCAACGTTACCGGGCAGGGCACCAACGTATTGACCGTGACACCGGCGGGAAAAGCCGCGTTCGATACGATCAATATCACCGATTCTGCCGCGGCGGCGGGCGTGATATTTGCC
>CAYOBW010000468.1:0-3985 GCA_964402115.1 uncultured Victivallales bacterium
ACACGCTCGACGAAAGCGGCGCCCTCGCCCGCAGCGTGCTGTTCGTGCACACCGCGGCGGACCCCGTCGTCGAATGCCTGCTCGTCCCCGACATCAGCCTCGCCGTGGCCGAGCACTTCGCCCTGGCCGGCAAGCGGGTCCTCGTGCTGCTGACGGACATGACCAACTTCGCCGACGCGATGAAGGAAATCGCCATCACCATGGAGCAAATCCCGTCGAATCGGGGCTACCCAGGCGATCTCTACAGCCAGCTCGCCGCCCGCTACGAGAAGGCCGTGGACTTCGACACCGCGGGCTCCATCACGATCCTGGCGGCGACGACGATGCCCGGCGACGACGTCACGCACCCGGTCCCGGACAACACCGGCTACATCACGGAAGGCCAGTTCTACCTGCGCAACGGCCGCATCGAGCCCTTCGGCTCGCTCAGCCGGCTCAAGCAGCAGGTCAACGGCCGCACGCGCGACGATCACCGCACGATCATGAACACCATGATCCAGCTCTACGCCGCCTACCGCGAGACGGTGGAAAAGCAGTCCATGGGCTTTCGCATGAGCGCCTGGGACCGCAAGCTGCTGAAGTACGGCGGCCGGTTCGAGAAGGAGATGATGGACCTGTCGGTGAACATCCCCCTCGAAGCCGCGCTGGACCTCGGGTGGCGCATCCTGGCGGATTGCTTCGAGCCCATGGAAACCGGGATTCACAGCAAGCTGCTCGACCAGTTCTGGCCGCAGCGGCCGGCAACGGTCACGGCCGCCGGGGCCTAGCACGGGACGCACGGGAGAGACGCAAGGGACATGGCCAAGGTCAAACATACGAAGACCGAGCTGAAGGCGCAGCGCGACGCCCTGCGCCGCTACGAGCGCTTCCTGCCGATGCTGCAGCTGAAGAAGCAGCAGCTCCAGGTCGAAATCCAGGCCGTGACCGCCCGCCATGACGAGAAGGCCGCCGCCGAGGCCCGGCTGCGCGAGGACCTCGACCGCTGGATCAAGCTGCTCTCCGAGCCGGCCGGGCTCGACCGCCTCGTGGCGGTCGAGGCGGTCATCGTCGAGGAGGGGAACATCGCCGGCGTCGCCATTCCCATCTTCAAGGACGTGCGCCTGCGCGTCGAGGACTACGACCTGTTCCTCACGCCGCTGTGGGTGGATGACGCCGTGCAGGCCGTCTCGGCGCTGATCCGGCTGCGCGCCGAGCTGCAGACGCTCGAGACGCAGCGGCGCCTGATCATGGAAGAGCTGCGGGTCACCGCCCAACGGGTCAACCTTTTCGAGAAGGTCAAGCTCCCCGAATGTCGCGAGAACATCCGGGTCATCCGAATCTATCTGGGCGACGAGCAGACCGCCGGCGTCGCGCGCGGCAAGATTGCCAAGCGCCGCGCAACCGACGAGGCCGACGCGCAGCAAGCCGGGGAGGGAGTGGCCGCATGATCGCCCCGATGCAGAAAGTAACCGTGCTCTGCCTCGACACGGACCGCCAGGCGGCGCTGGAAACGCTGCGCGATCTGGGCGCGGTACACCTGGCGCCTTTGCAGCCGCCGGCGGGCGAGAGCCTGGAGGCCCTGCAACGGCAGGTCGCCGACGTGGACAAGGCCCTGCTGGCGCTGACGACCGCCGCGGCGGTCAAGGGGCCGGCGCCGGTCGCGGTCGCAGCCGCGCTGCCGCAGGGGGGCGCGCCGGCCCTCGTCGCGCGCGTCCTGGAACTGTTGAAGCAGCGGGCCGCGTTGGAGACGCGCGAGGCCGAATTGGAGAAGGAGCGCGAGGGGCTGCTGCGCTTCGGCGATTTCGATCCCGCCACGGTGCGCAGCCTGGCGGAGCGGGGCGTGCGCGTGCGGCTGTACGAAGCGGCAACGCAGCGCGATTTGACGGCGCCGGCAGGCGCCACCCTGCAAGTCCTGCACGAAACCAAGGCCGGCGTGGCCTTCGTCGTGGTCGGCGACGGCGAGGTCGCCGGGTCGGGCGTGCGCGAGCTGCCCCTGCCCCCGCGCCGGCTGAGCGCCGTCGAGCAGGCGCTGGCCGCGGCACGGCAGGAGCGGACGGAGGCAGAGCAGGCGCTGCGCGCGCTGGTCCCCGCTGCGCCCGTGCTGCACCGGCAGGCCGCCGAGACGCGGGACGCCGTGCGGTTCGAGGAAGCGCGCACCGGGATGGGCCGCGACCGGCGCATCGTGTACCTGCAGGGCTTCTGCCCGACCGATGCCGTGCCGCGGCTGCAGGCCGCGGCCGACCGCTTGGGCTGGGGCGTGCTGGCCGTCGAACCGGACGCCAGCGAAACCGTCCCCACCCTCCTGCGCGCCCCGGCCTGGGCGCGGCCCGTCATGCCCATTTTCGAGATGCTCGGCATCCTGCCCGGTTACCGCGAGATGGACGTCAGCGGCGTGTTCCTGCTCTTCTTCAGCATCTTCTTCGCCATCCTCATCGGCGACGCCGGCTACGGGCTGATCTTCCTCGGTCTCACCGCGTTGCTGAAGTTCAAGTGGAAGCAGGCCCCCGCGCACCTGGTGCCCCTGCTCGCCATCCTCAGCGTCTCCACCATCGTCTGGGGCATGCTTACCGGCTCGTACTTCGGCATCCAGAACCTGCCCGCGCCGCTCAGGCAGCTCAAGGTGGACTGGCTGGCCAACGAAGCCAACATCGAGGGCTTCTGCTTCGCCCTGGGCGCGGTGCACCTGACCATCGCGCACGGCTGGAACCTGCTGCGGTGCTGGAAGACGCCGCAGGCCCTGGCCCAGTTCGGCTGGATCGGCATGTCGTGGACCATGTACTTCGTGGCCTGCTTCCTGGTGCTCAACCGGCCGGCGCCCGGCTTCACCCTGCCGTTGTTCGTGGCCAGCACGGTGCTCGTGGCCCTGTTCATGACACCGCCCAGGGCGTTCAAGGCCGAGTGGTCGAACCACGTTATGCTGCCGCTGAACATCATCGCGAACTTCGGCGACATCGTCTCGTACCTGCGGCTTTACCTGGTGGGCAGCGCCTCGGTGACCCTGATCCTCGCCTTCAACGAGATGGCCATCGGCAAGGGCATCACGAGCATCGGCGCGGGGATCGCGGCCGCCCTGATCATCTTTGCGGCCCACACGCTCAACATTCTCCTTGGCGGTCTGGCCGTGCTGGTGCACGGCGTGCGTCTGAATGCGCTGGAGTTCTCGACACACCTCGGCATTCAGTGGGCCGGCGTGAAGTACACGCCGTTTGCCCGAACCGCCAGGCAGCAGGGGGAATAGCCGGATGGCCGGCGCCGTCCGCGGGTTTGGACAGCAGCGAAGCAGAAAGGCAGGAAGGTAACATGACACCGGAAGCGATCATCTCCATGGGCAAGTTGGGTGGGGCAGCCATGCTGGGCCTGTCGGCCATCGGGTCGGGCCTGGGCGCCGGCGTCGCCGCGCAGGCCGCCGTGGGCGCGTGGAAGAAGTGCTACGCCCAGAACAAGATGGCCCCGTTCATGCTGGTCGCCTTCATCGGCGCCCCGCTGTCGCAGACCATCTACGGCTTCATCGTCGAGGGGCAGATCGTGAAGGCCGCCGTGGCAGGCGCGCCCTGGCAGCAGTTGCTCGGCGCCGGTCTCTTCGGCGGCGTCGCCATGGGTGTCTCGGCCTGGCTGCAGGGCAAGGCCGGCGCCTGCGCCTCGGACGCGCTGGCCGAGACCGGCCAGGGCACCGCGAACTACTTCATGGCCCTCGGCATCATCGAGACCGTCGCGCTCTTCACGCTGGCCTTCATCACCAAGACCATCACGGTCTGAAGACCATCGCGCCGCCACCACCCCGGCGCAGCCTCGGGACCGGGCCGAACGGATTTCGGCCCTACGTGGGGCGCAAGTCCGGTGCGGTCAAGCCAGACGGACGTGCCAGATGGGAGCGGCAGCCCCTCCCCGTAGCTGCCGCCGTGAGGCGGCGGACGGCATCGGCAAGCCGCCCGTCCCCCTCCTCACGTCGGGGGCTACACGCTGCGCGCCCCGTCCCGCTTCGTCCCCTCCCCGTAGCTGCCGCCGT
>CAYOBW010000469.1:0-3982 GCA_964402115.1 uncultured Victivallales bacterium
TCAGCATAAAATAAGCCGGGTGGGCGCTCCAGGCGTGGCAGTCGGAGCGGTCGTGTGAGGCAAACCCGGTTTCGCCACATGTGGTGTGGCCGCGGTCGATGAAAGTGTACCAGAAATTAAGATTGTCAAGGAACAAATCTTCCTGCCCGGTTTTCTGCAATGCTTTGAAAAGGAAAAACGAAAAATAGCTGCTGGCCATTTCGTCGAATTTATTGTAGGTCAGAATTCGGTTCATTAGTTTTTGCTGCTCCGTTTCCGGAATAATATCGCACAAAATGGCAAACAGGTTGGTGTGTTGTGAAAAAATTTCCTGGTCGGAATAATCGCGGAACAACTGTTTTTCGGTATCCCAGCAGTTGGTGTAAACCGCTGATTTAATTCCTTTTGAAAGTTGCTCCCAATGTGTGGCCTTTTCTTTCAACCCGAGTTCATTGTATAATCTGGCCGTGCAGTCGAGTGTGTGGGCAAAATAGAGCGTAAGCAGCGCCGATTGTTTCATTTCCCGCATTTCGTTGGGCCGGGGCAGACTGCCTTTGGTGTTGCTCCAGTCGATAAAATTCTGGTTTTTTACCGTGCCAATCATCCCGGTACGCTCATCGAGGTGGCGCTCGTAAAAACGAAGGACTCCATCAATTTTGCCGGAGAATTGTTTTACAAAAGCCGAATCGCCGCGCATAAAGTAATAGTCGTGCAAGGTTTGAATCCAGCCCATCGACCAACTTCCCATATCAAAATCGAAACGCGATGGATAAGCCGATTTTAACAATCCGGTTTCCTTATTTTCCGATTGCGGATAGAGGCGTAAAACTTCACGCAAAAGCCGGTCGTCGGTTGAATTGTAAGTTGAAATGGCAGCAATCGGACGATTGTCTCCACCGTAACTCAATTGTTCGTAAAATGGTGTGTCGTAGTAAGTTTCGCCCGAGCACATCCGCAGGGTGCGTTTGCTCATTTCAAAAATTTCATTCAAACGTTGATTATCGCTCTCAAAGTAGGCCATTTCAGGATACGGATAACCTGAATATTCAAGTTGATACGAAAGAATTTCGAGCGGTTCGTTTTTGGTTTCAATGTTGAACTGAACGTACCGGAATGTGCGTTTCCAAAGCGGCCGGAACGTGTGTTTTTCGCCATCGGGATGAAAAATATCCCAAACGCCAAACATTGAAAGTCCGTTTACTGAATCGCGGTGAGCTTTCAGATTAACCGCTTCATAAAGCGCTTCGGCATATTTTACCTGTATTTTGCTGTCGTTTCCACCCGAAACTGTCAGTTCGGGATAGCCCATTGTAAAAATTTCAAAATCTACTAAAACTGAAGTTTTCGAATTGGCCGGAATGGAAAGTTTGGTTTTTCCGTTCCAGTTTCCTACCTGAATATTTGCGCCGGTTACTTTTCTTATTTTTTCAGGAAAAACCAGGTGATTATCCATGAATGCAATGTTGCGGGGAACGAGGGTCCAGGGTTGTTTGCTGAAAGTCAGCGGTTCGGCAGCCAGCCAGCCGGAGTCGTCAAAATCAACATTTTCCCATCCCCACGGATATTTTTCAGCAAAAACCTCGTCGCCACCACCACAGGCATAAAATCCGTAAAACCAGCGTTCGCGGAAAAGCATTTCGTAATACGAAATCACTTCATAGGCGGGGTTTTTGTAAGTTTTCCAGCCGGAACCGGTATTCAGAAAATCGAATACTTCGTTTTCAGCCCGCAGCATAAAAGCGGTTTGCATTGTTAAAAAAGCCAGCGGCCGGTCTTCGCCGCCATTGTACACCAATGCAGCCAGCAGGTTTTCTCCCGGTTTCAGAAAAGGCGCTATGTCAATTACATCATATTTATAAGTTTGCAAATCGCCTTTCGCCGGGCCGTAACAAACCCGCTGCCCGTTTACAAAAAGGTTGTAGCGATTATCAGCCGAAACATGAACGACTAATTTTTCAGGCACTTTCTCCATCTTGAACGATTTGCGGAAATGATACACTCCGTAAGCCGTTTGGTTGGCCGACGGGTAGGAAACCCAAGGGGCTGATTGGGCTAATACTTCAAGATGAGCGGTAAATAGAAAGAAAAATATCAATTGAATTGTAATAAGTTTCATCATTTTATTTCAGGTTTTTTTCAATGTTGATTTCGTCGAGAGTAGTTGTTTTTGGGTGGTTATAGATTGCCCGTACCTCGCCGGGGGTGTTATGTGTCCAGGGGAAGTGCGCCCAGCACATAAACCACGACCACTGTGGTTGCTGGTCGAGAATTTCGGGAGCAGGCATGTCGCCGATTTCTCCCAAAGCAATCAGTTTTCCTTTTCCAAGTTCAATAAGCTGGTCGTGATGCGATTGCTTGTAATCTCCTTTATAAATATCGGCTGCAAGTACATCCACATACTCATTCCCAGGGTAAAACAAGTGATAGTCGTAAGCTTCATCATCTTTCCAATCGCGCGGGGCATTGGCATTCCACACCCAAATCAGGTTATTTAACTGATGATGTTGGGTGTAGCGTTCGTACATTATTTTCCAGAGTTTTTGTATTCCTTCCGGTCCCGGACGATTGCCATACCAGAACCACATGCCGTTCATTTCGTGATAGGGTCTCCAAAGTACCGGGATTCCGGCATCCCTGAATTTTTTCAGGAATTCGGCCCTCTGGTCAATTTTTTCGAGCCACATGGTATGGAATTCGGTGCCGGGCGTTACAATTTGCGCCCACTCCTCGTCGCTTACCATACCCTTTACACTTCTTGAAAATCCCAGGCTGTCGTGGTGAAATGGTTTTACCTGGTGATACATGAGTGTAATTATTGCCCCGTTTTGAAACTGTCGCTGAGCTTCATTGAACAGCTCGTCGCTCAGCGAAGAAACATCAGTCCCCCACACCACCGGAGTTTTGCCTGTAATTGCAACAATCGAATCGGTTGAACGGGTTAATTCGTGTGGATAATTGTGCTGCCCGGAAAGGACAGTTTTTCCCTGATTTTCATACATCCATGCCAATAGTTTTTGAACCTCATGCGTGGCATTTGAGTTAACTGGCCCGATAGGTTTGTTGCACGAAAAAAAAGCAAAAGCAGCAAAAAGAAATGCAATTGCCTGATAAATTGATTTAGTTGTTTTGGTTTTCATATTTTACTTTTATTCAATCGGGAATCCCGATTCTATTGATGTCAATTTTATTTCAATTTCTTTTTTGCCTTCTCATTTCCTGTAATTCGATATAAGGAACAACCTGTACACGTTTAGCCCAATCTTTGTAAAGCATTTCCAGTTCAGCTGCCAGTTCAGTATTATCATGAATCAGGTTTTCGGTTTCGCTTCGGTCAGTTTTCAAGTTGTACAATTCCCACGGAAGTTCAGTACGTTTCTCGTAATCAAACCGCGACACCAGTTTCCAGTCGCCTTTACGCACAGCCCGGTTTCCTTCGTGCTCCCAGAACAATGTTTCGTGCTCAATTTTTGCTGAGGCAAGAAGAAACAATGGAACAAGACTTTTCCCCTCGGTTGGTAAAATCTCGTTCCCTTTAAAAGTTTCGGGATATTCTGCTCCGGCAATTTCTGATAAAGTAGGCATGATGTCGATGATGTGCGCTGACTGTGTATCTTTTCTTCCGGCGGCTATCATTTTCGGATACCAGGCAATAAATGGGGTACTGCTGCCACCTTCGTGTGTCCAGTGTTTGAACCAGCTAAACGGCGTGTTGCTGGCGTTGGCCCAACTGAATTCATAGCCGTCGTACGAGTCGGGCGTGCCCGGCAGTGCGCCTGGTTTTCCGCGGTGAGGCGATTCATGGCAGCCACCGTTATCGGATAAAAACAGGATAATTGTGTTTTCGTTCTCACCGGATTTTTCGAGTTCTGAAAGCAGTTTGCCAATGTTCTGGTCCATACGGTCAATCATGGCTGCGTAAACTGCCATTAAACGGTCGTAATATATTTTGGTGCTATCGTTGAGCGCGTTCCAGTCTTTGGCATTTGAATTTCGTTCCGAGAGT
>CAYOBW010000470.1:0-3979 GCA_964402115.1 uncultured Victivallales bacterium
CACATCATCAGGTTCACGGGCTATTCGAGCCATCCAAGAGCGTTCGTGCACCCGCAGCGCCATGATCCGCGCGTAAGCGCCGCCGTCAACATGTGGCACCTCAACATCGTCTCGTTCGCTTGCGGCTCGACGGAGTCTCGCCCTCCCGGGGAGGCCATCAAGCGTGGCCTGCATCGATCTGGGGAGGGCGACGCGCCGCGGAGCCGTGAGCGCACGCGGAGCTTACGTGGGACGCAGGATTTGGCCGTGCCTGCGCACGGAGCCGGGACTGGAGCACTTCCTCTCTTCTTGCCGACCAGATGCGCATTGACAAGTAGCGGGGCAGCGGGTAAACGCCCGCGCATGTTTACTCGTCCCATCCATGCTGCCGCGTGGTTGCCCTGCATGGCGGTTGCGGCCCTGCTGTTTCCGTGCCGGGGGAGGGCGCTGGAGGAAGTGCGCGGCACTTACACGAACGGCCGGCCGAAGGTCGTGTACTACAAGGACGAGCAGGGCCAGCGGCAGGGGCCATACGAGGCGTACCATCCCAGATGTACTCGATGGATGGGAGCCGGAAGCCCGTGCCGGCGTACGACTTCATCGCGTTCCCGCCGCCGGGGCTGATGCCCGAAGCGTTCTTCAAACTGGTCGAGTTCATGTAGCCCCGTGCCCTTAGCGCGTCGGCGCAAGCTCGCGGGCGGCCGTGGCGGAGTCGAATTCCCCGGCGCATCCCCACGCGGACGGTGCAGGGCCCATCACGCACACGAGTTCTCCGCCGCCTGCAATGTCCTTGTGATGCAGGACGGCGTTCTTGAGCGGCTGACCGTTCAACGTGGCGGACTGGATGTAGAGGTTCGCCGTAGCGGCGTTGACGCCGACGACCGTGAACGCCTTTCCGCCGGGAAGGTTGAAGGTCAGCTTCGGAAAACGCGGGCCGTGCAGGTAGTACAGATCCTGTCCGGCAAAGGGGAAGAAGCCTGCCTGCAGGAAGATGAACAGGGAACTCATCGCCCCGGAATCGTCGTCGCCCGGCAGCGCCCTGCCCGCGTACTCCGCCCGCAGCACGTTGGCCCAGTACGAGGCGAGATAGGGGCGGTTGACGGCGTCGAAGAGCCAGATAGTCATGAACGACGGCTCGTTGCCGAAGTCGATCAGCTTGTTGTGCAAAGCGAAGGAGAGCCGGTCGATGAAGCGCTGCTTGCCGCCCATCTTCTCGATCATCAGGGGCACGTCGTGGCTGACGACGTAGGAGTAAATCCAGCAGGAGCCCTCGTAGAAGTCGTCGCCCTTACGCGGCTGGGTCTTGGTGAACGCGCCCGCGCTGGAACGTCCGCGAATGAAACCGGTGAAGCCGCTGTCCGCGAGGCCCGCGTCCCAGACATTGGTCCAGTTGTGGGCGCGCTTCCGGTAGACGGCGGCATCCACAACCCGGCCCAGCCCGCGGGCGACCTCCGCCACGCTGTGGTCGGCGTACGAGAACGCAATCGTGCCGGAGCCGGAGCGCATGCGCCGGCAGTAGTCGTGTTTGCCGTCGGTCGTGACATACCCGAGCGTGCGGTAGTGCGGGGTGCGGTGTTTGTCCGCATGGTCGCGCAGCACGTCATACGCACTTGGCCAGTCGATCCCGGCGATGCCCTTCACGTACGCGTCGGCGATGATGTTGTCCGCCTCGTCCCCGCCCTGGCCGAGCACGTAGTCCTTGCCCTGGATGAAGCCCGTGGCTACATAGCCGTTGTGCTGGTGGCGGTCGATGAAGGAGTTGACGTTGTCGCGAACCACGTCCGGGCGGATGATGGCAAGCAGCGGAAAGAGGGTCTTCCACGTGTCCCAGAGCGTGTAGTGGTCGTCCCAGTAGGGCGCCTGCGACTCCCAGTTGGGGTTGTCGCCGGTGCGGTCGCGCGGCTGCACGAGGCTGTGGAAGAGGGCTGTATAAAGCCGGCGCTCCTCCTCGGGCGGCGCGCCGCTCACGTCGAGCGCGGTGAGCGCGCGCTCCCAGGTGGCGCGGGCCTGCTGCTTGAGTCCGTCGAAGTCCCAGCCGGGGACCTCCTCGTCCAGCCAGGCCGCAGCCTGCTCGGCGGACTTGAAGGAGACGGCGATCTTCGCGCAAACGGGCTCGTTCGCCGCCGCACCGAAGCGCACGTACGCGCCCAGCTTGTCGGCCTTCGCGACGGAGGCTTGCGTCGCGCCGGCGCCCGGGATCGCTCCCCGCCAGGTGCCAACGGCGGTGGGCTTCCTGCTGAACCGGACACAGTAGTAGAGTTTGTACGGGGCGGGGTTCCAGTTGCCCGCGTACGTGCCGCTGCCGGTGATTGCGCCCGTAGCCGGGTCCACGCTGACTGTGCCGTCCTGCAGCCCCTGGGCGCCACGCACCTTGCGCGCGACGTCGAGCAGGATATGCGCCTGGTCGGAGGCTGGGAACGTGAACCGGTAGAGCGCACTGTGCCGGGCGGGGACGACCTCGCACGCGATGTCGTAGCGCTTCAGGCGCACCCGGTAGGCATAGCAGGTGGCCTCTTCATCGGCCTTTGGCGAGCCATGGTCAGCTTCGGCTGTGGCCAGTCCGATTTGCGGCGACAGCAACAGGTTGCCGTACGAGGGCACGCCGCCCGTGCCCTGCGTGTGCAGCTGCGCGAAGCCGACGATCTCGTTCGTGTACGAGTAACCGGAGGGGTTGCACTGCCCCGTCTCCGGGCTGGGATAGATCGAGGCATGCGGCAGGCAGGGGCCCGGCATGCAGGAACCCGGTCCAGCGACGCCGATGAAGGGGTCCACCAGGTCCGCCAGCGAGCGGGGGGCAGCGGCGGCGGATAGGGATCCGACCAACGGCAGGATTACGGCCAGGCTGACGGTCAAGTCTTTCGCGAACGGCATGCGTGCACTCCTTCCTGCAAGGGCAGGGACGGTTATCGACGGTCTGAGAGTCTAGCGGAAGTACCTGCGGACGTACAACAGGTAGCCGAAGAAGGGCGCCATGCCGCAAGCCGAGAGGATCATCAGGTTGCGCCCCTTGAAGAGATTGAACTGCTGGATCTGGGCAATCTGCGCCTCCGGGTAGCCCATCAGCCGGTAGAGCTCGATCAAGTCCACCTGCATGAAGGTCACCATGGCCGAGCAAGACAGGATGCCGTAAGTGAGCACCACGAGCCACCACGCCCAGCTCCGCAGCCGGTAGCAGCCCCAAACGCCATAGCTCCAGGCGGCGGCGATGATCACGAGAGCCAGCGTGGCCAGCGGACCGCTGGCCAGCCGGCCGAAGCACGGCAGGACGCTGTTGTAGGCGAAGATCATCGAGAGCATGGAGACGACGCCGATCACCACGAAGAGACTGAGCGCCAGCACGGGCAGCGGACAGGCATCCGTCCAGCGGGTGCGGGGATCGCGCGCCTCGCACGTGGCCTTGACCTGCCGTCCGCGATAGCCGAGCACGAGCACGCCGGGGATGAGGATGAAGATCAGGGTCATGCAGAACATCGCAATGGGCATGGCTATGGCCGGGACGGGTGGCGTGCCGGGCGCCGGGTGTGCGAAAATCTCGGGCAGGACGAAGCCCATGATGCCGACGCTGATGACGCCCATCGCGAGCCAGCTCCACGCGAGCACCAGCATCAGCGCCCGCGCCCAGCGCCGGGCGAGGATCGAGCCGATGCCCAGCCAGATGAACGCCACCGCGAGCGCCCCGTAGGTTACGAGGGCAGGCAGGATCATCCGCGCCGGGGCGGGCTCGCCCGTGGCCTGGGCGGTCATGAGCTGGCCGAACAGCAGCAGGGGGACGAAGAGCAGGCAGACGCAGCCGATGGCGATCACGGCCAGCCCGAGACCGATGAGGCAGCCGTGACGGTCCTTGTAGTCGGGGGGCGGTGTGGCCGGGGTGACTTCGTTCATGGCGCAGCTCTCCTTGCCGGCGCCTGGGCGGCTTGCTCGCCCCCCACGCGCCGTGCACGAGCAAGTTACACCCGTGCGTCTTGCTGCGCAAGTCGGCCGTTGCCTCCCCGGTGTGCCT
>CAYOBW010000471.1:0-3978 GCA_964402115.1 uncultured Victivallales bacterium
CCTTCCACCTGGTACTCCACGGGGTCTTCGCAGGTGATGATATTGACGTCAGGTTGGTTGAGTTCCTGCAGGCAGGAGTACAACGTCGTGGTCTTGCCGCTGCCCGTAGGCCCCGTAACCAGAAGGATGCCATGGGGTTGTTGGATGGCGTAACGCATCGCCTTCTCCGACAAGTCATCCAGCCCGAGAGCGGCCAGGTTGGGAGAGAGCGTGTTCTTGTCCAGCGTACGCATGACCACTTTCTCGCCGTGGACGGTGGGCAACACGCTGACGCGCAAATCAACGGTCTTACCCAGGGCCTTGATGTTGAACCGTCCGTCCTGCGGCACGCGGCGCTCTGCGATGTCGAGGTCCGCCATGATCTTCACACGTGAAACGACCGCGGCCTGCAAGGATTTCGGCGGGCCGGGTCGCTCGGTAAGCGCCCCGTCGATGCGGTAGCGCAGGCGTACGGTCTTCTCCATCGGTTCCAGGTGGATGTCGCTGGCGCCAGTGCGCAGGGCTTCGACCAGAATCATGTTCACCATGCGGATGACAGGTGCACCTTCTGCGCTCTCGAGCATCTCATCGAGGCTTTGCTCGCTACCCTGCTCATCGACCACTTCGACGTCGCTTTCCTCGCGCATGACCTCTTCCATGTCGAGCGCACGAGTGGATTGTTCGGTAATGCGCGCCAGGATGCGACGGATTTCGACCTCGGCCGCGACCACAGGCACGACGGTCAACCCCGTCAGCGTGTTCAGTTCGTCCACCGCCATGAGGTCGAACGGATCTCCCAATGCCACCGTGAGGTGTTTGCCGACGCGGGCCACGGGGAGTAGCATGCGTTTGACCATGAAGTCAGCGGGCAGCAGGCTGAGCAGGGGGGCGTCAGGGGTGAAGCGCGCCAAACTCAACGGTGGCATGTGGAGGTACTCCGCCAACGCCAGCGTCATGTCGTGCGCTTTGACCAATCCCGCGTCCACCAGATAGGTTTCCAGACGGGTTCCGCTCTCGTCGGACTTCTGCTGGGCGGCCAGTAGTTCATCAGGCTTGATGACGCCATTGCGCAACAGGATGTCGGGGATGCGACTTGGACGAGCGCTGGGTGCGGGCTCTTGCATGTTCCTGAACTCCTGCGGTCAGGCGCGCGGTACGCCAGTTCCTGCTTGTTTCCATGCGTGGCAGATGCTAGAAATGCACAGTACGTGCATGCACGCTCGCACACTCGTAAAATAGTGTCGCATGGCAGGCTTGTCTTGTAAAGGGGGTAAGGACGTGAGTGGCACCGTTCCGCAAGGCTTGACACCCGCAGCTGTGGCAGAACTGCGCGATGCCGTCGCGGCTTTCGAGCAGATTCTGAACCGCATGCCGAACGACATCCCCACCTTGCGATCCGTCTTCCAGGCCTACGATCAACTCGGCGACACCGACAAAGCCGCCGAGTACCTTCTCTGGTTGGGCCACGTGCTGACGGGTGCGGGCGATGTGGAACTGCTGGCCGAAATCCTGCCCAGCATCAGAAGCTATGCCGGGCGTGGGCATGCCGGTTTGCACGATCTGGCGGGTTTCGTCGAGTCGCTGTTACCCGAAACCCCGGGTGAAGTCCGCCGAGGTGAGGCTTTGCCTTTGACCACCGCGGGGACCACGGAACTGGAATCGCCGGACGTGGCGCGCGTCGCTGCCGACCGTTCGGCGCCCGATGTGAGCCATGCCTTCAACATGGCCGCCGAGATGGCTTTCGCCTGGAACCTGATGGAATCTGGAGATCTGACCCAGGAGGAGTACGCGGACGTCGTGCACGATCTGACCGAGATGCGTGTAACCGAAGGCGCCGAGTGCGTATCCGTCTTGCACGTGCTAGAGGCCCGTACCTTCAAGACCCTCGACCGCATCGTGGGGCGCGTCTCCGAGGAGTGCACTGCGCCGCTCATCGCGCTTTCCTGCTTCGACTTGCAGATAGACAAGGATACGATGCTACCCTTGGACTTCATGCTGCGGCGTGGCGCCATCCTGTTCGATCTCATCGGCGACCATGCCCTGGTGGCCATTCTGAACCCTTACGACCAGCAGTTACGTGCGGACGTACAGCTGCTCTGCGGTCGCACGTGCCACTTCTTCATGGCCTTGCCCGCGGACTTCGATCAGGCGCTCACCCGCCTGTCCGATGTCCAATCGATTGTCGCACCGCGTAACGTGGTCTGAACACGCATCCGCCTGGGCTCTTGGCCTGTACCTTGTCAGGCTGGCACACTGCCCGTACGCATTCGCATGCGCCGTGTCAGTTCGGCGCAAAGGGCCTCCATCCAAGCCATGCGCTTCACGCTGAGTCGGCTGCGCGAAACGAACAGGATCAAGATGATATCCTGGCACCGTGTGATGAAGAGTGGCCGCTGGGGGAGGAACAGCAGCATGGAAGACGGCGTGCTCATCTGCAGAAGGTCGAAGTACTTTCCCATGACCTTGAATATCTGCGGCGCGATCGCGCCGACGGACTGCCCCTTGCCATGCGTCCACGCCGAGGCCATCAGGTAGCCGTCGGCATGGCTGACAATGCAACCGCCCACGCCCGGCAACTCCGCCAGACGCTGGGCCACGCCGTCGAGGTCCACCATGCCGGTTGCTCCGCCGAGAAGGGCATTCATCTCGGCGCTGTCAATAGACATGCCCGGCAATTCCTCTCCCGTGATCCTCTTGAACAACGAGCGCCCGATGCCCTGTACGTTGCACAGGTCGTACAGCGTGGCGAATGGACGACGCGCTACGATGCGTTCGGCCATGCGCTGTCCGACCCCGCGAAAGGCATCCACCAGTTCGTCGCACCCCGCGGAGTTGATGTCCACGCCGCGGATCAGGATGGGCGGAGCAGAAGTGCGGACTGCGGCATCCCCTGTTGGTGCGGCAAACAGCGCCGGAGGCGTCGGCGGCACGCTGGGCGCAACCTGTTCGGGTTCCTGGACATGCGGTGCGACCTGTGTCGGGGTGCTCGCGGCTGCCACGTGAACGGGTGGTGTCGCTGGAGACAAGGCAGCCGGAACGGCACGCGGCTCTTCGGCGACGGATTTCGCAGGGATCGGCTGAACCGCAGGCACAGGCTGGGGTGGGGGAGGAAGGCTTGCCGCGGGTGCCATGGACCTGACTGCCGCAGGGGCGATTGGAGCCGCGGCGGCAATCACCGCGGGGGGGAATGCAACTGGTGCTGACGGTCCCGCAGATGCTCCTGTGCCCTTGGCTTGGCGGAATAGGTCCGGCAGTGCGTACAGGGACGGATCCCGCTCGGTGCTGGACGTCTTACTCTTCAGTTCGTCGGGCGAAATCGCGGCTACGACCCGTGCTAGAGGCAGGGGAATGCTCTCGTCCATATGCGCCGCGAAATCACGGGCCAGCAACTCATTGGGCAGCAGGGGGGCAAGATCGCTGACTTGTGCGACGACCTTGCCCTTCGCCAGCTGTTCGAACGGCTTGCGGATGACCACGAGCAATCTGTCGTCTTCGGCGATGGGCTGGCGACCGGACAGCCACTCCGGGGGCATGGCCGCCAGAATCTCGCGCAGGGGCATCGAGATCATGAGGTGATCCTGGTTGTTCCGCGGCGTTGCTGCGTCCTCACAGCCGCTGTCGCCGATCACGTCTTTAATCTCGTCGAGTTCCCGCAGTATCGACTGTATATCCGTCGCTGCTTCACCCGCGTTCGGGGGGGCTGGCGTAAGCGTGTCCTTCGAGGGCGCTGTGTCGCGGGTTGCGGGGTGCGGCGACTGATCCTCCGGCTTGGTGGCTCGCCCGCCTGCTCCCGACTTGCTCAAGAAACGGTTGATCAATGACATGGTTGGCCGATTCCTTCCCGCGGCTGCAAGCTCCGCCCTTGACCCCGCAACGACACCCTGCTACCCAACTACATGCGAAAGCTACCAGCAAACGATGCTGCTTGCAAGAACCATGGTTTGGCAGCGATTCGCATTTTGACGTCTTGAGACGGAAAGCGGCGGGTGAACAGGAGGC
>CAYOBW010000472.1:0-3966 GCA_964402115.1 uncultured Victivallales bacterium
AGTAGTCGCGGACCGTCTCCGGGAACACCTTGCTGTGCCAAATGTCCTTGGTCACGGTGCCCTGCGGCACGCCGTCCTGACGCATCGAGTCGGGACCCAGCTTGTAGTCCTCGTCGTCCCCCAGGGCGGGAGCGGTGAGGAGCAACATCAAGATCATGGTTCGCATTTTCATGGTTGTTGACCTTTCAGTGTTTGGATTGATGTCCGCGTGCCACGTTCATCTCGCCCGCCGAGGAGCGAGATCATTGAGATTGGACCATAGCACCCGGGCGGCGAACACACTTCCGTTGGCCCCTCGCGGGCTGGCCTGGCCTTTGGCCATGTACTCGGCATCGGTCACCCAGGATTCACCGGCGTCGATAGCTGACGCTCCGAAATTCCCCAGCATCACGCCTCGCTCCGGGATGATCACCGGCGCCTTGTCAGGGCCCTGCGTCTCCGCTCCGAGACTCACAAGCGGGCCACTTAGTCGAACGCCGACGATGATGATCAGGGCCATCCGGATAACGCGACTCGACATGGCTATGCCTCCCGAGAACAAACAACGAATGATTTCAATGATCTAGTGCCGGCGCCCATCTCTTCTCTTGCGTCGTGTCGAACCGAACCATCGTGTCATTAGCCGCCTGCTGTCCGTGGCGACTCGTGCCGCGGTCGATGAGCGTTTTCAGATCATTCGTCAGCCGCTTCACAATGTCCGGGTGCTTTCCTGACAATTCGGTCTGTTCGCCGACGTCGGAGCCGAGGTGGTACAACTCCGGGACGGTCGGTTTGCCGCGAGATTGTTCGAGATTCGGCTTGATCATCCGCCAGACGAGCTTCCAGGAACCGTCTCGATAGGCGAACTCTCCGAAGTTTGAGTGACTTACCAGCGTGGTGCGCCCGACGGCGTGCGGCTCGTCCAGCAACGACGATAGAAAGCTCAGGCTGTCCTCCGCGCCGTCGGCAGGCAGTTCCGCTCCCACGATCTCCGCACACGTGGCGAACAGATCGGTGAGGCACACGAGCCGATCGCTGGCACTTCCGGCCTCGACGTGTCCCGGCCAGCGGACGACCAGTGGTACGCGATGGCCGCCCTCCCAGATGTCGCCCTTGTGCCCGCGATATGGACCGCTCGGTCGGTGCCCAGCGGCGACAAGCTGTTCCCAGCCGGTGTAGTGCGAGTGTCCGTTGTCCGCGGTGAACACGATGACGGTGTCCTCGGCCAGGCCGGCGTTGTCGATCGCCTCCACGACCTGCCCCACGGACCAATCGGTCTGCATCACGAAGTCCGCGATCGGAGCGATGCCGCTTTTGCCCTGGAAGTCCTGCGAGGGCACGATCGGCTCGTGCGGCGACGTGAGGGCGAAGTACAGGAAGAACGGCTCCTTCTCCTTCGCGCGGTCCTGGACAGACCGCACGGCCCGCCGCGTGATCTCCGGCAGGATGTCCTGCATCCGCCAGCCCGGCGCGGCCGGCGTGCCCGCGAAGCCCTTGGGCAGGACGACGCCCTCGCTTCCGTCCGGTTGGAACTTCTCGGTCGGCAGGGACACGACGCGGTCGTTCTCGATGTATGTGAACGGCGGGAGGTTCGGCAGGTCGACTCCGAAGTAGTAGTCGAAGCCTCGCTGTGTTGGACCACCTGCGATCGGCTTCGTGAAGTCCCATTCGAACAGGGCCTGCCCGTTGTGCTTCTCCGTCATGCGGCTGGGTTGCGGCCCAGCCCAGTCCCAGCCGAGGTGCCACTTGCCGATGCAAGCCGTGTGATAGCCGTACCGCCGCAGCAAGCCCGGCAACGTCGGCCGATCCGCGGCGATCAACGGCGGTTCGTACGCCGCGATCACCCACTCCTGGAGCCGTGTCCGCCAGTTGTACCGTCCCGTCAACAACCCGTATCGCGTCGGCGAGCAGACCGCTGAGGAACTGTGGGCGTCGGTGAAGCTCCGGCCCTGGCGGACGAGACGATCGAGGTGCGGTGTCGGAATCTTGTTCTCGGGGTAGTGGGCCTGAATGTCCCCCACGCCGAAGTCATCCGCCAGGATGATGACGATATTGGGCCTTGGAGACAACGGCATCTTGGGCCCCGGGTCAGCCCCGACAGCAGGCAACGAGACCAGCATCCAGATAACAAAAGTAGCAGCAGTTCGCATGACAAAACCTCCGATTGTTGCACCCATCGTAGCAGGCGGTCCCGGCGTCGGGCATTCCAATCATGGGCGGTTGGACGGCTCCTGGCCAGAAGCCAGCGAGCGGATTTCCGCCTCGCCCAGCGAGCGACGGTACAGCCGCAGGTCCTTCATCCTCCCGTTGAAGTAGTCGTGCTGACCGAAGCCGATTCGCAGCGGCGACGGTGTGGAGAGGTCATACTCCGCCGGGTCGAACCGGGAAGACTGGGCCGTGCATTGGCCGTCGATGTAGAGCTTCAGCAGGCCTCCGGCCTTCACGGCGACGAGGTGCCGCCAACCTGGCGCCAGCTCGCTGTCGTGGGTCACGCACTTGCCCGCCTCCAACGAAAACACGTGTCCCGACGGAAGGGTTCCGGCAAAGAGTTTGCCTTGAAAGACGGCCATGGACCACACGCGGCGGTAGGTGACGTCGGGCGTGGTGTCGAGTTGGCCTGTTAACGTCCACTGGTTGGGGCCGTCGTACCGAAAGACTGCCCCCAGGGGGAGCGTGCCGGCGTACAGCTTGCCGTTGTAGACCGCCACGCCCATCACCTCCTTTTCCTGGCCCAGCCGCCCCACGTTGGTCCACTGGTTCTGCGGCGGATCGTAGACGAAGACGGAGCCGTTCGGCCAGGTACACACGTATGGCCTGCCCTCGTATACGGCGAAGGAGTAAACCTGCGTCGTATCGGGCACCTGGCCCAGGTCGGTCCACTTGGATGGGCCGTCGTAGCGCACCAAATGTCCGTAGTCATAGCTTCCCCCGTACAGAGCGCCGTTGTAGACGAACAGCGGCTGGAGGCGCCGACCGGGATGGCCGCAATACGTCCATTGCTGGCCGCCTTCATAGCCGTAGAGCCCCTTGCCGTCCTGGTACAAGGGCGTGGCGTAGAGCTTGCCTTGGAAGACGGCCATGCCGATCACCTCGTTCGCCTCGCCCAGCTTGCCGCAGTCGGTCCATTTCTCCCCTCCCTCGAAACGATACACCCTGCCGCCGGGCTGCCAGTTGGGCGACTTGACCAGGGCCGATCCCTCGGCGTTGTAGCGCGCGCTGCCGGCGTAGAGTCGGCCCTGGTAGACCGCCAGGGAGCCAATGGCATTGGCCTTGTCAGGACTGCCGCAGTCGATCCACTTGACGCCGTCTTCGGTGCGGTACACGTGGCCCGCCTCGTTCACCCCTTCCTCATACGTGCCGACGTAGAGTTGGCTCTCGTAGACGGCCATGGCCATCACAAACCGGGCGTTGCCCGGCCGGCCGCGATCGGTCCAGGCCTGGTCTGCCCTACCGGCGTCGATGCCGAAAGAAAGATTCCCATAGTTCGACTGGGAGGAGGTCACGCCTGCGCAATTCAACAGGCTTAACGTAAACCCCGTCCGAGTTGCCGGGTCATACTGGCTGAGAACGTCCCCCAGCACGTCGCTCAAGTCCGCCTCGGTATGAACCCAGACGGCGATCGAGAAGTCCTGCTTGCCGAGGTTCAGGGCCTCCGTGAGGGGAACCTCAATGAAATTGTCGATTCCGTCGAATCTCGCGCCGTCCACGGTCGTCAGGTCCACGCCATGGTTCACGCCATGATTGCCCTGACCGGAGCAGTCGCGGCAGTCACCCGTGAGCTTCCAGTGCCCCACCAAATCGAACGGCTGCTGAGCCAAGCAAGCACCGCTCAGGACACACCACATCGCGAGACTGTAGGAGACTCGTGTAATCATAGCGGCACCCTTCAGGCAATTGCATCGGCTACCCAGACCATGCACTACTTCTTCTCGGCACCCGGCAGGCGACCGCCAGCCCAACGGATGCCTTGGGCCATCAGACGCCGGA
>CAYOBW010000473.1:0-2227 GCA_964402115.1 uncultured Victivallales bacterium
GCTTGCCGGCCTGTTCCGCGGCAAAGCCGGCGTTCACCAGCTCCTGCGCCCGCGCTTCGTTCGCGATCCTGGCCTTTACCTCGTCCACCCGCTTCTGCAGCGTCTGGTCGGGCTTGAGCGTCAGCGCTTCGTCATAGGCGGCGACGGCCTCGGCCAGTTTGCCGGCCTGTTCCGCGGCAAAGCCGGCGTTTACCAGTTCCTGCGCCCGCGCTTCGTTTGCGATCCGCACCTTCAGTGCAGCTATCCGCTGCTTGAGACCGTCGTCGTCGGGCATGAGGGCCAGCGCCTCTTTGTACGACGTCAACGCCGCCCCCAGGTTGCCGGCTCGCTCCATAGCCTCTCCAAAGCCGATGGCCTCCAGCGCTTTCTTGCGATCGGCGATCTTCTTCTCGAGTGCGGTAATGCGTTGCTTGAGAGCCGGATCATCCTTGAGGGCCAGGGCCGCCTTGTACTTCTCTAGCGCAGCCTCGAACTCCTTCTCCTTCTCAAGCGCGGCGCCCTCCGCGAGCAACGCCTTGATTTTCAGCTCCTTTTCCTTCTCCAGCTCCCAGTCTTTCGCCTTCTGCTTCGCCGCCTCGATTTCCTCGCGGGAGATGCCGACCGGGATTCTCAGCGTGGCCTGGCCGAGCGCCCCCGCGGCGGCGGATGACAGCGTGGCCGTGGCCTCCGCCATGCCCTTCGCATCCAGCAGCACTTCCGATTCCGCGCCGCCCGCGGCGCCGGCCAGCCGGCAACCGTTCCCCGCCGCCCACGCGAACGTGGCGCCGGCCGGACACGGCGCACCCACGACCGTTGCGCGCACCCGCACGCCCTGGCCGGCTGCGTACTGACCAACGGCAGCCGGCTTGAGCGTGTGGCTGACCACGTCCCACAGCATGACCGGTTCGCCGGTGACACCGACGATCTCCACGCTGAGCGTCAGGGCCTTGACCGTCACCGCCAGCGACGCCTCACCCTCGTTGTCGCAGGCGTCCGTGACGCGCACGCCCACGTTGGCCACCCCTTCACGAACGGCCTGGAAGGTCGCCTTCTCGCCCTCGGCGTTCTCGGCGCCGGTCCAGGTGAACGTGTAGGGCGGCTTGCCGCCCCGCACCCCAGCGACCAGCGGCAGCGTTTCGCCGGGCAGCAGCGGACGATTCGCGGCACGGATCACCACCTCCAGCTTGACGGGCTCGACGGTCAACTCCACCGTGGCCGTCGCCGTCTTCCCGGCACGATCCGTCACCGTCGCCGTCACCTTCTGCCTGCCCGCGCGCTCCGCCGTGAACACGGCCGTTTCGCCCTGGCCCTGCGCGCCCGCCCACGTCACCGTGTAAGGCGGCTTGCCGCCCTTGATCGTGGCCAGCAACGTGGTCTGTGCGAGGGATTTGAGAGTGGTGGTGGCCGCGGTCACCACGACGGTGAGCGGCTTGTCGTCGTCGGCAGAGAAGACGCACGTGACCGTCGCGGCGCCGAGTTCGCGGCCGTCCTTATCCTTGGCCGTCACGGTTGCCGTCGCCGCGCCGGGTTCGCTGCGCGTGACGCTGATGGCCTCGCCGAGCCCGGACCCCCGCAGGGTTGTGCCCGCGTTCACCTTCCAGTCCCAGCGTACCGGATCGGGCCTGGGCTCGCCGGCCAGCGTGGCGCGCAGACCGATCGCCTCGTCCACGAGATAGGTGCCGTCCGGAACCGGCACAAGGCCGCCGCGGGCAGTATCCCAGACCATCGGTTTCGGGCCCGAACGCCCGACGACGACCGCCGTGACCGTGTAAAGCGCCGGCTCGTAGGAGAACAAGGCGGAGCCGAGCATCTCGTTGTAGTGAGGAGAGCGGGCTGCCACGAGGAGCATGACCGGCTTGGTATCTTTGGGCTGGAACCCGATCTGGTCGCCGTTGGCGGAATACTCCATGCGTCCGCTCGTCGGCGGTTCAGACCAGACATAGCGCACCAGCTTCTCCGGAACCGGCGGCGTGGCGGTCACCTGGGCGCGCACCTCCTGGCCGATCTTTGCGTCCATGGGGGTGCAGGCGATGGCGAAGGCCGGCCGCTTTACGACGTAGGTCGCCTGCGGGGTCTCGGCGAGCTGCGTGGACTCTTCCGTGTAGACCGCGGCCCAGATCTTGATCGACCCCATCCGGTCGAACGTGACGGTGGTCCTGCCGTCCGTGCTTTCCGGCGGATCGAAGGTGACGGTTGGCGTAGACTGAAACACGAACCGTTTCCCGGGCTCAACGGGTTGCGGATTGCC
>CAYOBW010000473.1:2327-3952 GCA_964402115.1 uncultured Victivallales bacterium
GCCTTCTTCGTGGCTGCGGCGTAGTCGGTAGGGCCGAGGGAATCGTCGTACGCAGCCGCGGCGTTGGTGCTCAAGCCGCTGTCCTTGTCGAGTGGCTGCCCGAACGTGATGGCGAGGGTTGTGCCGTAGAACACGTCGCCGCCCGGAGGCGGTGTATAACCGGCGCCGGCGGCTACGCTCGCTGTCGCCGCGCCCGGCAAGTCCGGCTGGGTGCTCTTGCCTGGCGGCTTTACGTTCGGCTCCGAAACGGCGGGTGTTGCGGGAGCAGGCTGGCCTGGCGGCGTTGCGACGGGCTTGAGTGCGACGGCCGCCGGCGGCGTGGGCGCAACCGCCGGTTTGTTCGCCGGCGTCGTGGGCGGCGCCACGGCGGGCGCTCCCTTGGCCGCGCTCCCCGTTGCCGGTTCTCCCGGTTTATCCGACTTCTCGGTGGAGAAGAGGCCGAGCAGGTTGCCGATGAGCGACCGCTCCTCTTTGACACCGCCGGCGGGCGTGGCTGCGGGCGCGGGCACCGGCGTGGTTGCGGGCACGGCTGCGGGAGCCGGTGTGGTTGCGGGCGCGGGCTTCTTGCCGGCCCCGGAAAGGAAGGAGGCGTCCGGGCGCTTGTTGGCAACCGCGGTTTTCAGGTTGCTGGCATTGTTTGCTTTGACTTTGGCGTCAGCCACCTGCTTCTTGACTTTCTTGAACAACGCGGTGATTTCGGTGGTTTTGCCGCCCGCCACCGCAAGGGCCGTCGCCATCGCCAAGTCTTTCTCGACGCCCTTCTGGATGAGCTTGTTATAGTACTTGTCAGTTGCCGTCTCGAGACCTTTGGTTGCGGTTTTGCAGTTGTTGTCGTCCCACCAACTGGATTTTATGGCCGTGGCTACAGCCCCTTGGACAACGCCGCCTAGCGGCTTGCCAACAGCGTCGCCCAGCATATAGCCGCCAACCCCCCCAATTAATCCAAAGAACCCCCCGGCAATGCCACCCACGATAGTGCCTCCAGGCCCCGCAAAAGTACCTAAGTAGGCGCCGAAAGTAGCACCCGCAGCGCCGCCCGCATAGGCGCATGCCGTCCCCAGCGCGAAACCACCCGCTTGTTCGCCAGCCGCCTTCTGTTGCGCCTCTGTTGCATCCTTGTAATTGAAAGCAAGCTGGCCAATCTCCTTTACTCCAGCGACGAAGTTGGAGGCAGTCGCGGGAGCATTTGTAACGACGCTGTACAAAGCGCCAGGAGCGTGCTTGGCGGCGTTGTAGAGAGCTCCCGGGGCATTCGTCACGACGCTGTACAAAGCGCCAGGCGCACTAACAACGGCATTGTAGACAGCTCCCGGGGCATTCGTAACGGCTGCCTTGATTCCGTAAATGGTGTTGTAGATGGTGTCCTGCAAAGAGAAGGGCTTTGCGGATGCATCCTCCTTCTCATCCTTCGCGTCGAGAACAGCGGATAAACTGGTATAACCACCGTAAAGCATCCCCAGCACGGAAAAGACTTTTCCCGCGGTTTCGAGTTTGCTGCCCGGGAACGCCCCAGCCTTCCCCGGTTCGGCAACCGGGCCTGCTTTTGCGGTCGGAACTTTGCCGGGCTTCACAGCACCTCCCGGGGGTGCGGGCTTGACCGTCGTGGCGGGGACGGGTTCCGGCAC
>CAYOBW010000474.1:0-2391 GCA_964402115.1 uncultured Victivallales bacterium
TGAAATTGGCCGAGGAAATCATTGCCGCTTCTAAGAATGAAGGTGAAGCTGTCCGAAAGCGCGAAAATACTCTTAAGATGGCAGAAGCCAACAAAGCCTTTGCGCACTTTGCTTGGTAAATTAAAAAATATATAACAAAAAACTACCCACTCGGGTGGTTTTTTGTTAAAATAAATTATATAATTAAATAGTAATTTAATAATTCGTTTAATTAATGAAAAAAAATGGGATTTGAAAATATAAAACAAGAATCTGACGTGGCTCAGGATGTAAGAAACTCTATTTCTGAACTGTATAAGTTGTTTAGAGCCATAACACCTAAACAGTATGAAGAACAAATAGAAAATATTAGGGAAAAAATCCTTATTCTTAAAGATGGAAATGACCCCTCTTCTAATGAGCTTATTAGTGCTTTTAATACTACATTAGCCACTTCTTCTAGTAAAAAGATAGAAATTAGGAATGATAGGAATATTTTTAAGCAAAATAAACGTTGGTCATAATCAAGGTTTGTATTGCTTTTTTTGTGATTTTAGGGTATTCTACTGTCACTATAAAAAAGTTTATTATTTATTAATTTTTAATCAATTATATTTATATGGCACGTGCATATCCATTAGAAAAAGTTCGAAATTTCGGAATCATCGCTCACATTGATGCGGGTAAAACTACCACTTCAGAGCGTATTTTGTATTATACTGGGCAGTCTCACAAGATCGGGGAAGTGCACGACGGTGAAACTACTACTGACTGGATGGAACAAGAAAGAGAGCGTGGTATTACTATTTGTTCTGCGGCTATTACTTGTTATTGGAATCCTAGCTATATGAGTAGTGATATTAGTAAAAAAGTAATGTTTAATATCATTGACACACCTGGCCACATAGACTTTACCGCCGAAGTAAAAAGATCTCTTCGTGTGCTAGATGGAGCGGTAGTGGTATTTGATGGTGTGGCTGGAGTAGAACCACAGTCTGAAACCAACTGGCGTTATGCGGATGATGGAAAGGTACCTCGAATTTGTTTTATAAACAAATTGGACCGTACTGGTGGTAGCTTTGAAAGATCTTATCAATCTATTTTAGATCGATTGACCAAGAATGCTATTCGTATGCAAATTCCGATCGGTGAAGAAGAGAAATTTGAAGGAGTAATAGACTTACTCAAGATGAAAGCGGTTTACTTTGAAGGTGATATGGGTAAAACTATAGTAGAAAAAGAAATTCCAGCGGAATATTTAGAAAGAGCGCAAAAAGCCCGAGCGGAAACCATCGAAAAGATCGTCGAACAAGATGAACAGGCGATGGCGGATTTCTTTGATGGTAAAGAAATTTCTATTGATACCTTAAAAACTATTCTCCGCAAAGCGACTATTGCTAACAATTTGGTGCCGGTGTTCACTGGTTCAGCCTTGAAAAACAAAGGAGTTCAATTGGTTTTGGATGCAGTGGTAGACTATCTACCAGCACCGACTGATATTCCACCGATCACTGGTATCGACCCAGCGACTGGGGAAGTAGCAGTTCGCCACTCTTCTGATACTGAACCTTTTTCCGCTTTAGCTTTCAAATTGCAAAACGATCCTTTCGTTGGTCAACTGACTTATTTCCGAGTTTATTCTGGTTCTATTAGTGCTGGAACTTATATTTATAACTCCAGTACCGGTAAAAAAGAAAGACTAGGTAGAGTGGTGCGTATGCAAGCGGATAAAAGAGAAGAAGTAGAAACTGTTTTAGCCGGAGAGATCGCTGCGGCAGTGGGTTTGAAAGAAGCAAAAACCTCGCATACTTTCTGTGATGAGAATAGCCCGATCATCTTAGACCAGATCGTCTTCCCAGAACCAGTTATTTCTTTGAGAATTGAACCAAAGACCAAAGCGGATCAAGAGAAAATGGGTATGGCTTTGAAGAAACTATCCGATGAAGATCCAACCTTTAAAATCGAATCTGATCCAGAGACCGGCGAAACTGTGATCAAGGGTATGGGTGAGCTTCACTTGGAAATCCTTGTTGATCGTATGAAAAGAGAGTTTAATGTGGAGGCCAATGTTGGTAAACCACAGGTAGCTTATAAAGAAACTATTACTAGTACCGCTGAAGCCGAACATAAGTATATCAAGCAGTCTGGAGGTAAGGGTCAGTATGGTCACGTAAAGATCACTATCAAACCATTGGAAAAACTTGAAGAAGGAGCAAAAATCTCCAAAAATACTCATCGTTCTGAAGGTTTTGAATTCATTAACTCTATTAAAGGAGGAGTTATTCCTGTCGAATTTATCCCAGCCGTTGAAAAAGGTATTGTTGAAGGTATGGAAAGAGGAGTCGTGGCTGGTTATAAAATGGTGGATATCTCTTGTGAATTAACTTTTGGTTCTTATCACGATGTGGACTC
>CAYOBW010000474.1:2491-3942 GCA_964402115.1 uncultured Victivallales bacterium
TTTGATCACTATGATGTAGTCCCTCCTAATGTAGCTAAAACCATAATTGAAGAACGCGGTCTCGCTAAATAATACAGCTATTTTTTCACGTCGCGCCCCGTAGAAAATTTATTCTGATAAATTTTTGTACTGGGGTCCCTCCTAATGTAGCTAAAGAAATTATCGAAGCTAGAGCTTAAATAAAGAATAAAACCGGTGGGTGATCAGAATCATCCACCGGTTTTAGTTATCCACAAGCCAAATTTGTATGTTTCTGTGTCGGTGGTATAATAAAAAGAGTCGGAGCCTATTTTAGGTTTTTATTAATTTATTATTTAATTTAAAAAATGAAGAAATATTTTTCTAAGATTTTATTAGCTAGTTTTGTTCTAGTGAGCGTTTTTAGTATTGGTTCTTTAATTAATAGCACTAAGGCTAGTGCTCAGGCTATGAACACTTGTCAGTTTTTAGAAATGCTTATCACTTTGGATATAGTTCCACAGGCTAAGATTCAGGCAGCTAGAAATGCTTTTAATTGTTCTGCACAAACATCTCAACCTTCAACTTCAGTAACAAATTCTACTGCCACGGCAAAAGTTTATCCAGTCTGTGGTTCTGCTACCAGTACTGCCCGTGCTACTATGCCAGTGAATAATTTATGTTCTGTGGGTACTGTGGGTACTGTTTCTGGTCCTTCAACTGATGGTACTGATCGTTGGTTCTGGGGTTGTGTTGGTAGAAATACCGACTGGAAAGATGATACCGCTTGGTGTTTTGCTCCAAAAACTGTTACCCCTGCTGCTCCATCTGTTTTGTATCCAGCTTGTGGTACAGCAACTAGTACTTCACACACCGTAATGCCTACTACTAATTTATGTTCGGCTGGTACAAAACATACTCGTTTTGGCCCTACTCCAAACGGTCTGTCTTGGGTTTGGGGTTGTGTGGGTAGAAATACTGGTTGGGCGGAGGACACGGCTTGGTGTTATGCCCCAAAAGCGGCTTCTGCAGTAAGCGTTTATCCAGTTTGTGGATCAGCTTCTGGCGTTGCGACCTCTACTAAACCAAGTACAAATTTGTGTACAGCCGGAACTGTTGGTAGCTCATCTGGTTTTGGTCCTCGTAACGGTTCGGATAGTTGGTATTGGGGTTGCGTTGGTTCTAATACCGGTTGGGAGGGAAATACAGCTTGGTGTTATGCTCCGAAGGTAACTGTCTCATCTGTTGCAGAACTTAAGGATTGTTGGGAATATAACAATGCTTGGAGAATAAGTCGAACTTGGGATACTCCAAATAAAGATGGTTATTGGGAATATAATAGCACCTTAAAGGCTCAAACATTCTATCAAAAGGCAACCGATTCTAACCTTGGTACAGGTTGGAGATATCATAAGGCGGTTACTTGTCCTGTAAATAATTAATTTATTAAAATCATAAGATTTAACAAATAGTAATTAAACAAGCGGGTGATT
>CAYOBW010000475.1:0-3936 GCA_964402115.1 uncultured Victivallales bacterium
CGACGACTTGAAAAAATATATTAACTGTGAAGTAGTTAACGGTTGTAAATATATGGTTTTTGCATGAAAAAATTGTCGTTCTCATAAACTGTATTTTTCTGCTTACTTCGACAACTTTACTTAAAGCGCTTAATTTCAACATGTCAAAGAACTTTTTTGTACCCTGGGAAGTTTTTCTCTTCTGCTTAAACGGGTAAAACCTACTGTCTGACAACCTGAACTATAAAAAATTGTCCAGGTTTTGCCTTTCTTTCCCTACAATTTCCTTATCCAGCCACTTTTCCTGCCTCGTCTTAAAAAAAATCAGGCTGTCATTTTCTTCATCCATTATTTTCATGGCAAATTGCTTCAATTCGAGAAGTTTTACTTCCGATATTTCGCCCTCAAATACCGAATTTTGTATCCAGTTTAAATATTGTCTGCAAAGTTTCAGCATTTTGCCCACCCGCTTTTCTCCCACATCGTACATTGCAATTACATACATCACCACCACATTTTAAAAGGTTTGTATTCTTCAATATCGAGCAGGTGTTTCTGTAATTTATAACACTCAAGTTTTATGAGATGCTTGTAGCTTACCGACCGATTCAGGGCGCGGTGATTGATTGTTTCCTGAAGCCTGTCTTCAAATGCCTGAACAAATATTTTTTTGCCTTTGGGTTTTAAGGTTACCCTGTTCAGTGTTTCTTCAAAATCGCTGGCTTGAACCATTTTTTTGTTGAGCACTTTAAAAATAACCCGATCAACCAGCAAAGGTTTAAATATTTCGGCAACGTCGAGCGAAAGTGAAAACCTTCTTTCCCCCGGTGAATGCAGGAAACTGATTGTTGGATTAAGCTGGGTTTGATGAATTGCCCGTAGACACTGGCTGTAACACATCATGTTTCCAAACGAGATTAGTGCATTTACTTCGTTTTGAGGTGGACGGTAGCTTCTTCCCTCCATTGCAAAATCGTTGATAATTAAATCGAATGCCTGGTAATAATTTTTTCTGATGTTTCCTTCCACACCCATTAATTCGTCAATTTCCTGTGTTTGCGGTATCAACTTGCTTAATTCTTCAACAACTTTGATTATCGGTTCCAAATCTTTCCCCCTGGTGTTATAATATTTCAGGTTTTTGGCCATATTAAATGCGGCGCCTTCCAAAATAAGTTGTGCAACGCTGAGGCGTTTTTGTTTATTGGTGTGTTTTTTTACCTGGGCTAAAAGCATTTTGCCCGAAATAAGCGATTCCCGTGGCATAAACGAGCCGGTGTAATTTTCGTAGTAATCGAAAAAATGGATGGAAACCTGTTGCTGCCCCAGAAAATTGTACAAGGCCGAGTTGGCGTCGAGGTTGCCAAAACAATACAATTCTTCCACATTTTCAACCGGCAGAAAGCGAGGAGGTTGTTCTTTTCCGTCTTCATCATAAGGTGTGAACTTCAGCGTATTGTCCTGCCGCTGTAACCTGCCGGGATTAAAAAGGTAGTAGGTTTTTTTCATTGTTTTAGGTTTTCTAATCCTGACAGGTTTCAAAAACCTGTCAGGATTTTATTATCATACTTATTCTTCGGCATAACAAAAATCAAAATAGCTGCAATTCCGGCATTTCGAAACCGGCAGTTTTGGAGGGCAGTTTTCAGAGCTGATAATTTTTTCAATTTCAAGCAACATTTCTGCAATGGCTTCCCTGTCGGGTTGGGTAAGAAAAACCTCATCGGTTTTGTGCAAACGCGGATATTCGAGCACCCCCGTACAATTTTCAACGCCGTTTTGTTCCAGCACAAAAAGGTAGTACTTTACCTGCCATACGTGGGCTTCCTCATGTTTGTCCGATTTTTTTATTTCGTGAACTACCTTGTTTTTTGAGTCGTAGTAATCTATTTTTATCCCGTCGAGTTCAATTTCCTTATACCGCTCACTGCGCCGTTCGTAGGAAGTTTCGTGTATCAGTTTTCCTTCGTAAACCAGGTCGGAATTCGATTCCATGTTGATTCCGGTGGCAAACAGCCACAATTTCCGGTGGCAGATGAGGTAATAATTGAAATGGGTTCCGGTGGTGAGCATGCAATAATTATTTAATATTCGATTATTTATTTATTCCACTTTGGTACGATTTTACTGGAAGTTCAGGTACAAATGGGACTTCAGGCAGTTCATTTCAATTCCAATTTGGTACGATTATATTTATTTTTCTATGGAGAAATCTACCTCTCAATTTTGTTATTTTATTCCTTCCCAATTCAATTAGTATAATGCAATCTTCATGTGCCTTATAATATTGGAGTTTTTATTAAATTAAAAATTCAGCACCGGTCAGATCAACTCCTTTTTCAAAAGAATAGCATTTATTGTCTATCTCAAAAAGATTGAAATAATGTCTGTCACTTCCTTGTAAAGGCCTAATTTGATTCCTTTTCAAACGAACCTGAACGATTTGTCCAGACATTTTTTTTAATAGCATTACGATCGATTTCTTTTTTGATCGGATGATTGATCTATCTGCATTTGTTCTAAAAAACTCAATTAGCTCATTTTTTTGTATTAAAAGCTTCTCGAATTTTTTATCCTTATGATTTCGGGGAACAAAGTATTGAATTTCTTCACCGAACAATTGCTTATCAATCAACTGAAACTTTCCAATTCTATCAAATTGGCATTCTGTTATATCTTTAATAAAATATAAATCTGGATTTATCCCATTTTGTGAATGTTGAGCGAAGTTAAGCTCCGATTGAATTCGATTAAAGAACTCTCTCTGAACTGCAAGCAACTCCTTTTCATGATATTGTTTTTCGGTGAATGATTCTTTGGTAAATCGCAAGATTTCTTTGTCTTTGCCTTGGTAAATAATGTCAGAACGAATTTTCCCCTTATTCTGCAATTTGAAAAGTTTAACTCTCCCCAAAGAGTCAAGTTTCCCATTTCGGTTACATCTTCCCGCAGATTGTACTATGCTTGCAATAGTTGCAAAATCTCGGTACAAAACGGGAAAATCAATATCGACGCCAGCTTCAATAAGTTGCGTTGAAACAACTACGATTCGTTTGTTCTGACGTAACCTGCGTTTGGCCAAATAAATCTTAAGTTTTCTATGTAATGGGGTGAAATGTGTATTTAAAAGTAGCAGTTCGTCTGTTCCTAATTCCTCTTGAAGCTTTCTGAAAAGTTCTTTAGTATCATCAATTGTATTCAGAATGACCAATGTGGATTGACTTTCTGAAAGAATTGAATCTTTCAAGGAATCCAAGTCAATTGGTTCTTTTTCGAATTCAATTTGATACCGATTAAATAAGTCATTATCGAAATAACTAAATGGCAACAGGGGAATTGGTTTTTTGTAATCGTAAAAGAATTTTTTCGCTTCCTTATTATTTACTGGCAACTCAAAGTTAGGCTGGGTTGCTGTTGAAATAATCGCATAGCTGTTGAATTTTGTGCAGAATTTTTTGATGTAGGCAACAAAGAACCCATACAACCGCGGAGGCAACGCTTGTATTTCATCCAGTAAAAAAATGCAGTTTGAGAAATTTGGCAATTTCAATAAATCTGCATTTCGGTTGCTTAGCAGGGTTTCAAAAAAGCGGACAAATGTGGTAATAACAAATGGATAGGCAAAGGTATTCTCCTGAAACTCCAGGATATTTGCTTCTAAAATCTTTTCTTCGGTTGGACTATAATCCAATTCTGACTGAATCGTTTCAAATCGGTGGTTTTCCGATTTTGAATCTATTCGTTGGATAAACGCTTCATTACCTTCAAATATTTTCAAAACCTCAGCTTCAACTTGCTCAGTAATGGAAAGAAAAGGTAATCCATAAATAATTCGTTTGGCTCCCTTTTCTTTGATTATTTCGGAAGCCAATGAAAGCATCATCAATGTTTTTCCTGAACCGGTGGAGCTGTAAGCTCATAAACATGTTCATCATTTTTTAAGCTTTCTCTGATATT
>CAYOBW010000476.1:0-3923 GCA_964402115.1 uncultured Victivallales bacterium
CTTCGTACGGCGTGTAGCCGCGCGCGGTGACGGTCACATGCAGCGGGTCGTTGGCAAGGGGCTGCACCGCGAAGCGGGCGATGCAGTCAGGGCCTGGCGCCTGCGTCGCATGCACCCCGCCCGCACTCGTCAGCGTCACCGTGGCGCTCACGGAAGCCCCGCCCTGGTCCCGCACTTCAACGCTGACCGGGGCGTTGAGCTCATCCACGCGCGCGGCATGGGTCACCCGCAGGGTGCCGGGAAGCAGCCGGATGAAGCCGCGGTAAGTCGTGTACGCGCGCTTGGCGACCGTGATGTTCAGGGTCGAGATGGACAGGGGCGCGATCGCGAACACCGCATTCCCGGCCGCGTCGGTCGTGCGCTCCACATGGTCGCCCGCCGAACTGCTGGCAAGCACGACGGCGCCGGCCACCGGGGCAGCGCCCGCATCCTGCACGTTGACCGTGAAGCCCGCCGCGAGGGCACTTGCCGTCGCCGGATGGCTGACGGTCAGCGGGTCAGTCACCAGGCTGATGGTGCCGATGTGGGGGATGTACCCGTCTCTCACCACGGTCACAGTCAAGCTGTCCAGGGCGAGAGGGGCGAAAGACACATGCACATGGCCACTGCCGTCCGTGGTGTAGGTCCGGCTGTCGCCGGCAGCGCTGCTGACGGCGACGGTCGCACCGGTCACGACCGTGCCAAGATCACTGACCACCGCGACGTCGAACTCGGCCTGCCGGGCGCTGACCGACGCCGGGTAGGTCACGTTCAGCCGGTTGTCGTTCCAGGGCTGAAAGTGCATGTGCGGGTCGCCGAAGAGCGTCATAACCTCGAAGTGATAGCGTGCGCCATCTTGCGAGCCATTCTTCTCATAGTAGTACATCTTGCCGAAGTTGACCGCCTGGCCCAGTCGGGGACCGTAGCCCGAGTAGGCGCCTCCGACTCTGAAGTGCAGGTCATAGCCGGGAATATCTGCCACCGTCTCAAGGTAATCCGGCCATAGCGCCTCTTGCAGACCGATGCGAGACCAGTCGTTGCCGTCCTGGTATGACACGCGGGAGCAGGCGACTACCGCGACGGCGCCGCCACCAGACCGGCGCAACAGCGCCTCCGCAAAACACGGGCCTCCCGGGTCATCGAACGCACCCGTCAGGCACGTCAGGGAGATGACGAAAGGCAGGCGCGTGCCATTGTTGAGCGCGGACACATCGCTCACATTGAAGTTGTCCCAGCCTCCGACCCCGCCATGCGCGTGGTAGGACACCAGGCCGACGCCCTCCCCCATGATCTGCCGGGTACGCGCCTGGGCCACGGCGTTCGACAGGAACTCCTGGGTGCCGATATAGATGCTCGCACCGTCGTGATAGTAGCTGTTCGGATCATACCGCCGGGGTACGACATTCGTATCGGAGGTATAGGAGGTGCGAACCGTCATGCCCTTCACCTCCAAGAAGTCCTTCAGCGCCTCAGCCGTCTCTATGAAGCGCATGCCTTCGATGCCGTCCGCCGAGTAGAACCCCTTCTCCTTGGAATGCCAACAGTCCTGGAACATACCGGGAATGAACGCGCCGTTGCGGAAACCGGGAGCCGCATTGGGTGAAACCTGATGGTTGACGATCTTGTCGACGATAACCTTGCACTCCGCAGCCGACGCGCAGGAGAGGCGGCCGCACAACAGGTCGGGGAAGATGTCGATGCCGTCCACGGCGGCGTAATACAGGTCGGTGGCCGGCATCCCGGGACGCGCGGGCCACCACGCCGCCTCGTTGTGCGGCGGGATCCGATCCGTGTCACCCACCAGCACGACGTACGTGGGCCGCGGCACCCAGGTCTGGTAGGCGTTGCGGATGAACGCCGTGATGGCGAACGCCCCCGGCAGCAGTCCGTTGGTCGAGATGCTCATGAGCGGAACCAGGCGCACCGTCAGCCCCATCCGGTCCTTGAGCTGGGCAAGCGGCAGCGCTTCGTTCACGAACTCCTCAGGCACGATCATCATGTAGTCCGCGCCCGGCACGGTGCCATGGGCAGCAGGCGTCGCGTTCACGGCATAGGCTTCCGGCACCGTCCCGTCGAGGGCGCGTTCGAATACCTGGGCGAATGCGGCCTCGCCCTGCGGGTCCGGCCGCGGGGCCGGCGAACCGCCCTCCGGGAGAGTGTACACCAGGTGCCACGCGACGCGCGTCGCCGCCCGCAACGCCCCGCGGGCGGGATTGCACGCCACCGGCGCGTAGGCCACGTAAACGAACTCGCGCCCGCGGATCCGCATGCGATCGGCGATGCGCACGGGCGCCGCGGGCTGCCAGGCATCCCGGGCATAGGCCGCCGGGCTTTTCGCGAACGCCGGGCGCTCCGCTGTCGCCGCCGCCGGCAGCGGCGGCTGCACGGGCTCCAGCGCGAAACGCCCCTCGATTTCCACCCACGCGACGTCATCGAGCACGAGCTGCACGTCGGCGCCATCCGGCACGCGGATGAACTGCCCCTGGAAGGGGACGCGCGGTTCGCCCACCTCGCCGGTCGCCGCCAGGCCGGGCAGGTCGAGACGCGTGTAGGTTTGTCCGTCCTCCAGCACGGACGTCTTGGACCAGCACCACTCCGCGGACGACGTGAAGTCCGCCCGCTCGCGCGCCTTGGCCGTCAGCACCACGGGGCGCCCCGCCGCGACCGTCGCCACGGCTTGCACCTGCGCCCCCGCCGCCGCGGGCCCGAAACGGAGGATGCCCGCCGCAGCGGGCGCCGCCCCCGCGCTCGCAACCACCGCCAACACCGCCAACGCCACACCGACTGTCGTCTTCATCTTGCCGCCCCCTTCACCCTCAAACAAACACGCTGCCCCGACGTTCACAACGCCGCCGCCACCAGCTTCCCGTTCCGGTCCGCGATCCGCGGGCACACCTGCTCCCGCGGGCGGGCGGTGCGCTCGCCCCGCTCCCATGGGTCGGGGCCCACCCATGCCGAGGACCGGCCCTCCAGCGCCCAGGTGCCGTTCTCGAAATCCAGCGTAACCAGCGCCCACAGCGGATCGCGATAAGCCGCCACGCAACGGAGGTAGGGGTGCTGCTTGTGCACCTCGGGCGGATACGTCTCGCGCGCGGCCGCCGCGTTCTCCAGCCACCAGTAGGAGGCGCTGTTGATCTGCACATGGTTGACGCCGTTCACCGCCAGCGCGGCGTCCACGTGCAGGTGCCCGCCGTACACGCCCGCCACGCGCCCCGGTGTCGCCGCCTGCGCTTTCTCCAACACGGCCCGCACGGCGGCGCTGTTCTCGACGCAGCCGCCGTCGTTGCCGAACAGCGGCTGATGCACGAAGACGGCCGCGGGACGGTCGCTGGCGGCCAGCTCGCGCTCGAGCCAGGCCAGCTGCTCAGGCCCGATGAAACGCTTGTAGCCCTTGCCCTTGCCGCCCGGTTCGTTGCCGTCGAGCACGAGCCCCCGCAGCGGCCCCGCCGTGAAGGCGTAGTAGTGCGCCGGCATCGCGTAGAAGGCCACGGTCTGCGCCGGCTTATACCCGCCGTCCGTGTCGTGGTTGCCGAGCACATGGTAGCGCGGGCCGGCGAAGGCGTTCCAGGCGTCGAGCACAGCCTGGTTGCGCGGATGCGGCTGGCAGAAGTCGCCCAGCTGGATGACAAAGTCCGCGCGCGCGGCGGTCATGGCCGCAACGAAGGCGCGCACGCGCTCCACGGCGTCGGGCATGACGTCCTGGTGGAGATCGGTGAGCACGCCGAAGCGCACGCGGCGGGCCGCCGCCGTCTCCGCGCCACGCGCCAGCCAGGGCGCCACGACCGGCGCGAGCGCCAGTTGTCGCAGGAACGCGCGCCGACTTGCCGGCGGCGGTAAACGACTGGATATGAACAAGAAGCACCCCCCCGTGTTACACATTGGCTTAACGCGCCTGAATATGTCGTTGGGGGCGGAAGCAGGTCAATCACAAAGCACTGTGAAGT
>CAYOBW010000477.1:0-3865 GCA_964402115.1 uncultured Victivallales bacterium
ATCGGTCGCTCCCGCTGTCGGCGAGGCACAGACCCTACGGAGCCGACAGGCGCCCAGTAATGCCTCAGAAGGCGTGAGGCAACGCCTGTTCGCGCCTCCGGGAGGGACAATCTGCGTGTCGTCGGCGATTTTCTCACAGCTTCTCGAGCACACAGGGGGGGGATAACGGCGGAGGACCGCCGTCTCCACGTCTCGTCTCCGGCGCTTGCGGCGGAGACGACCGTCCCCGGCCGTCAGGCGCAAGGCAGCCCCCGCGCGCCACGTGGCGCCACCCGGTCCGCTCCGCGGCTACTCCCGCAGCAGCTGCACGGGGCCGAGCAGACCGGAGGGGTTGAGCGGCAGGTCCGGCTTGAACTTCGTGACGTTCGTCCGCGTTCGGCGCTTCTCCGGCGGCAGGGCGGCGTCGCCGATCAGCCGGTTGGGCCAGAAGTTGGCCACGCGGATCTCCAGCGCATTGCCCGCCGGCTGCACCGCATCCGTGATCGCCACGCGCCACGGCGGACACCACAGGACACCGAGATCGCGTCCGTTGAGCCGGACCTCCGCGAGGTTGTGTACGACGCCCAGGTCGAGGTACAGCGCCCCGCCGCCCGCCGCACCCGCCGGCAAGTCGAACGTGCGCCGGTAGACCGCGATCCCGCTGTAGTACCGGATGTCCGGCTCGGCGCGCTTCGACCAGTCGTCCAGCCCCGCGAAAGTCACCTCGGACGGGGATTGCCACGCCGGGTCGAACGTCACCTGCCACGGTCCCGCCACGCTCCCCGCGGGCCGCAGAGCCGCCCCGTGACGCGCCAGCACGGCGCGCTGCCCCTCCCCTGCCTGCGCGCCCGTGCGGAACACCACGAACCAGCTCCCGTACGGCTGGAAGGGCAACGTCACCGCCGTCCGTCCCCCGGCCTCGCGCCCCTCGATCGGCTGGATCGCGCCGGTCACGGGATCCCACAGGCTGGCCGCCCGCCCGCTCACGCGGCACCGCACCTCGGCCCGCACCGCGCGCCCATCCTGATTCGATACGAAGAAGATCTCCCTGTCCCCGGCGGTCCGGTGCACCCACTCGAAGCGCGCGTCCGCCGGCTCCGGCCGCACTTCCACGTCCGCCGCCACGCCATCGCTCCGCAGGACGTCCCGCGCCGTCCGCCCCCACACCACCCGCCCGGCGCCCACACGCCGCACGCCGTTCGTCGCCCGCGTGTCCGCCGGCCCCCAGAGCTCAACCGCCAGCCGGCCCAGCTCCGCGTCGCAGTCCGGGAACCCCTCCAGTCCGGTGGTCCGCAGCGGCCGCTCGCCAATCACCGTCGCACCGCCGCGCACGAGTGCGGCGACCTTGCGCAGCGCGGGCAGCGACAGGCACGGCGCCGCGGGCAGGACCAGCACGCGATACGTCATGCCATCGGGCAGCACCAGCCGGCCGTCCTGCGCCGCCACCCGCTGCAGCAGCACCTCCTCGTTGCAGACATCGTAATCGAACTCCGGCAGCGCCCGCGCCGGATCATCCTTCTTCAACCTCACGAAGTTCGGCACCCAGTCCCCGTAGTAGAAGAGCACGTCGGCCACGGCCAACCCCTGCTGCATCAGGAACTGGCCCCGGTTCAGGTAGTCGAAGAAGGGGCCGGAGATCGGCCACCAGGTGACGTTCGGGTCCAGGTGCGTGCCCGCGAAGTACTGCTGACCGGGGAGCCCCGCACTGGCCGGCGTGCACGTGAAGGCGTGCCACATCAGCCGGTTCAACCCCTCGCACAATGCCTGGTCGAAGGCGGGCTTCAGGTTGTCCCACAGCGTCTCCTCCCAATGCGGCCCGATGGTCGTGAAGCCCTCCGCCTGGTTCACCCGCAACCCGTACGTGTGCGCCGCGCTGGAGCCTTGCTTGACGAACATCCGGTCCTCTTCCTTGACGCGGTGCGTCGCGGACTTGGCCCAGAACTCCATCATGGGCAGCGCGCTGCGGCCCATGCACTGCAGCCCGTCCACCGGCGCCCCGTGCGGCCCGCCGCTCTCCGGGTGAATGCCCAGCCCGTGCGCCGCCGCCAGCTGCGCCATGACCCCGTAATGCCGGTCGGCAATGCAGTCGCCGATCGTCCGCCGGAAGTCATTCAGGAACCGGTTGCTCAGCGCGCGGCTGCCGACGATCCGTCCCGCCAGCACCGGGACCCAGGGCCGCAGGTCGTAGCCGCGGCGCGCCTTGAACTCCGCGGGGAGTTCCGGCGTCCAGTTCACGCCGCCCAGCTCCCAGCTGTCCGTGTGTATGTACTTCCACGTTTTCCCCAGCCGTCCGGCCCCGTCCGCCAGCAGCGGCGCCACGTTGCGCTGCCAGTACGCCCGCAGCGGGGCTTCGGCGAGATAGTCCACGCAGAGTCCCTCCCACGTGGGGCTGCACGTGGAGACGCGCGCGTGGGGCGCCACGGTGTAGCCGAACCGCAGCACCACCCAGCGCGCCACGCCGGCGGGCGGCGTCCAGCCGAGGCGGTCGCCCCGCATTTTCCCGGTCAGGTCGACCACATCGCCCGGCTGCGCGTCCTGCTCCCCTGCCACCTCCGGCACGTCCGCCAGCAGGTGCGCCGTGCGCGGACACGATCCGCCCATCTCGCGGGCCGAGGTCTTGTCCACGAGATCGCGAATCGGCGCCCGCCGCGCACCCGCGGTCCCCGCCCCGTCCAGCGACCACTCCGCCACCTGCACGTTCCGCGGCTGCGCGGGCTCGCGCGGGTCGAACCCCGAGCGCAGCGCCAGCCGGAAGGCGCGCGCCGTGACGGGCGGGAACGTGACCGTGCGCGGCGCCCCGTTCTCGAGCTCGAACGCGGCCACGCGCTGCCACGCCCCGCCGTCCTGTCGGCTCTGGACCTCGCAGGCCCGGGGGCCATACTGCGGCCGCGGCGCCACGGTCGTGCCGCGCACGGTTACCGGCTCCGCCCATGCCTGTTCCAGCCACTGCGTCTGCCCGCCCGCGAAGCCCTCGGCCGACACCCAGTAGGTCTCGCTGCTCCCATCCACGGCCCGCGCCGCGTCCGACCCCTCCTGCGTGCTGCTCGCGCGCAGCGCGGCGGGCTCCGCGCCCACCCGCGCGGGCCAGGCCAGGACGAACGCGTCCCGGTAGTAACCCCCCGTCAGCTTCGCCGGCCGCTCCAGATCGCGGGCAACCGGCGCCCCTCCCTGGACCGTGCACTCCGACCACACGAACAGCTTGGCCGCTTCGTCCGGCGTCACGTCGGGCCCGCCCAGGTTCCACCCGCTCTGGATGTTCAGCCCGACCTCGATCTTGCACCGCTCCGCCTCCGCCAGCGCGTGCCGGAAAAGCTCCCGCCACGCGGGCGAGCCGAAAACGGGGCCCGGGGGCACGGTGACCGTCGTGCGCTGGCCGGCCCCGCCGGCGTCGATGATGTTCACGCCGCCGATGCCCTTGGCGTGCATCGCCTCGAGGTCGCGCGTGATCACGGCCTTGTCCACGTTCCCGTTCAGCCACCACCACCACACGCGGGTAAGCGCCTCGGGCGGAGGTGTCCGGAAACCGTCCTCAAGCGTCGCGGCCGAAACCGCCCAGGCGCCCGCCAGAAGAACCAGCACAAACCGCAGCCCTGCCCGCGCGGCTGCGCTCGCAGTCCGCGCCAAGTGCTTCACAGATACTCGCTTCGTACGCATAGATGACACCCCTCCATGAACAGGAGGTTAGGCCACGCGCCGAATCCGGTCCAGCGCGAACAGCAGTTCGCATGATGGCCACCGGCAGGTGTCTGAGACAGGCCTGGTGTGAGAGCAGACATCCTTCCCAACGGGTTTGAGTTTCTGCCTTGGTAACGGGCGGTGGAGAGCGGTCCGCGTCACGTCCACCCCCGCCGTAGGCGCTGCGGTAGTCCTTGGCCCTTGGCCGGGC
>CAYOBW010000478.1:0-3806 GCA_964402115.1 uncultured Victivallales bacterium
GGCCGCGAGAATCTGGCTGCCGACAGGGGGGCACCCGGGGACAAAAATGCCCTTGTCGCGATGGTGCAGTGTGCAGTTGCCGATCAGCAGAGTTCCCTCGGGCACATCCGTGTGCCCCTTGCCGATGGCGACCCGGATTGGCGTTTCGGATGGAAAATAGTCAAAGATGCGTTCCCGGTAACGATTCAGGAACAGCAGCAGGGTCGACTGGCACGCACTGCACGAACTCTGATCCAGGACCGTGATGTTGGGAAACTCGATCGTCAGATTTTCCGGCGGACGTTCAAACGGCGTAACGAAAGCGCGCCAATGATCCGGCGTCACATTCACTCTCCTGAGATCGATCACCCCGTAGCCGCGTTCAGCGCCCAGCCGTAGATGCGGGATGCACTCGGCCGCTACGCCCATCAATTGGCAGGCTACGGCGTCCGCGGCAAAGGCGTCAATGCTGACCACCACGGCATCCAGCGGCTTGGGACGTCCCGCGCTGGGGCCCAGACCTTCCAAGCCCACGGTGCCGTCGATAATCGCTAAGTGCGGTCGGAGAACGGATGCCAAGTCGGCAATCGCGACGTCCAGAGACTTGACCTCACTGCCTGCGACCGGCGGCAGCATGTGCAACTCGACTTTGCTCCGCCGCCACAGACAGCCCTTCATGTTCTTGACCGCCAGACTGGCTCCGGTGTGCATGTGCATTTTCATCACGGGAATGGACACGACGAAGTCGTACTCCAGCACCTCCGGACACACCCGGAGGGTGCGGATCACTTGTCCCTGAGGCACCGGCAGTTCGACGAACCGCCGGCGGTCCATGTCGATCAACGGGCAATCCCGCTGCCTGGCGATGGCTGTAACTCCCGCCGCCTCGAAGGCTTCCATGACTTTGACGCCCACAATGGGACTCTCTCCCACAGCCACCTCGGCTCCGGCTTCGCGGAACGCATCGATCGCCGCGGCAACGACTTCGGGGTGCGTGACGATCCCGGATCCCGCATCCGCAACTCGGCCCATATTCGGCTTCAGCAGCACCCGTTTGCCGCAGACTGGCAAAAGCGTGATGGGTTTCAAGGCTCGGCGTGTGTTGAGGTAGGGACCGCCGCCATGTGCTACATGCACTGCGGGTTGGATCGTCGGGGTGACCAGAGGATTGTTGACAAGCATCCCAAGTTCAGGCACGGTTGGAGGAGAACGGACCGATGCCACACGGCACGCGGTTAAGGATGGAACCGCCTCGTTTAACGGCGTGGGCAACTCGCCTCGCTTGGGAAACAAGCAGCCGGACGCCAATCGCGCGGCCCGTTGGGCACGCGGCCAAACGAGACAATGGCTACCGCTTGCGGTATGACGCACTCGACCGCCAGCTGGGCCCACGGAGCGTGATTGATGCCTCCGACCAGGATCCGTGCGCTCGATCGCGCTGCGGTAGATCATAGGGGCCTAACGCACCAGTTGTCAACAAAACAGGTTGTCCTGGTCGACAATCGCGTCGATTGCCGCGGAGCCGGCGCAGACGGCGGCGTTGCATGCTTGCATGCAAGTCCCACCGAATCGACCTTGCGGGGACTTGCTTGCGCCGCTATTCTTCCACCCGTTTTTTGATTGTTGTGGAACCGTTGCAAACTCCTTCATCGCTGCTTCCGTGGGCTCAGCGGGTCGTCCTGGTTTCGGCCGGCGCGGCATTGCTGTCGTTGCTGGCATTGGCGGGAGCCGTGGCTCCCGACTCGCGAGGGTTCGGTACGCACGAACAGCTGGGCTTGCCGCCCTGCACATTTCGACAGTTGACGGGCTATCGCTGCCCTTCGTGCGGGATGACGACGTCGTGGTCGCACTTGGTACGAGGCCGGGTCGGCGTCGCGTTCCGGGACAACGTGGGTGGTGCGTTGCTGGGACTGGTAACGGGGTTGTTGGCGCCGTGGTCGTTGATCTCTGGTTGGCGCGGACGTTGGCTGTGGAGGCCGCTTGACGAGCGGGTGGTGTTCATTGCCGTTTGGTGGCTGGTGGCGGTAACGCTGATCGATTGGAGTGTCCGCTTCTTTCTCGCACCTTGACACAGGGATATGCACATGTTTGTCGGTCTCCGCGGGGCAGGCCAAATCGTCTTGTTGTTGGGGCTGGCGGCGGTCGTCGCAACCAGCAGCGGCTGTGTCGGCCTGACCGCGCAGCTGTTGTATTGGGTGAACGGTGGAAACAAGATCGACCCGGAATTCGATGGCATGAAGGAGAAACGCGTGGCGGTGGTTTGCGTTTCCAATTCGAGCTCGTACGGGCCGAATTCCTTCTGCTCGCTGCTGGAACGCCGCGTGGGCATGGCGTTCAAGGAACAAGGCGACAAGATCGAAGTGATCCCGCCCGACGACGTTGCGGATTGGATCGATAGCAACGACTGGAACCAGATGGACTATCGCGAGATTGGACGCGGAGTGAATGCCGACATGGTGCTGGGCATTGATGTGGGGGACCTGCGCTTGCATGAAGGCCAGACTTTGTACCAGGGACGCGTCACGCTGACCATCACGGTGTACGACATGCTGGACGACGGCAAGGTCGCCTTCCGCCGAACCATGCCCGATTTCACGTTCCCTCAAAACGGGCCGCGGCACGCCACGGAAATGACCGAAGCCCGCTTCCGCGCGCTGTTTGTCGAAGTCTTGGCGAAACAGGTGGCCAAGTACTTCTGCCCGTACATGTTCGAGGAAGATTTTGCCAAAGACGCCACCGCCTTGGCGGGCTAGTCTGGACGTATGCTGGAAAAACGATTGGCGTCAGGGACTGCTCCAGCCATGCCGGTCGGCACTAGGCGGTTTTGCTCATCCGGCATCAGTCAACCAGCAAAGTGAGGAGATTTCCCGCTTGCCCTCGTCCTTTGAACCTTGCGGCTCTGGACTCGGGACTTTCGACTCTTGACTGGTCCCCACTCGCCATCCCCCCTTCAACGTCGCTCCCTTGGCACGTAGGATGTTAACTTGTATAGACGCGTTGACATCGTATTTCCTGCATGTTGAGGGCAACCCACTGTGAGCAGCCAGCCGGGCTCAGTCATTGGAATCGATCTCGGCACGACGTTTTCCGTCGTGGCCAGTTTGGAGCGGAATGGCATGCCGCAGTCGATCCTGAATGCGGAGGGCGATCTGAGCACACCCAGCGCCGTGTATTTCGAGCAGGACCAGGTCGTCGTCGGCAAGGAAGCGGTGAAAGCGGCGGTGTACGAACCGGAATCGGTCCTGCAGTACGTCAAACGCGAGATGGGCAAGCCGTTCTGTGACAAACCGATTCGCGGCACACGGCTGCCTCCCGAGGTGGTTCAGGCGGCGATCCTGCGGAAATTGCGTCAGGACGCCGAACACAAACTCGGCGAAGTGCAAGACGCCGTAATTACCGTGCCGGCGTTTTTCAATGAGCCTCGCCGCAAGGCCACCATGGACGCCGGTCGCTTGGCTGGCCTGAAAGTCCTGGACATCATCAACGAACCCACGGCCGCCGCGATCGCGTACGGCGTGCAAGCCGGTTTCGTTCTGTCGACGGGCGAGGCAAAGCAGGCGGAAACGATTCTGGTCTACGACCTGGGCGGCGGCACGTTCGACGTCACCTTGATGCAGTTGGAGGGCTGTCAGTACACCGCGGTAGCGACCGACGGCGACGTCCAACTGGGAGGTATTGACTGGGACCGCCGGATTGTCGATTTCGTTGCCGAGCACTACCTGGAAAAACACGGGACCGACCCCCGGCAAGATCCGGTGGCGCTGCAGATGCTGCTGCAGGAAGCCGAGGACGCCAAACGAGCTTTGACTAACCGGACCAGCGTCACC
>CAYOBW010000479.1:0-3805 GCA_964402115.1 uncultured Victivallales bacterium
GAAGCCCGGCGTGCCCGCGCGCGCGGCGTTCGACGAGAACCTGACGCACTACAAGGCGGAGATTCCGCAGCTCTTTTGGTTCAACGCGCTGCTCATCGCCTCGAACGGCACGGACAGCCGCGTCGGCTCGCTCACGGCGGATTGGGAGCGGTTCTTCGAGGTCCGAGCCGGACTGGCATTCAACGCATCGAGCGCGAGGACGAGCCGCGCCGGGTGTCGCTGGAGGTGGTGCTGCGCGGCACGTGCGACCAGACGCGGCTGCTCGACCTGGTGGAGAATTTCACGCTGTTCTCGGAGCACAAGGCCGGGCTGGTTAAAATCCTCGGCCAGAATCATCAGTTCCTCGGCGTGAACAAGGCCATTACTTCGATGCTGACCGAGGAAGAACTGGTCATCTTCGACATTCTCACGCGCCCGGCCCCGGAGTTGAGCGCGGACGAGCGGGCTGAAGTGAAGAAGGTGGCCACGCTGCTGCTTGACCGCATCAAAGCGTTGCTCGTGCTGAACTGGCGGCAGAAATCCACCGCCCGGTCGCAGCTCAAGCTCACCATCGAAGACGTGCTGGACACCGGCCTGCCCCGCGCCTACGACAAGCCGCTCTACGCGCAGAAGTGCTCGGCCCTGTTCGAGCACATTTACGAGAGTTACCCGGAGCGGGACGCGGGGGTTTATGCTGCTGCGGTCTGATCACATGGGGTCGGTGGCACAGCCAGTCCAATCCCCAGACCAATCCTGTCACCGCCAACATGTTTTTCCGGTTCCGATGAAACTTCACTTGCGTTCGTCGGCCGCCTGAATCGCTTTGACTCTCCACCTGGAACCGAATGCACTCATGTCGGTAACGCTTGAAACCAAACGAATCTGAAAAACATCGCAACCATGAAACGACTACTATTTGCCACACCAGTTATCATCGCGATCTCCACCTGGGCCGCTCGCGCTCAGATGACCACAGGCTCCAAGATGGAGGATTTCGACAAGTCCTTCCGCATCTCGGCCAAGGGCTGGTCGGTGCAACAAACCTCCTGCAATCTCGGTGCTAACGTGCTCTGCCCGGGAGATGTGGCGGAGTTCACGTTCTTTCTCAAACCAGGTCAGCCGTTCAAAGGAACGCTGAAGGTGGACGTGCTTCAATACGGCACCAAGGGCAAGCCCGGCGATTGGTGGAAACCCGTTGTGTTCAAAATCGCCGACACCAGTTCCAGCACGATGGCCGTGGACATGCCGGCGGAGGGCGGCTTCGTCACGGTGAAGCCCAAGATTGGTGACACCTTCGGTGGATACGCGCTGATCTTCGATCTGGGCGAGCGCGGACGCGCCTTTGCCGCCACGTGTGTCCGCGTGCCCGCACCCGAGCCGGGGCGCGTCTGGCTGCCCACCTACGCGATGGACCTGGGCTGGCCGCACGAAATGTCGCCGGTCGTCTTCAATGTCTTCAAGCGGCTGGGCGTGAAAGGCGCGCGCACCGAGGGCGGCTACAACACGATTCGCGACGCGCACGTGGATTGGGCGATGACGAACGATCTCACGCTCCTGCTGACCGTGGGCTGTGGCGGCACGCCCCGCGAACAGATGCCGCTCGGTCGCGGCCGGCCTTGGCTGCGCGAGAACGGCGAGATCATCGAAGGGGCGAAGGAAGATCTCGCGTGGGTTCCGTCCTTCGACCCGGAGTTCAAGCGCTATCTCAAGAACGTGCTCATCCAGCACGGCTGGCCCAAAGGCCCCATCAACGCGGTCGAATTGTGGAACGAACCTTGGGAAGGCGTGTCCATTTCGGGCTGGGGCGCGGATATTCCTCGCTACCGCGAACTCTACAAGGTCATGGCCGAGGCCGTGCTTGAAGCGCGCCAGGAAGCCGGTATCAAAGTGCTCATCGGTGGGGCGTGCTCTTCGGCAAACACGCGCGACAAGCTCTTCTGCGATGGCCAGGACACGTTTCTGCCGTGGCTCGATTTCGTGAGCATCCACTACCAGCCGCTGGCCGCCGATCCGGCGCTGGAGCCAAAGTGGATGAACCGTCAGGGCGAATACGGCCGGGTGAAAGTCTGGGACACCGAAAGCTGGGTGGCCAACTCCGACGACCGCGTCGCGGGAGTGATCGCCTCCATGCGCGCGATGGGCCAGGACCGGGCCGCGGGCATCTATGCCGGCAACGTGTTCACCTCGCAGAAGCCGAAGATCAGCGGCAAGGAATACGCCGTGGCGCAAGTCTGGGCGCCGGGCGCGGCGGTGGCGGCCTGTCAGAAATTCATCGGCCAGCGGGCCTTCAAGGAAATCCTCTTCAAGAACGGTTTGCCGTGGATCTTTGTCTTCGACGGATTGCCCGGCCTGGTCGGCGGCGAACACGCCGGTCCCGTCAATCCCGACGACGGCACGGTGGTCATCGTTGGTGACCTCGGCGCCAGCTACGACCGGAACCTCACGCTCTTCCGCTCGGTGGGCCTGGCCACGAACGCGCAGATGGAACTCCCCGATGGCGGCGGCCAGTTCGTGCTCCACGATTTCTACGCGAACCCGGTGCCGTCGAGGGCTGGAAAGATCACAGTGCCGCTGAACGAGCTTGGCTATTTTCTGCGCTCCGATGGCCGCCCCGGCTCGTTCCAGAAGCTGCTTGCGGCCATCGCCAAGGCCGCCGTCACCGGAGTGGAACCGGTGGAGATCGCGGCGCACGACTTCACCGTGCCGGTCACCGCCAAGCCCACCATCAAGTTTAAGGTCACCAACGTCCTCAATCGGCGCGTGAGTGGACGGTTCAACGTGCAGGTGGATGGTTTGGAAATGTTGCCGGCAGCACAAACGCTCTCGCTCGAACCCCACGAAACAAGGGTTCTCTACGTCGCCGTGGCCAAAGGTCAACCCACGCCCGACAACAACTACAAGCTGCTCGCCACGTTCGACGCCAAGACCGATGGTGTGAAGAAGCACGCCGAGTTGATCCACGCGAATGTCATCGCCAAGCGCACCGTCACGGTCGATGGCAACCTCGACGACTGGCAAGGCGTGATTCCGCAGACCAGCGCCAAGACCGTCGGCACGAGCCAGACGGAGAAGGCTTACCTCCCGTTCGTGAACTGGGACCGCCAGAGCGGCAGCGGTGCCGTCACGGCCTGGCTGGCCTACGACGACAAGTTCTTTTACTTCGCCGCCAAGGTGCCGCAGATGGACGGGCTGATCCGTTACGAAACGCGCCACGACGACGACTTCTTCTACCCGGAGAAGGTCACGAGCAAAGGCAAGGAACTGACCTGGCCCGAGGGCGTGCGGCGCTTCTCCTATCGCAAGGATTTCGACATCCCCTCGGGCAACGGCAAACACAACGTGCAAATCGCCTTCAACGCGATCCCGCCGGAGCAGAAGCCGTATCTCCAGCATCCCGCCGGCACCATGCCGCGCTTCTGCGCCTACTTCGACACGGACTACGAGTTCGCGCTGAACAAGGTGGGCGAGGCCCACGGTGGCGGCACGGAAATCTTCTGTCTCCAGCGGCCCGGCATGATGCGAAAACATTTCTTCCCGCGCCAGCCCAAGGCGCCGATTGACGGCGGGCCGGTGAAAGGCGAAGCGAAGCTCGTGGTGAAGGACAACGTCATCGAGTGCGCCATCCCGTGGAGCGAGTTTCCGGAAGTGAAAGCACGGATGGATGCCGGCCAACCGGTGAAGTTCAGCTTCCGGGTGAACAACGGCGGCAGTGCGTTTGAACTGGCCGCGGGTCGCAGCGTCTCCAAACAGAACCCGCTCACCTTCCACAACGACTGGGCCACGCACTGGGCCAATGAATTGGAGTTTGGTTTTGAACGCTGACTCC
>CAYOBW010000480.1:0-3803 GCA_964402115.1 uncultured Victivallales bacterium
CAGGCGACCCAGCACGACCTTGCGGCGATGGTCGAGTTGGAGTGGAACGTGAACCACCTCCGGCGAGAGAATGACCTGCGGTACTTTGTCGAGAACCCCGATGGGATCTGGCACGTTTCGGTCCTGGAGGGGAAGCAAGGCGGCCTGGACGGTTTTCTCGTCTCGGTGGCTCATCCGGCCAGCAACATGCTCGGCCCCGGTGTCATGCGAACGGAAGAAGATGCGGCGGCTTTGATCTTGGCCGAGTTGAATCAAAACCAGGGCCGCCAGCCGGTTTGGCTGGTGCCTGCCGAATGTCCGCAACTGGTACACACGATGTACTCGTGGGGGGCGGTCAATTGCGAGCTGCATTTCGCCCAATCGCGTGGCGACTGGACACCACCCCAGGGCATCGTCATGCCGACATTCATGCCGGAGACCGGCTGAGCGGATTTTCGTGGGAAGTGAACCGGAGGTAGGAGCCCGTCATGAAGGAATTGTTCTTCTTTGCGATGCTGCTGATTCTGCCAGCGACGATTCTGATCGCGCTGCTGTATTCGTCCGCGAAGTACTTGTTCACACTGTACGAAGACCGCAGAGAGCTGAAAGAATTGGATGCCATCCAAGCCGAGACCACCGCTCGCCGGAAACGGAACCGCGAGGGCAATGCTGAGCGTTTGAACAACGGCTGCCAGCACGAATTTGACACGGGCTTCGCATTTCCGCCAGGCGTCTGTCCCAAGTGCGGAATCGCGGACCAAAAGCCGCTAGGTGAGTGCGATCACGTCTGGCGGCGGGTCGAATCGACCGCAGCGGCCAGCGCGTGCGTCAAGTGCGGCAAAGCGTATCGAACGGAATTTGATCATCCGGCCTAATACGCGGGGCTGCGACGTTCGGTGCGAAAGTCGACGGTGCCGCCGATGGCCATCAGGCCCAGCGTGGCAGCCCCTGACAGCCAGGTGCTGTGACCCGTCTGGATGCCAATCATGGTCGCCAGACCGACGGCCAGCAGCAGAATGAAGAACCACTTCTGCGAGCGGGCGGCTGCCAGCGAGCGTTCCCTCAGCCGGGTGTGGACAACGCTGGCCGCACCAGCCAGTTGGATCGCGAAAATCGCCACGACGGCAAGAACCTCAACAAGCGGCGGCATGGTTCGTGACTCCCAGACTCCGTTCCAGGTGGCATGAGAAGCAGCAGGCGAAATATACCAGCTGCCATGCTCACCAGGGAGTGCGATTTCCATGCCTAAGAGAATCGAACCTTGAAAAAGCGGCGGAATCGACGTAAGGAATACTGGACAAAGGAGTTGCGAGAACGTTCTCGCAACGATGCCCTTCGCGAAACTGTCTGCCGATCCGGTTCTTTTTGAAAATTCTGCAAATGACGCTAAAGATATTGCCTATCGCAGGCGTTTTCCCAATTCGCCGTCCAGTTCGGCGGCGTGGATGTTCCGGTTGATCACCTTACCATCCTTGTCGATCAGAATCATCGTCGGCAGCGTCAGGATGCCAAGCTCGGTGGCTAGGCGGCTGTCCAATCCGCCGGGCTCGTGCATCTGCGGCCACGACAAGGGATTGCTTTGCAGGTACGTGATCGCCGTGGATTGATCGGTGTCCAGGTTGATGCCCAGCAGCGAGAAGCCCTGCTTGGCGTACTTCGCCTGAACCTGCTTGAGCAGGACTAAGTCTTGCTTGCAAGGCTCGCACCAAGTGGCCCAATAGTGAACCAGGACGGTGCGTCCGCGGTAAAGATCCAACGTGGCGGCCTTGCCATCCAACGTGTTCCCGCTGAGCGTGATCGTCTTGCCCACGGATTCTAGCCGCCGCTTGGCGCCGGTCGCCTTTGCCGCCTGTGGTGCTTTCGGAAATCCCTCGACGATCTTCGCGTACCAACCGATGGCTTCGTCCGACTTGCCGTTAAATTCCTCACCGAGGGCCAGTTGCAGCATGGCTTCGGACGCATCTTCGCATTTCGGGTTCGCTGTCACGAAGTTCCGCAAGTCGCCCTGCCATTGCTCCTGAATCTTGGGGTAGTCCGCCTCGGGTTGCTGCAGTTGTTGACTGTATCCGGCGAGCAGAAAGAGGTACTCGACGTGCGCCGCCAGTCCCGCGTCGGCCGCTTGCTGCTTCAATTTTTCGTGCAGTGACTTGAGTCGCTCGACACCTCCCGGGTAGCCGCCCGCCTGGACCGCGGCCAGGATGCCGTCGGCCAGTTGGCGAAGCCAATTCTCACGATCCTCTGCCGAGGATGCGTTTTGGGCCAACTGCTCCAGGACTTCCCCTCGACTGGCATGCAATTTGGCAAGTTCCTCCGGACCGGAGGCGGCTTCCAGCGCCTTGTCGAGTCGTTCCAGTTCGCGAAGCAGTTTCTGCACGGCTTCGCTCAGCCCTTCCTCGGTGCCCGTCGCTTCCGGTTGCCGAAGGATCGCTTGCTGGAAGAAATAGCCGCCCGAGACACTCGCCGTACGGGCATCGGAAAGGTTCGCCGGCAGATCGATGACCCGCCAGCCTCCATCGACTTGAACAAGCGTCCCCACGGAGATTTGGGCCGTCTTGCCGTCTGTGTCCACGATCGCCGACGCATTGTCATAGACCGTCACGTCTCGTGTAGCGCCCTCCCAGCCCGCCGGAATTGCACCCGGCCGGTTCGCGCCAAAGTTGATCCATTTGGACTTGGTGTCGACGACCGACTGGTTGGCGGCCACTGCAGCGAACCCACTCGCAGCTTCGGCGACCTTCTTGGCGATCTCCCTGGCTTGGACTTCGCCCAGACCCAGCGAGGTCAGTTCTTGCGTCGAGGGCAGGACGCACTGGAATCGCAACGCATCGCGTGCGGCCAGCGCCGAGACGACCTCGGCCGTGACCTCCTCGGCCGAGATCGACTTCCAACGCTCGATTTTGCCGTCTTCGTTGGTGTCGAGCCCCCAACGCATGCCCGCCGTGCCCAGCCAGCGATACTGGTCTGCCTTGCCGTTGAAATCCGCGTCGATATCCCGATATACCTCGATGCCGCCCTTGTAGTAACACCACAGGTCGATCTTGTTGTCGCCGTTGGTGTCCAGGAACCGGCGCAGCAGTTGACCGCCTTGATCCAGTACCAGCCAGCCCGCGACGCCCGGTTCGGATTTCACCTGGATGCTGCATTTCGCCACGTCCGCCTCGGCGGGCGTGTCGTACTCGATATCGCCGTGGATGGGACGAAGTCCCAGTGCTTGGGCCGGCGTCACTTTCGCTCCGGCTGCTTCAGCGCCCCCCAAGGTGGCGGGAATGGTGAAACTAAGCAAAAGAGAAATCCGGCGGATAGCGAGTAGCATGTCTGGTCTCTCCCTGAACCAAGTTTGGGAAACTTCGTCTAATTGTTCGGTTTTGTGGCGAGGCTGGGGATAGCAAAACTGGGCTGATTTTGACGATTATTCCGGCGATACTGCTAGCACGAACCGCCAGCGGTCATGAAAAGGGGCCAAAACGCGAGAGGCCCGATCGGACCTTTTCTTGTCCGCGTGTCAGATCGCTTTCTGCTCCCCTTTGACAGCGGCTCTGAAGCGTTTAGAATTGGGCCATGCCAGGGACGTTGGGCGCATAGCTCAGTTGGTTAGAGCGCGTCGCTGATAACGACGAGGTCCGAGGTTCGACTCCTCGTGCGCCCACTCAATTCAAATCCGAAGCACGAAATCCGAAATGAACACGCTGACAGCCGCGGTTTAATGCCTGGATTTCGCACGTCGCGTTTCAGTTTTTTGTTTGGGGACGTAGCTCAATTGGGAGAGCACCGGCTTTGCAAGCCGGGGGTTGACGGTTCGAGCCCGTTCGTCTCCACCTAGCGTA
>CAYOBW010000481.1:0-3747 GCA_964402115.1 uncultured Victivallales bacterium
AGGGACAGGATGTAGTTCTTGTAGTCCTGGCCGGCGGTCTTGCCGCGGAGGATGTTGGCCGCGCCCCAGAGATGGGCTTCAAGCTGTTGCTGGGTGAGTTTGGGCATTATGCCGACATTCGGATTATGCCGCGCCGGACGCGGGCCGCCTTTGCTGGCGGGGCATTCCGGCGCGGCGATGCGGCATAATCAGAGGGCTTCGAGGAAGGCCAGCAACTTGTCGTCGGGATGATAGCGTCCGGGTTTGGAGTTCGGGGCGCTCAGGCGGGCGAGTGCCTTTTCTTTGAGCCGGAGATCGGCGTGCGTGTAGATCTGCACGGTTTCAAGTCTTTCATGCCCCAGCCAGAGCGCGATCACGGTTTGATCCACACCATGATGCAGCAGGTCCATGGCCGTGCTGTGGCGGAGCACATGCGGGCTGACGCGTTTGCTCTTCAACGAAGGGCAGGCTTTGGCCGCCGCCAGGGTGTGTCGGCGCACCAGGTGCTCCAGCGCATCCCGGCTCAATTTGTCTCCGCGCTGAGTTGGGAACAGCGGATCGGGGTCCCCGCCGCCTCGCTCCTTGAGCCAAAGCTCAAGCACTTGGAGGGTTTCCCGTCGCAGCGGGGTCGCCCGCTGTTTGCGTCCTTTGCCTTCACACCGGAGGTGGGCGCCGGTTCCGGTCACGACATCACTGCGGCGCAAGTGGATCAGTTCTGAGGCGCGCAAGCCGGTTTGCAGGGCCACGGTTAGGAGCGCATGGTCCCGGCGGCCCACCCAGGTGGAACGGTCCGGGGCGGCGGCCAGCGCCTGCATCTCGGCCTGGTCCAGAAAGTCCACCGTGCGGCGCACGTAACGTTTGCCGGGCAGGGCGAGGATGCGCTGGCAATGGAGCAGTTGGGCCGGTTCCTGCATCGCCACGAAGCGGAAGAAGGATCGGATGGCGGCCAACCGTGTGTTCCGGCTGCGGGCGCTGTTGCTCCGGGTCGTTTCGAGTTGCGTCAGGAAGTCACCCACCAAGGTGGCGTCCACATCTTCGAGGCGCAGTTGGGTCGGCGCCCGCCCGGTCTTCTCGGTGGCGTAGCGTAGCAGCAAACGGAAGGTGTCGCGATAGCCGGCGATGGTGTTCGGGCTGGCTTCCATCTGGGCGCTGAGCCGTTCGGTGAAGAACTGCTGGAGCAGCGCTGGAAGATTGGCCGGGTTCATACGCGGACCTCCGGGGCCAGAACGGCCGACGAGCGCTGGGCGGCCAGTTCCATCAGTTCAGGCACGGCTTCGATGTACCAGTAGGTGGCGACCGGACTGCCGTGTCCCAAATAGGTTGTCAGTTGGATCATTTCCTGCGCGGGATCCTTGCCGGTGCGATACCAGTTGAGGAGCGTCTGCACGGCGAAGGTGTGCCGCAGATCATGGATGCGCGGCCCCCGCCCGTGTCGATGGAAGCGTTGAGTGGGCCGCAAGCCGAGGCGCTGGCTCAGGATCGCAAAGTGATACCGCACCGCGCCGTCGGTGAGGCGCTGGGCGTGGTCCGAGACAAAGAAGGAGGCGGGGCGCTCTCCCAGCAGTCGGTCCCGTTCCTTGGCATAACTGGCCAATTGGGTCTGAGTGCTCTCCGCAAGCGGCAGCAACCTGGCCTTGCCGAGTTTGCCGCGCCGCACGGTGAGCACGCCGGTGGCCAAGTCCACATCGTCAACGTCGAGCGCGATGGCCTCGCTGATCCGCAGGCCGGTGACCGCGATCAGTCCAAAGAACGTCGCGTAGGTCAGCCGGCGAATGCCGTTGGCTGAGGGCAGTTGCGCCGCGGCCGCGATCAGGCGCCGGATTTCCTCCGGACTGTAGATGTAAGGTCGGACACGATGATAGCCATACGGGATGAGGGCCTGCGGCGGCACCTCGTGCCGGGCATCCAGCCCATGCAGCCACTGAGCGAAACGGCGCACCATCCCGAGGCGCGCTGCCCAGGTGGCCCGGTGGGCGTGCCCGAAGGCCTGTTGCCAACGCTGAAAGAGTTGGGTGGTGAGGTGCTCGGCCTTCTCCTGTGTGGCAAAGGCGACCAACCTTCGCAGCACTCGCTCGGAAGTGCGCAAGTCGTATCCCAGACTGCGCCGGAGGATCAGATAGCGGTCGAGTTCTTGTGACAAGGGGCTCATTGGGCACCTCCCGTTACTGGCCAGGGTTGGGCGACGGAGCGCAAGCCCCCCACATCGAGCTTGGCGTAGATCATCGTCGAGACCCGCGAGCGATGGCGCAGCACGTCACTGACCTCGTCGAGGGAAGCCCCGCGCTGGACCAGATGGACCGCGAGACTGTGTCGCAACACATGCGAGCCCACATAGGGCGCCGGTGGCTTCAAGCCAGTTTTGGCAAACGCCTCCTTGAGCACCGCATTCACCATCTGTCCGCCCTTGAAAGGACGGTGCGGTGCCCGGTCGGTGACGAAGAGCACCCGCGAAGTCGTCACCCGATCCAAGCGGACATAGTCCGCCAAGGCTTCGCCCACGTCCTGGGGCAGCGGCACCCGGTCATGACGTTGTCCCTTGCCACGGACCAGCAACTCGCCCGCGCGCCAATCAATGTCCTCCAGTTGGAGGGCGATCACCTCCTGCGCCCGTAATCCCAAGCGGGCCAACAGTAGGGCCATGGCATAGTTGCGGCGGCCCTGCGGCGTGTCCGAACGTACTGCCGCCAGGAGGGTTTCCACCTGCTCTGTCGTCAGATGCCGGGGCAGTCGTGCGCCGTAACGCTGGGCGACACTGGGGATGCCCGCGGCCAGATTGGTGGCGATCTTGCCCGCCTGAAAGAGGTACCGGAAGAACGTGCGCAAATGCGTGGACAGCGTCTTGGTGCGGCAGGGCCGCGGGCGGGAATGCAGGTGCTGGAGGAATCCAGCGATGTCCGTCGACGTGACCTCCGACAGGCGGCCCACCGCGTCACCGAAACGGAACTCCAGGAAACGGTCGGCCAGCCGCCAGCAAGAGTAGATGGTGCGTTCGCTCAAGCCCCGTTGGCGGCGCAAGTATTCCTCGTACTCGCGCCGCAAGCCGGCGCGGGCGCTGGCTTTGGGCGTGAGGATCGCGACCGGCAGCGGGACACCTTGGGCTTTCAGGAAACGAACAAAGAGCCGAACCACGTACTTGGCGCTCGTGCGCCGACCCAAGGGCGATTCCATCTGGGCGAGCAGCGCCGCCGTTTGCGCCTCATCCAAGTCGCCCAAGCCGACCCCGTGCTGGCGCATGAGCCGTCCCAGCGCCTCGATGCAGCGGACATACTTGGCCACCGTCTGCCGTCTGTAGCCCTGACCTTCAAGGTGGGCTTTGAACTGTTGTGGATAATCGCCCAGCGCCCCGCCCGTATTCGGGGCAGCAGCGTTGGGCGGGTTGGTAAGGAGAGGATTGGTTTGCATAGCGCAAACTGGTTGCAAGAACGCAGCGAGAAGGCGCAAGCCCAGAACGGCAACGAGTCAACTCAGGACGTGGCTGGGCACCGCTGAGACTCACGACGAAGGCCCGGCCTGGAATGAGCGACCGACGGCTGAGGCGGGTTCGCCGCCAAGCGGCCGGTCGGGATTTCACAAAGATTATGCCGCACGTTCACCCCGGATCGCCCGACTCTTCCAAAGAAATCGAAATCCATGCGGCATAATCCGAATGTCGGCATAATGGGTCTTATGCCGATATCGGCATAAGACCCACAGTTCTGGAGCTAGCCACCGCCTGAACCGCTTCGCCGAGACCGAAGGCGACCGCGTCGAGAAATACAGTTTTGAGGA
>CAYOBW010000482.1:0-322 GCA_964402115.1 uncultured Victivallales bacterium
CACCGACTTCGGCAACGCGGGCAGCGCGTCCGTCACCATCGGCACGGTCACCGAGACCTCGCCCGGGGTCTTCTCCGTGCAGGCCACGCCGACAACCGGCGGGACCCTCCAGCTCAAGGTCAACGCCGGTGCCGTGCTGAACGATGTCGCGGGCAATGCCCTGAACACCAGCTCGGCGATTCCCGACAACACGACCCTTACCGTGGATAACACCCCGCCGACGCTAACCGGCAGCGCCATCGTCGATGACAAGGCCGGCGGGCCGATCAACAAGAACACGTTCGTGACCTACACGGTGACCTTCAGCGAGGACATGGACGCG
>CAYOBW010000482.1:332-3712 GCA_964402115.1 uncultured Victivallales bacterium
TACCCCGCTCACGGACTCGCTCTCCGGACTGAGCGTCGCCGCTGGTGATCGCCTGTATTTCTTCTTGGATAACAACGCCAATGCGGGCGGCGACATCAGCAGCGCGGCCATCGAGATTTCGGCGGTCTTACCGACGCTGGCCGGTAGCGCCATCGTTGATGATCAGAGCGGCGGCCCGGTCGCACCGGGCACCCTGGTGACCTACACCGTGACCTTCAGCGGGGACATGGACGCGAGCACGGTGACCGCCGCCGACTTCGGCAACGCGGGCGACGCAAGCGTCACCATCGGCACGGTCACCGAGACCTCTCCCGGGGTCTTCTCCGTGCCGGCCACGCCGACAACCGGTGGCAACCTCCAGCTCCAGATCATTGCCGGCGCTGTTCTGAAAGATTTCGTGGGCAACGACTTAGACACTACTTCGGCCATTGCCGATGACACAACCATTACCGTTTCGAGCACCGACAGCACCCCGCCGACGCTGGCCCCCAGCGCCATCGTCGACAACAAGAGTGGCGGACTGATCCCCGCAGGCACCTTGGTGACCTACACGGTGACCTTCAGCGAGGACATGGACGACACCACGGTTGACGCCACCGACTTCAGCAACGCGGGCACCGCGGGCATCAGCATCGGCACGGTCACCGAGACCACACCATTCTCCGGGGTCTTCACCGTACCGGTCACGCCGACAAGCGGCGGCACCCTCCAGTTCCAGGTCAATGCCGGCGCCGAGTTGAAGGACCTGGCGGGCAACGCCCTGGACACGACTTCGGCCATTGCCGATAACACGACCCTTACCGTGGATGGCACCCTGCCCACGCTCGCCAGCAGCGACGTCGTCGACAACCAGGGTGGCGGACCGGTCTACGCGGGCGCCCTGGTGACCTACACGGTGACCTTCAGCGAGGACATGGACGCGAGCACGGTGTCCGCCGCCGACTTCGGCAACGCGGGTACCGCAACCATCAGCTTCGGCACGGTCACCGAGACCTCGTCCGGGGTCTTCACCGTGCCGGTCACGCTGACAGGCGGCGGCACACTCCAGCTCCAGGTCAATGCCGGCGCTGTTCTGAGGGACGTCGCGGGCAACGCCCTGAACACGACTTCGGCCATCGCCGATGACACGACCCTTACCGTGACCCTCCTGAACCTCACCTGGGACATGGACGCAGGCACTGCCGGACCGAACGACGGCGCGGGGGCCTGGCTCGACGCCAACCGGTGGTGGAACGGCTCGGTCAATCAGAATTGGCTTGCGTGGAATGACGCGGTGTTTGGTAACAACGGCGCCGGCGGTGCGGTCACCCTCGCCAGCCCGACGACCGTCCGCTCGCTGACATTGAACACGTTCATCACCACCGGCTACACGCTGGGCACGGCCGGACAGACGCTCACGCTCAACGCCGGCATCACCAAGAACGCCGGCGGGGTCGCCGCCACCATCATCAGCCCCATCACCCTGGGCGGCGCTCAGACCTGGCTGAACAATTCCGCCGGCTTGATCACGGTGGGGACGGACCCGGTGGACAACGGCGGCAACCTGCTGACCGTTGACGGCAGCGGCAACATCACCATCTCCGGCGCCATCGGCGGCTCAGGGGGCATCGCCAAGAACGGCGCCGGCACGCTGGCGCTCTCGGGCCTCAACACATACAGCGGCACCACGACCATCAGCCAAGGCACGCTGCAACTGGGCAACGCCGGCACGTCCGGCCAGCTCAATCCGGCTGGCAGTATTGTCATCAACGGCACCCTGGCCTTCAATCGCACCGACACCGTCACGCAAGGCACGCACTTCGGCGCCATCACCTCCGGAACGGGAGGCATCACGAAGTCCGGCGCCGGCACGCTGACCCTCTCCGGCGCCAACGCCTACAGCGGCGGCACGGTTCTCAACGGGGGCACGGTGGTCATTGGCGCGGACAGCAATCTGGGCGCGGCCAACACGGCCATCACGGTCAATGGGAACTCCAGAATCAACGTCACCGGTAACGTCACCTACACGCACCCCATCGCCATTAGCAGCAGCGTGGTCTTGAGTTTGCAGAATCCAAATGCCAACACCGCCACGTTCAGTGGCGCCATCACGGGTGCGGGTGGCATCACCGCGGTTTCGGGGAGCAACGGCAATACGATCGCCCTCTCCAGCCCGAACAACACATTCACCGGCAACCTCTCTCTGCCGCCATCTGGGAACGCTAATGACTTCGTCGGCTTTGCGAGCATCGGCGATGGTGGCTTAATCTCTATCGGCAAAGGTGGCTGGCGGGGAGTTGCGATATATAACGGCTCGGCAAATCTGGTCCTGAACACTCGACAACTCGCGCTCAATTCCTCGTTTGGCGGCACAGTTGATGGAATGGGCAATCCAATCACTGCTCTCCAAAGCAGCGGCGCCGGCACGATCACGTTCAACGCCGACATGTCGGTCGCGGCGGGCAGAACGGGCACGTTCTACTTTGACGGTTCCAACACGGGTGGCAACACCTTTGCCGGAATCATCCCCAACTCGGCCGGCGGGACGCTCTCGATCGGGAAATGGGGCGCCGGCAAGTGGGTTCTTTCCGGCGCAAACACCTATACCGGTGTGACGACGATCAGCGGCGGCACGTTGAGCATCTCGTCAATCGACGTGGTGGCCAATGCCAATCCGCTGGGCAAGTCGAGCTCCGCGGCGGCGAATCTGCAGCTGGCCGACGGGACGACACTGCAGTACACAGGCGCGACGGCCACGACGGACCGGCTCTTCACGCTCAACACCGCGGCCAACAGTGGTACGGTGACGTTGGATGCATCGGGAACCGGCCCGATTACGTTCTCGAATATCGGCAGTGTCGCCTACGGTACAGCGGCTGCAGGCAAGACCCGGACGTTGGCTTTGAGGGGGACGAATATTGGCATCAACACGCTCGCCGCGGCCATCGGAGACAATGGCGTGAGCACAGTCGCCTTGACCAAGTCCGGCGTGGGCGCCTGGGCGCTCTCCGGCGCGAACACCTACACGGGCACGACGACGATCCAGGCCGGCAGCCTGGTGGCCGGCATCTCTGACGGGACAGGAACCGGTGCCTTCGGCAACGCCGTCACCGCCATCGTGCTTGGCAACGGATCGACGCTTGCCGGCGATGCTCCTTCCATACTTATCAACGGGCCGTTCACCGTGGGCCGCGCCGTGACCGTCGGCTCCGTTGCCGCCAACGGCGTAGCTTACGTTGCCACGATGGGCGGCAGCCATACCAGCGGCACAGCCACCTACGCCGGCAACATCGCGCTGAATCTCACGGCGAACAGTTACACCGTGACCTTGCGGGCAGCCACCGGCGGCACGGTGGAGTTCAAGACCGGCACATGGACGACCAACAACAAGGCGATCACGA